>CAYZKQ010000204.1:0-5455 GCA_964478975.1 uncultured Vicinamibacterales bacterium | reverse complement strand
CCCCCGCGGAACTCCCATCGGTCGGTTCCGCGGCGCGCGACCCGCGTGTGCCCCGGGCCAGCTCACCCGCCCGCCCGCCGCCCCGCTGCAGCTCCGGCGGCACGGGCAGATTGAGCGCGGCGAACATTTCGGGCGTTGGCCGGAAGCGCAACGCGGCGTTGGGCACGCGCAGCACGTTGTCCGCCCTGGCGATCTCGATGTTGACGTTCGCCGTCATGCCCGGCTTGAGCTTGAGCTGCGGGTTGGGCACGTCGATGACGGTCGTATAGGTCACCACGTTCTGCACGACCGAAGGCTGCAGGCGGACCTGCGACACCCGCCCTTCGAATTCCTCGGTCGGGTAGGCGTCGACGCGGAACCGCACGAGCTGGCCCGGGCGGATCCGGCCGACGTCGGCTTCGTCGACGTTGGCGCGGACCTGCATCTTCGTCAGGTCGGCGGCCAGCAGAAACAGGGTCGGCGCGTTCAGGCTCGCGGCCACCGTCTGCCCGACGTCCACATTGCGCGAGATCACGATGCCGTCGATCGGCGACGTGATGATGGTGTGCTGCAGGTTGACCTCGGCCTGGTTGAGGTTGGCTTGCGCCTGCGTCATGGCGGCCTGGGCCGACTTGAGCTGGGCCTCGATCGAGCGGTAGTTGACCTGGGCCGTTTCCAGCTCGGTCGGGGGGATCAGGTTGCGCTTGGCCAGGTCCTCGGCGCGCTGGAGCTTGGTCCGGGCGTCTTCGAGGGAAACCTTCAGCCGCTCGAGGTCCGCCTGGGCCCGCACCAGGTTCGCCCGGGCCTGGTCGATCTGGGTTTGAAACAGCGACGGGTCGAGGCGCGCGATGACTTGGCCCTTCCGCACGATCGAGTTGAAATCGGCGTTGAGCTCCATCACGATGCCCGACACCTGCGAGCCGACCTGCACCGTAGTGACCGCCTCGAGGGTGCCCGTCGCCCCCACCGTGTCCACGACGCTGCCCCGGGTAATCGTCCCCTTGGTGATTTCTGGCGGTTTCGGCTGCCGGCGGTAGGCGTAGTACGCCCCGCCGCTCGCCCCCACCGCACCGAGCACCAGAATCCAGATGATGATCTTCTTCATGACGATGCCCGCCTCTTTACACCGAGTCGTTCACACCACGCCCTTCAACCTGCGGTCGCTGCCTCATTAGACTTCCGCCCCCCGCCGGGCATTCCCCGCCGGAGGCCGCCCCACCCCTCCTCGAACAGGGTGTACATCGCCGGGACGAACACCAGCGTGACCAGCGTCGACGTCAGGAGTCCCCCGATCACGACCCGGGCCAGCGGCGCCTGGAGCTCGGCCCCTTCGCCATAGCCCAGCGACATCGGTACCAGCCCCAGGACGGTCGTGAGCGTCGTCATGAGGATCGGCCGGAGCCGGGTGCGCCCGGCGAGCTCCACCGCGTCGCGCACGCCGAAGCCGTCCCGCCGGCGGAGCGTGTTGGTGTAGTCCACCAGCAGGATGGCGTTGCTCACGACGATTCCGGCCAGCATGATCACGCCGATGTAGGCCTGGAGGCTGAAGGAGGTGCGGGTCAGCAGCAGGATCCCCACGACCCCGATCCCGGCGAGGGGGACGGAGAACATGATGATGAACGGGTCCCTCAGGGATTCGTACTGCGACGCCATGACGGCGTAGGTCAGGACGACGGCGAGGATGAGGACCAGAAAGAGCTGGTCGAAGGCCCGCGCCTGTTCCTCGACCTCTGCCCCGAAGCCCACCGTGAAATCCTTCGGGACGCGCAGTTCGGGCAGCCGCGCCCGCACGGCCTTGAGCGCCTCGCTCAGCGTCGTCTCGATCTCGGCGTTGACCCGGCGGATCCGTTCTTGATTCTTGCGTTCGATCTGCACCGGGCCGTCCTGCAGCTCGAACCCGGCCAGGTTCTTCGCTTGCACGACCTGCCCCGTCGGTGTCGACACGAGCAGCTCCCCGAGGTCCGCGATGGTTTCCCGGTCTTCTTCGCGCAGCCGGACCACGATGGGGTACTCCTGCCCGCGCTCGCGGTAGATGGCGGCCTGGGTGCCGGCGATGTTGGTGCGGAGCGTGTTCGCCACGCCCGATACCGTCAGGCCGAGCAACGCCGCCTTGGGCCGGTCGACGCGCACGCCCAGCTCGGGACGCGCCTCGTCCTGGCCGAGCTGGACGTCGGCGATGCCGGGCGTCGACTCCATCAGGGCCTTGGCGGCGTCGCTCACACGCGTGGCGTCCTCGAAGTCGTGGCCGCGGATCTCGATGGCGAAGCGGCTGTCGCCGCCGCCCCCGAAGAAGCGGTTCATCTGGAAGTTCCCGCCCGAGGCCCGGGCCATCACGACCGTGCCCGGCAGCCCGGCGAGCTGCCGGCGGAGGGCCTGGGCGATCTGGTCGCTCGACCGCTGGCGCTCGGTCTTGGGGACGAGATTGACCGTCAGGGTGCCGCGGTGCGTGCCGCCGCCCATCGGGCCCATGCCGCCGGCGCCGCCGGCCTGCGCGATGATGGTCGTGGCTTCGGGCACGAGCTCGCGAACCCGGGCTTCGAGGGCGAGCACGACGTCGCGCGTCCGCTCGAACCGGGTGCCCCGCGGCAACTCGGCCGTGACCGTGACCTGGCCCTCGTCGGTCTGCGGCATCAGCTCCACCGGAATCGTGGGGAAGAGCAGGAGGGCCACCACGCACGTGGCGGCGCCGCCCACGAGCACCGTCGGGCGGTGCAGCAGCGCGCGGTGGAGGAGCGTCCGGTAGCCGTTGTCGACGGTCTGGAAGGCGCGCTCGCTCGCCGTGAACAGGCGCCCGAAGACGCCGCGGCGCTCGGATTCGGGCGGCGGCAGCTTCAGGAGCCGGGAACAGAGGACCGGCACGAGCGTCACGGCCACGAAGAGCGACATGGCGAGGGAGAACATGACCACGACGGCGAGCTGCCGGAACATGATGCTGGAGACGCCGCTCAGAAACAGCATCGGGAGGAACACCGCGATGTGCGTCAGGGTCGAGGCGACGATGGCCGACCACACTTCCTCGCTGCCCTCGGCCGCGGCGCGCATCCGATCTTTGCCCTGCTCCATGTGGCGGAACGTGTTCTCGAGCACCACGATCGAGGCGTCGACGATCATGCCCACCCCGAGGGCGAGCCCGCCGAACGTCATGGTGTTCAAGGTGAAGCCGCCGAAGTAGAGCAGCGCGAAGGTCCCGATGATCGAGATGGGAATCGACGCGCAGATGATGACCGTGGACCGGAGGTTGCGCAGGAACACGAAGAGGATCGCCACCACGAGCACGGCCCCGATCAGCACGGCCTCCCGCACCGCCCCGATGGCCTGCTCGATGAACCGCGACGTGTCGTTGAGCACCGTCAGGCGCACCCCGCGGACCTCCCGGTTGATCCGGTCGATTTCCTCCTTGACCCGGCGGGCGACCGCGACGGTGTTCTCGCCCGACTGCTTCGTCACGTTCATGCGGATGCCGGGCTTGCCGTTGATGCGCACCATCGACCGGACATCCTCCGTGCCGTCGTACACGTTGGCGATGTCCTTGAGGTAGACCGGCACCCCGTTCTTCGTGAGGACGACGAGGTTGCGGATGTCGTCGAGGCTCGAGAACTGGCCCTGGCTGCGGACGAGGTAGGCCATGTCGCCTTCCTCGACCTCGCCGATGGGGATGTTCTGGTTCTCGGTGCGCAGGATGTTGACGACGCGGTCGACCGACAGGTCGAGCGCCGTGATCTTCTCCTTGGACAGGTCCACGCGGATCTGGCGCCGCACCCCGCCCATCACGTCGACCGAGGCGACGCCCGCCACCCGTTCGAGCCGCGGCGACAGGTCGTTCTGCGCGAGCTCCCGGAGCGTCACGGGGTCGTAGTCACCCTCGACCCCGATCCAGATGATCGGCTGCGCCGACGCGTCGAACTTGAAAATGACCGGCGCGTCCGCGTCCTCAGGCAGCCGGCCGCGCACGCGGTCAAGGCGGCTCCGGACGTCGTCGGCAGCGGCGTTGAGGTCCGTGCCCCAGGCGAAGTTCAGGCGGACCGTGCTCGACCCCTCGGAGGAGGTCGAGTTGATCTGCTGCAAGCCCGCCACCGCCGCCACGGCCTGCTCGATGGGCCGCGTCACCGACTCCTCGATCTCGAGCGGCCCCACGCCGGGATAGCTCACCCGAATCGTGAGGCTGGGTAGCGTCACGTCGGGCATCAAGTCGACCGGGAGCCGGCTGAGCGAGATGGCCCCGAGCAACACAATGACGCCGTTCAACATGAACATCGTGACGGGTCGTTGGATCGCGATGCGCGGAATGCTCATGTCCGACTCCTCACGGCCGCTGCCGACGCGACGGGATCACCGAAGCACCCCATCCGAAGCCGTCCGGCCGCGCAGAGGACGGGCCCGGCCTCCGCCCCGCGGGCGCGCGCCCTCCGGAACCGCCGGCCTGGGCCCGGACACCCGGTCGCTGCCGCCCCCCAGCGCTCCCTGGTCTTCTGCGAGCACGATCCGGTCCCCGTCGCGCAGGCCGGCCGCGCCCGTCGAAATCACCGTCGTGCGCTCGGCGAGCCCCTTCAGGATCTCGACCCGCTCTCGGTCTTGCAGGCCGGTCTCGACCGGCACGAAGTGCGCGGTGTTGTTCTCCGGCACGAACACGCCCCGGCGTCCCTCGATTTGCACGAGGGCGTTCAACGGCACCGTCAGGACGTCGGCGCGCTCGGCCACGCGCAGGCGGACCCGCGCGTACATGCCCGGCTTGAGCCTGAACGTGGGGTTGGGGACTTCGATTTCCATCTCGGCCGTGCGCGTGGCCGGGTCGAACACCGGCGCGACGCGGCTGACGCGGCCGTCGAAGCGCTCGCCGGGGAACGCGTCGACCTCGACTTCCGCCGGCGTGCCCGTCGTCACGCGCTTGATGTCGCGCTCGACGAGGTTGGCCACCAGCCGGACGCTGCTGATGTCCACCACGGCGACGATGGGCGAGTTCTGCGAGGCGAAGGCGCCGGGGTCGAGGAACCGCTTGGCGACGAAGCCCGTCACGGGCGACACGACTTCGGTGTTCGCCAGGGTGATACGCAGCTCGTCGAGCCGCGCCCTGGCCTGCTGGAACTGGGCGCGGGCGAGGTCGAGCTGCGCCTGGGCCGCCTGGAAGCGCGCGTCGGCATCGTCGAGCGTCTGGAGGGAGACGAGCTGGCGGTCGAACAGGCTGCGCGTCCGCTCCAGATTCGTCCGCGCCAGCGCGAGGTCCGCCTCCCGTTGCCGGACCGTGGCGGCGGCGACCTCGTACGAGGCTTCGGCCTGCTTGACCTGCTGTTGAATCTCGCGGTCTTCGATCTTGGCGATCACCTGGCCGCGCCGGACCGGGTCGGCGAGGCGGACGGCGATCGACTCGAGGCGGCCGCTCACCTTGGGGACGACCTGGACCGTGGCCATCCCGATCAGGTTGCCGACGACCGTGACGTACTCGGCCACCGAGGCCCGCGTCACCGTGGCGGTCCCCACG
>CAYZKQ010000203.1:0-5498 GCA_964478975.1 uncultured Vicinamibacterales bacterium | reverse complement strand
GGCTGACGGGCCCGGCGCGCGGCGGGGTGGCCGCGGCCGGGCGGAGGCCAGAGCGCACGGGCGCCGCCGGGTCGTCCTGGGCCCGGCGGCGCCTTCGTGTTTGTGTGCTCGTGCGGTACGCCGCGCCGCGCGTGCGGCGCGGGCGACGCGACGCTTCTGCGCGGGGGTGTCTTGGCCGGCGGGCCTCGGCGTTGCGCAGGGGACCGCGGCCGCGGTAAGGTGTCGCCGTCGGGTTCAGCCCCGGGCGGGGCTGTCTGTTTCGCTGGAGGGGACCATGCTGCGCAGGGGTGTTCTCGTCGGGCTCGTGGCGCTGGGGCTGGCCGCGGCGTCGGGCGCCGGACGCGCCCAGCAGCCGGCGGGGCCGCGGTTCACGATGGCGCTCACCGGCGATTCCATCATTACGCGCCGGCTCTCGGTCTATCAGGAGCCGGCGTTCCTCAAGTTGATCGACCTCATCCGCGGCGCCGACGTCGCGTTCACCAACCTGGAGATGCTGTTCCACGACTACGAGCCGTATCCGATGAACGAGAGCGGCGGCACCTACATGCGGGCCGAGCCGGCGCTCGTCAAGGAGCTCGTCTGGGCGGGGTTCGACCTCGTCTCGCGCGCGAACAATCACACGGGCGACTACGGCGTCGAGGGGATGCGGCTCACGACGAAGTACGTGGCCGAGGCCGGGTTGGTGCAGGCGGGCGTCGGCGAGAACCTCGCCGAGGCCCGCGAGGCGAAATTCCTCGAGACGGCGAAGGCGCGCGTCGCCCTGATCTCGGTGGCGTCGACCTTTCCGGATCACTCGCGGGCCGGTCGCGAGCGCGGCGGCGTGCGCGGGCGTCCGGGCCTGAACCCGCTCCGCTACACCACGACCTACGTGGTGACGCGCGAGCGGCTCGAGGGCCTGCGGGCGCTGCTCCGCGAAATGGGGCAGCGCGTCCCGGAGTCGGGCGACAGCCTGACGTTCCTGCGCAACCGGTTCGTCGTGGGCGACGAGCCGACCGCGCGCACCGAGCCGAACCAGGAGGACCTCGCCGAAATCTCGGCTGTCGTGTCGAGTGCGAGCCGGCTCGCCCACTACGTGATCGTGACGTTCCACGGCCACGAGGGCAAGCCGGGCAACCGCGCGGCGCCGGCGGACTTCCTCGTGACGTTCGCCCGCGCCGTCGTGGACGCTGGGGCCGACGTGGTGGTGGGCCACGGCCCGCACGTCCTGCGCGGGATCGAAATTTACAAAGGCAAGCCGATCCTGTACAGCCTCGGCGACTTTATCTTCCAGAACGAAACGCTGCTGCGGCTGCCGAGCGAGAACTACGATCCGTACAACCTCGGGCCGGACGCCCAGGTGGCCGACTTCAACGCCCGCCGCTACAACAACGACCGCAGCGGCTTTCCCGCGGACCGCGAGATCTGGGAGGCGGTGGTGGCCATGCCGCAGTTCGAAGGCGAGCGCCTCGTGGGGCTGGATCTGCACCCGATCACGCTCGGGTTCGGCAAGCCGCCGGCCGAGCGCGGGCGGCCCCTCCTGGCCCCGCCGGATCTGGCGAAGAAGATCATCGACGACCTGATCGCGCGGTCGAAGCCGTTCGGGACGACCATCGTGTTCGAGAACGGCATCGGCCGCGTGGTGCTGCCGGCGACCACCGACGCCGCGCAGGCCCGCCGGTGAGGGGGACGGCGCGGGGGGCTCCTCCGCGCCGCCCCGAGAGGCCGCGTGTCCCGGGGCGCAGCCTGCGCCGGGCTAGGGGGCCTGTCGGGCCTCCAGGATGAGCCTGACGAGCTCGCCGAATTCCTTTCCGCTGACAGCGTTGCCCGGGACGTCCGTGTTGACGCGATGGACGATGACCAGGTCGTACGCCGGGATCACGAGGATGTAGTGGCCGCCGGCGCCGCGGGCCGAGTAGCTGCCGTCGGGGATCGACACGCCCGGCAGGTGCTTGCCGTTGGCGGCGACCCACCACATGTAGCCGTAGCCGCCCGACTCGCCGGCGTCGGAATACGACGTGGTGCTCTCCTGCACCCACTCGGCCGGGACGATCTGCCGCCAGCCCCAGCGGCCGTTCCGCAGGAAGAGCAGGCCGAAGCGGGCCATGTCGCGCGCCGTGAGGCGGAAGGGATAGGCCGGATAGACCGAATCCGGGCCGGTGACATACTGGCCGTCGTCGACCTGGTAGTCCTCCATGCCGATCGGGTCGGCGATCCGCTCTTTGAACTCGCGGAAGAGGCTGTTCTTGACGGCGCGCTCGAAGATCGTGCCGGCCACGTTGAAGTCCCAGTTGTTGTAGTACCAGAAGGTGCCGGGCGGGTGGCTCCAGCGCTTGGGCCGGGCGGCTTTCATCCCCGCCGTCTCGTACAGCGCCGGGTGATAAATGCCGGAGCGCGCTTTGAGGACGTCCCGCAACGTCGCCTGCTTTTCGGTTTCGGTGAGCGACGGTTCGTTGTCGTCGATCCCGAGTTCCCCCATCGTCTTCGAGAGGTCGATGCGCCCGTCGGCGACGTGGATGCCGTAGAGCGCGCTCAGCAGGCTCTTGCGGATCGAGTGGATGTTGTACTTGGTGGCGGTCTCGCCCCACTCGTCCAGGACGCGGCCCCCGACGACGATCATGACCGCTGCGGTTTTGATCGTCGCGGCGTAGGTGCGCGCGGCCTCGAGCTTGGCGCTCGACCAGCCCACCGACTCCGGTGACGGGACGCGTTCCCAGTGCCGGCCCGGATAGACCTCTTGGGCCGCGACCGCGGTCGGGCGCGCGGGCGGCCAGAGGGCGAGGCACACGAACGCGGCGAGCAGAGCCCGATGACTCGTGCGACGGCGACGCCTGGGCATGACCCCTCCCGAACCTGAGGGCCCGCCGCACCGGTCCGAAGCGGCGGGCTCGCCGGTATTATCGGCGGGCGGCCAGCGCGCGCCAAGGGGCGGCAAGTCGGGAAGGGTCAGGGCCGGGTCACCCGGCGGCTTCGGCCGGGACGTGTCGGCGGGCGCGGGGGTACTGGATGCCGAGCGTCTTGATCTTGTAGTTCATCACGCGGGGGCTGATCGAGAGGAGCTCGGCGGCGTCCTTCTGGACCCAGTTCGACATCTTGAGCGCCTCGACGAGGGCCTGGCGCTCGATCTCCTCGAGGGGGATGCCCGTCGGCGGGATCCGCACGACGGGGTTGTTCTCGCCGGCCGGGGTCGTGGAGAGCTCGCCGAGCCGCAGGTCGCCGACCCCGATGCGCGGCCCCTCGGTCAGGAGGACCGCGCGCTCGATGGCGTTTTCGAGCTCCCGGATGTTCCCGGGCCAGTTGTAGCGCATGAGCAGCTTGAGCGCGTCGGGTTCGAGGCCGTCGATCTTTTTCTTGAGCTCGCCGGCGAACCGGCGGATGAAGAACGTCGCGAGCGCGGGGATGTCCTCCTTGCGCTCGCGCAGCGCCGGCATGTCGATCGTCACGACGTTGAGGCGGTAAAAGAGGTCCTCGCGGAACTGGCCGGCGGCCACCATCGCCGGCAGATTGCGGTTGGTGGCGGCGATGACACGGACGTCGACGCGCAGGGTCCGGGTCCCGCCGAGGCGCTCGAACTCGTGCTCCTGCAAGACCCGGAGGATCTTCGCCTGGGTGTTGGGGCTCATGTCCCCGATCTCGTCCAGAAACAGCGTGCCGCCGTCGGCCTGCTCGAAGCGCCCGATGCGCTGCTTGTCGGCGCCGGTGAAGGCGCCCTTCTCGTGGCCGAACAGCTCCGACTCGAGCAGGTTCTCCTGCAGCGCCGCGCAATTGACCTTGACGAAGTTGCGCGACGCGCGCAGCGAGTTGTGGTGGATGGCGCCGGCGATGAGCTCCTTGCCCGTACCGGTCTCGCCCCGGATGAGCACGGTCGAGTTGCTCTTGGCGACCTTCCGGACGATGGCGAGGACCTGCTGCAGGGCCCCGCTGGCGCCGACGATGCGGTCGAAGTCGTAGATGTCCTGCTGCGTGTGCCGGAGGTAGTCGATCTGGTGGCGGAGGCGGCGATGCTCGATCGCCTTTTCGATCTTCACCTCCATTTCCTCGATCTCGAACGGTTTCTGGACGTAGTCGAAGGCGCCGTGCTTCATCGCCTCGACGGCGGTGTTGATCGAGCCGAAGGCGGTCATGAGGATGACCGCCGTCGAGGGGTTCAGGGCCTTGGCCGTGCGCAGCACGTCGAGACCGTCGCCGCCGCCCATCTTCAGGTCCGTCAGGACGACATCGAAGGGCCCCTCGTGCAGCTTCTCGAGCGCCGCCGTCCCGTTCGGGGCTTCCTCGACCTCGTGGCCCGCTTCCGTCAGGGCGCGCACCAGCCCCCGGCGCAGGGAATCGTGATCGTCTGCGACCAGAATGCGTCCCATCGGCGTCTCCATATCCCGCCGCGCGCTAGCCGAACAGGTGCCCGCTCGCGCCGAGCGGCAGCGTCACCCGGAACCGCGTTCCGCCCCCGGGCTCGCTCCCCACGTCGATGCGGCCGTCGTGCGCGTCCACGATCTTGCGGACGATGGCGAGCCCGAGGCCCGAGCCCTGCGATTTCGTCGTGAAGAAGGGGTTGAAGATCTTGTCGAGCACCTCCGGCGGCACGCCCGGGCCGTCGTCGGCGACCTCCACCACCAGGCTCCGCCCGCCGCTTTCGCCCGCGGCAGCGTCCTCGTCGCCCTGGACCGGCCAGGCCGAAATCGTGACGCGCCCGCGCCCGCCGAGAGCCTCGAACGCGTTGGTGATCAGGTTGGTGAAGAGCTGGCGGAGTTGATAGGGATCCCCGTAGAGGACCGGCAGGTCCGCCGGGAGGTCGCACGTGACCTCGACCGCCCCCCGCGCCGCCTTGCTCTCGGCCATCGCGACCGCGCTGTGGAGGACCTCCCCGAGCACGACACGCTCGACCTGCAGCCGGATGGGCCGGACGAAATCGAGCACCTCGAGGACGATCGCGTTGGCCATCTTGGCTTCCGTGATGATGTCGTTGAGAATGCCCTGCGCGTCGGCCGAGTCCGGAACCTGCCGCTTGAGCAGACCCGCCATCACCTCGATCCCCGCCAGCGGGTTCTTGACTTCGTGGGCGATGGCCGCCGCCATCTCGCCGAGCGCCGCCAGCCGGTCGCGCAGCCGCTCCCGCTCCTCGAGCTGCTCGACGCGGGTGAGGTCCTTGAAAAACATCACCGCGCCCGTCACGCGGTCCCGCTCGTCGCGAACGTGCGAGAGGGTGTAGCCGATCACCTTACCCGAGGGCTTCAGCCGCAGCTCCGCGCGGTTGGGAAGCGTCGTGAGGTCGAAGGCGCTCGCCAGGATGCGGACGACGTCGGGCGTCGAGCGGAGCACGTCGAAAAGCGGCCGCCCGACGGCGGCGCTCGCCGCGTCGCACCCGAGCGTGCGGCACGCGACGTCGTTGATGAAGGCGATGCGCCCGTCCCGCGTGATGGCCACCACGCCGTTGCGCATGCTGGCCACCACATCGCGGAAAAAGCGGTCAGGCACCGGCCCCCCGGCCCGCGGCAGACGGGCCCGCGCCGGCCGCCGGGCCGAGG
>CAYZKQ010000202.1:0-5607 GCA_964478975.1 uncultured Vicinamibacterales bacterium | reverse complement strand
CGAGGGCGCGGGCGGGCCGAGCGCCGGCGCCGCGGGGACGTGTTCCGGCCGGCGCCTTCGCCGCCGGTCTCGCGCCGGAGGTAAACGGACGGCTGTCCACCGGCGTCTCTGAAGCAAGCGGGCGCGGTGCCTGCGTTGGTATGGGGTGTCGGTGGCCATGACTACGCCGGTCGAAACCGAGCTTTGCGTCTTGCAGCGCTTCCACCTTCTCGAGTCCCTCGGCGACGCGGAGCGGGCGGCGCTCCGGAAGGCCATGAGTGTCGCGGACGTGCGGCGCGGGACCCGGGTCTACGGGCCGGGCGACCCTGCCGACCGCATCTACTTTTTGCGGTCCGGCGTGGTGAAGCTGTGGTCGCCCGGAGTCAACGGCCGGGCGCAATTGCTGGCGATTCTGTACGCGGGCGAGCTGTTCGGGGAGGCGGCGGTGCTCGACGACGGCCCCCGCGACCATGTGGCCGAGGCGCACGAAGACTCGGTCGTCTGCAGCGTGCCGCGGGAGGTCGTGACGGCCATCATGCGCGCGCGGCCCGAGTTCGCGCTGCAGGTGACCCGGCTGGTGGCCGCCCGCGCCCGCGCGTTCAAGACGCGGGTGGAGCAGCTCCTGCACCGGTCCGCCGAAGCGCGGCTCGCGCACACGCTGCTCGGCCTCGGCCGCCAGTGCGGCACCGAGGTCGGCCGCCGGCTGGTCATTCCGCTGCGCCTGAGCCAGCGGGATCTGGCGGGGCTGGTCGGCGTGCGGCGCGAGACGGTCAACCTGGTGCTCCAGGCGTTCCGGCAGCGCGGGCTCGTCGAAGCCGCCCGCCACCACATCGTCTTGCAGGACCCCGACGCGCTGGCGGCGATTCGCTAGCGCGTGCGGGGGCGCGAATGGCTGCGGTCGGCCTGGCTGACGGCTGCCCCGGGGCCGACAGGTGATCCTCGGTGGCCAGCATCCTACGGCTCAGCCCAAAAGCCTGTCAAGGACCGGCGGCGCGTGGAGTTACCTGAGATGCATGCAGCCGCAGTCGCGGATTGGCGCCGGAGTGATAAGCCCAGCAGGGAACGGGTTAGGAGGAGGGCACCAATGCCTGGCACGGTGTCCCCTCGCGTTGTCGCCCTGGCGACGCGGGGCAGGCCGAGGCCACCACGTTGCGCGCGAACCGGTCTGCGGCTGAACCGCGGCGCGTCGCAGGTACTATCTGCCGCGGATCAGGTGGGGGACGGCAAGGCGTTTCGGTCGCGAGGCGCACTCATACTACGATCTCCCGCGTGGCCTTGCGACCCCTCGGCCGGTCCGCCCTCGTCGGCGTCCTTCTCGCGCTCCTCGTCCGGCCGCTCGCCACGCAAGGCGTCGACCTCGGGCGGCCGGAGACGGTCGCCCCGGGCCTCCAGCTTTACCGCCTGAGCGACGCGACCCTCGTCGATCCGCCGGCGCCCGTCGCCGCATTCTTGCTGCGCCTCGACCCGAGGAGGGTCGAGCTGCGCAGCGTGCTCGCGCTGGACCGCGTGGTCGGAACGGAGACCGTGCTCGAGATGAGCCGGCGCCACGGAGCCCTCGCGGGCGTCAACGGCGGGTTTTTCGCGCCCACCGGCGACCCGACGGGGGTGCTCAAAGTGGGCGGCGAGCTGGTGAGCGACGCCCCCCGGCCGCGGGCGGCCGTGGGGATTCTCCCGGGAGGGTTCGGCCCGTTCCGTCTGGTGTTCGACCGCGTCTCCGTCGAGGTCACCGTCCGATTCGAATCGGACCGGGGCGAGCAGGTCGTGGTGGCGGCGGCCATCGACACCCCGCGGCCCAAGGGTCGCCTGACGGTGTACACCCCGCGCTACGCGGCGGACACGGGGACGGACGGGGGGACCGAATGGATCCTCCGGGGCCGCCCGCTCCGCGTGGTCGAGCGCCGCGAGACGGGACGCACGCCGATTCCGCGCGACGGGCTGGTGCTGTCCGCCGACGGCGCGCCCGCCGGGGCGCTGGCCTCCCTGACGCCGGGCCGGACGGTACAGGTCGTGCCCGTCTACGGTGCGAGACTCGGCGGCGATGTCAGGAGCTGGCAGAGCGCGCGCGACGTGGTGGGCGGCGCGGGGCTGCTCGTGTGGGAGGGGCGGGCGATCGACGACTGGACCGAAGAGGCGCTCGCGCCGACGTTCGTGGACGAGCGGCATCCGCGCACCCTGATCGGCGTGGACCGCAGTGGCCACGTCTGGCTCGTCGTGGTGGACGGCCGCCAGCCGGATCATTCCGCGGGCATGACGCTGCGCGAGCTCGCGCGCCTGGCGCGCCGCCTCGGCCTGCGCCACGCCGTCAACCTCGATGGCGGCGGCTCGAGCACGATGGTCGTGCGGGACGCCGTCGTGAACCGGCCATCCGACCCGCAGGGGCCCCGCCGCGTCAGTGACGCGCTGCTCGTGTTTCCCGCCACGCACCGCCGGTGACCCGGTACGGCGCTACTTTGCCGGGACCCGAGGCGGCGGCGCGCAGTGGCCGCCGACGGGCCTCCGTGTTAAGATGGGCGCGCCTGAACCAGGCGGGGCACCGCGCGCTCGAAGGGAGGCACGCCAATGAATCAGACGACGACCGGTCCAGGCAAGTCGAGTACCGGCCTTGACGCGAACCTGGCTGCCGCGCTGAGCTACCTGCTCGGGTTCATCACCGGGATCGTGTTCCTGGTGGTCGAGAAGGAGAGCCGGTTCGTCCGCTTCCACGCGATGCAGTCGACCATCACCTTCGGCATCCTGTTCGTCGTCACGGTGGTGCTGGGCGCGATTCCCATCCTCGGGTGGATCCTGAGCTTCTTCCTCTGGCTCGCCACGCTGGTGCTGTGGATCATCCTGCTCATCAAGGCGTTCCAGGGCGAGATGTTCAAGCTGCCCATCGTCGGGGACATCGCGGAGCGCCAGGTGCAGGCCTAAGGTCGGCCGGGCGGGCGGCGCGGCCCGGCGCCGGGCGTCAACGGCACTCCACGCGCCGCATGGGAATGTCGACGGCCCTCGCGACACCTTCCTGCGTACCTTCGAGGCGGGCGTAGAGCGATCCGTCCGGTTGCTGGCGGTAGACGAGGCGCTGGGGGAACCCGGCCCCGGCGCGCTCGAAGACCGCCTCGCGGGCGAGCTTCGTGGCGCCGCGCACCAACGTGAAGGCGACTTCCTCGCGGCCGGCCGGTCGCGCGAGGTAGACCAGGCGGCCGTCCTGCTGGCGGATTTGCAGGAACTCGTAGGCGGTCGTGCGGCCGCTCGTGATCGTGCGGCTGACACCGAGGAGCGTGCCGCCGCGGGGGCCCATCCAGTGCTCCTCGATGATCTGACCGGGGTCGCCGCCTTGCCAGCAACCCGCCAGCCAGTCGAGGGCGCCGATGTCCGGCGGGCCGGCCTGCTGGGCCCGCGCAGCCGCGATGGCGTTGAGCTCGAGGCGGATCTGGTCGCGCACCGCCTTCACCTCGGCCGCGCGCCTGGCCTCGCCGACGCGGTCGGTGGCCTTCCCGATCAGCCACTCGAGGCCCTTCGACATGAGCGCCGCCTGCAAAAGCTCGCCCGCGCCGAAGCCGGCCGAGCTGTACAGCTCCTTCGGCGTCACCATGTTCAGGAACTCCTGATGCGTGAACAAGGTGCGGGGCACGGGCCCGTACACGAGGTCGAAGCCTTCGAGAAACGTCTCGAACATCGGCGTGGCCTCGACGCGGACGTAGAACCGCGGCAGGTCCACGCCGCTCGCCGTCGCGGGGCCGACCAGGACGGTCTCGCTCGCGACCCCCTTCCGGATGCGGTCGAGCGAGACGGGCAGCTCCATGGGAGCGGTCTCAGCCCTCGGCGCCGCAGCCGGCGGCGCCTGGCCGGCCGGGGTCGCCTGCTGCGGACGCCCGTCCCCCTGCGGGGTCGCGGCGGCGGCCGCTGGTCCGGCGGTCCCGGCGAGCCAGGCGGCGAGGACGACGAGCGGCACGAGGCGGCGGGCGCGCATAAACGCTGGCGGATGGCCTGAGGGACCGCCCTCTTCTGAGTAGACGCGGCCGCACCCCCTGCGGCCGTTGCTGCAAGCTTCGAGCCAGCCCTGGGCCGCGTGTCCGGGATCGCGCAGCGGCCCGGCCGAGGACCGGGCCGCTACTCGCCGAGCACCTGCACGACGACCCGGCGCGTGCGCGGGCGCGTATCGAACTCCACGAGCACGATCTGCTGCCACGTCCCGACCGCGAGGGTGCCGTCGCGGAACGGGACGGTCAGGGACGGTCCCAGGAGCGCGGCGCGCACGTGGCTCGATCCATTGTCGTCGCCCCAGCGGCGATGGTGTTCGTAGGGGGCGTCGCGCGGCACGATCTGTTCCAGAACGCGGTTGAAGTCAGCGACGGCCCCCGGTTCGAACTCGATCGTCGTGACGCCGGCGGTGGACCCGACGACGAATACCGTGGCGATGCCGGTGCGGGCGCCCGAGTGGCGGACGCAGTCGGCGACGAGCGCGGTGATGTCGTGCACGTCGCCCTGTCCCTTCGTCCGCACTTCCCGAGTCGCGCTCGTGACCACGGTGGGGCCTCCCGGAGCCTTTCCCCACTATAGTGGAAGACCTCGGAGGAAATCAGCCATGCGGATCAACGACGCGCACTGTCACTTTTTCTCGCCGGCGTTCTTCGCGGCCTTGCGCGACGAGTGGCGGCGGGGGCCGGGCCGCTCGGCCGGCGACCGGCCGCAGTCTGCGGCGGCGCTGCTCGGGTGGGAGGACCCGGAGTCGCCTGAAGGGCTCGCGGATCGGTGGGTGGCGGAGCTGGACCGGCACGGGGTGGCCCGGGCCCTGATCATCGCGAGCACGCCCGGCGACGAAGCGTCGGTGGCGGCGGCCGTCGCGCGGCACCCGGCGCGGTTCGTCGGGGCGTTCATGCTGAACGCGGCGGCGCCGGATGCGCCGGCCCGGGCCGAGCGAGCCTTTACGGCGCTCGGGCTCCGCGTCGCGTGCCTGTTCCCGGCCATGCACGGCTACCGATTGGACGATGAGCGGGTGGGGCGGGTGTTCGAGGCGGCTCGGGCCGGGCGGGGGGCGATCTTCGCGCACTGCGGGGTCCTGACCATCGGGGCGCGGCGCCGGCTGGGACTGCCGTGTGCGTTCGACCTGCGCCTCGGCGACCCGCTGGCGCTCGCCGCGACGGCGTCGCGATTCCCGGAGGTGCCGGTGCTCGTGCCCCACTTCGGCGCCGGCTTCTTCCGGGAAGCCTTGATGGCGGTCGATGTGTGTCCGACCATTCACCTCGACACGTCGAGTTCGAACGGCTGGGTGAAGTACTGGCCGCGCTTGACGCTGGTGGAGGTGTTTCGCCAGGCGCTGGCGGTGGCGGGGCCCGACCGCGTGCTGTTCGGCACCGACTCGTCGTTTTTCCCGCGGGGTTGGCAGCGGCCAATCTACGAGGCGCAGCGCGCGGCGCTCGAGGCGGTCGGGGCGGACCCGGAGGTGCAGGCCAAGGTGTTCGGCGGCACGTTCGACCGGCTCTTCGGCGCGTGAAGAGTGGGGGCCGGGCGCGGCGCCGCTCAGGCGCTCGCGGCGGACTATACGCTCAAGCTCGGCTCCGTCCTGTCGCCCACCGATCCGCTGCAGATCGCGGCCGAGGGGTTCAAGAAATCCGTCGAGGAACGCTCCGGCGGCCGGATCGAGGT
>CAYZKQ010000201.1:0-5676 GCA_964478975.1 uncultured Vicinamibacterales bacterium | reverse complement strand
CCGCCGGCCGGCCGCCGGCCGCCGCGCCGCACGGCCGGCCGCCGGCCGCCGGCTCCGGTCCGTGCGGGACCCTATCGACTTCGCGCGTGGCTTCGCCTGCTGTGCCATCGACTCCGACTCCTTCCTCCTCCACGTTTCCCTGGGGACCACTCCCCGAAGACTTCCGCCCCTCGAATCTCTCCAAACGCTCCGCCCTGCGCGCCCCTTCGCGTCGGCGGGCCCGACGTCCCTTCGCTCCCGCCGCGGCCCTCACGAAGAAGTCCGCCCGGCGTGCCCCCCGCGCTCGGCAGCCGGGCTGACCGGCGCGCAGTGCGAGAGGTCGCCGACGTCCAGCACGAGCCGGCGGAGCTCCCCGAGCAGCGCGAGTCGCGCCGCCCGGAGGTCCGCCTGGTCGGTCATGACCAGGACCTCGTTGAAGAACTCGTCGACCGCGGGCGCCAGCCCCGCCAGCGTCCGGACGGCGCGCTGGTAGTCGCCGCGGGCCGTCGCCGCGGCCACGCGGGGCGCCGCCTCGTCCATGGCTTGCCGGAGCCGCCGCTCGGCAGGCTCGACCAGCCGGTCGCGCTCTTCCGCCGTCATGAGCCGGGCACCCGCCGGGCCGAGTTCAGCGGTCACCAGGTTCGAGGCCCGCTTGTACAGCCGCGCCAGGTCCACGAACTCCGGCGCGTGGCGCACGGCTTCGATCGCCCGGGCCCGGTCGAGTGCGTCGGCCGGACTGACGTCCTCGCTTCCCATCCAGAGCACCGCCCGTACGACGTCCGGACCGACGCCGCGCTGCTCGAGTAGAAACGCCAGCCGATCGAGGAGAAACGCGGAGCGCGCCGCCCGCGCGTCCGCAGAGACGTCGCGCCCGTAAATCCGTTCGGCCTGCGCCGTCAGGCCCCGCAGCGGCGGCCGGCCTTCGAGGCCGGTGAGCGGGCGGAGGTCGACCAGCACCCGCAGCAGCCCCTGGGCCAGGCGGCGCAGCCCGAACGGGTCGCGGGATCCGGTCGGCCGCTCGCCGGCCGCGAAGAGTCCCACGATCGTATCCAGCTTGTCGGCGAGCGAGACGGCCGCCCACGTCACCGCGGCGGCGCCGAGGTCAGCGGCCGCCGGCGGCGCCTGCGGTTCGATCCCGACCGGGAGGTAGTGGTGATAGACGGCCTTCCAGACCTCCTCGGGTTCGCCGTCTTCCCGCGCGTAAATCCCGCCCATGGTCCCCTGCAACTCGGGAAACTCGCCGACCATCTCGGTGGTCAGGTCGGCCTTCGCGAGCAAACCCGCCCGGCGGGCGACGGCGGCCTGGTCCGCGCGCCCGAAGGCCTCGCGGACGATCCACTCGGCGAGGGCCGCCACGCGCTCGGCCTTTTCCCGATAGCTGCCGAGGGCCTGGTGGAATCGTACGGTTTCGAGCCGATCCAGGCGCGCCTCCAGGCGCACCCGCCGGTCGCTCTCCCAGAAGAAGGCCGCGTCGCGCAACCGCGCGGCCAGCACCCGCTGGGCGTTGGCCACCACCGCCTCCCGGTCGGCCGGTCGGGTGTTCAGCACAGCGAGGAACACCGGCGCGAGCCGCCCCCCCGCGCCGACGACCGGCACGTAGTGCTGGTGGTGGATCATGGTCGTGGCGAGCACCTCCGGCGGCAACCGGAGGAACGCCTCGTCGAATCGCCCGGCCACGACGGTGGGGAATTCGACCAGGTCGGGCAAGACCGCCAGCAGGGGCGCGCTCGCCGGAGCGACCGCGCCGCCGACACGCCGGGCGGCCGCGTCGAGTTGCCGCGCGAGGCGTGCGGCGCGCTCGCCCCGATCGAGGACCACGAAGCGCCGCGCGAGGGCGCGGCGGTACTCCGCAAAGTTTCGAACCCGGACCGGCCGTCCCGGCCGCCCGTCGCGGGCGAGAAAGCGGTGCCCGATGGTGGTCGCCCCCGACCGGATCTCGCGCAGCGCCTCGCCGGCGGGCGCGGTCCGCCGGATCACGAACGGGACCGTGCGCCCGGCGTAGAGGAAGAGCAGCCAGCGAATCGGGCGCCCGAACGGCAGCTCGCCACGACCGTCGTCGAGCGCCGCATCCCACCGCATGGGCTTCGGGAAGCTGAGGTCGCGCAACACCGCCGCCAGCACCGCCGGCAGCACCTCGACCGCGGCCCGGCCGGGCTCGTGGGTGCGGCACGCGAGGTACTCCCCTTTCGGCGTCGCGACGCGCGTCAGGGCCGCGACCGGAACGCCGTGCTTGCGCGCAAAGCCCAGAGCGGCGGGGGTCGGCTGCCCGTCGGGGCCGAAGGCCGCGGCGACGGGCGGCCCCAGGTGGGTGTCCTCGCGATCAGCCTGCCGGTCCTCGAGTCGTGCAACGCGCGCCACCAGGCGGCGCGGCGTCGCGAACGTCTCGGGCGCGCTGGCCGCGAGGCGGTATTCGGCCAGGCGGGCCGCCAGGCACTCGCCGAGCTGTCGCGTCAGGTCGGGCAGCCAGGCCGCCGGAAGCTCTTCGACGCCGATTTCGAGGAGCAGCTCGCGCCTGGCCATGGTCAGGAGCGGGCCTCCCCGCCCGCCAGGCTGTCGACGTACTGCTTCGCGATGGCGACCGCGAGCTGCCGCACGCGGAGGATGTACGCGGTCCGTTCGGTCACGCCGATGCCCCCGCAGGCGTCGAGCACGTTGAAGACGTGCGAACACTTCAGGCAGTAATCGAGCGCCGGGTAGACGAGGCCCGAGTCGAGGAGCGCCCGGGCGAATCCGTGGTAGCGCTCGAAGAGGTCGCGGTGGTAGGCCGCGAACTCCGCGGGCGCCAGGTCGACACGCCCGAAGGCGTAGCGGGACTGCTCCACCTCGTCGCGCCAGCGGACTTCTCCGTAACGCACGCCCGGCGCCCACGCCAGGTCGTAGACGTTGTCGACCCCCTGGAGGGCCATCGCGATGCGCTCGAGGCCGTAGGTGAGCTCGACCGACACCGGGGCGAGGTCGAGGCCGCCGGCCTGCTGGAAATACGTGAACTGGGTGATTTCCAGGCCGTCGTACATGACCTGCCAGCCGATGCCCCAGGCCCCGAGGGTTGGCGATTCCCAGTCGTCCTCCTCGAACCGGACGTCGTGCGCCGCCGGGTCGATCCCGCACGCCCGCAAGCTGTCGAGATACACCGCCTGGACGTCGTCCGGCGCCGGTTTCAGGATGACCTGGAACTGGTGGTGCTTGAAGAGCCGGTTCGGGTTCTCGCCGAACCGCCCGTCGGCGGGCCGCCGCGACGGCTGGACGTAGGCGACGCGCCAGGGTTGCGGTCCCAGGACGCGGAGGAACGTCTCAGGGTGCATGGTGCCGGCGCCCACCTCGAGGTCGAGGGGCTGCTGGATGAGGCAGCCGCGGGCGCTCCAGAAGGCCGACAACCGGAAGGTGAGATCCTGGAGGGTCACGACTCGATCGCCGGTCGCGCGGTCATCGCGCCCGCAGGGCGCGCAGCACGCGCGAGGATTTCAGGTCTTTCTCCAGGTGCGCCTCGATGAGACGCTGGTGTGCCGCCTCGAGTTCGCGCGCCGCGTGGGCCGGCAGCGCGACGAGGCCCAGCCGCTCCGGGTCGCGCCGCGCGGCCGTCCGGAGGAAGGCCAGGCCGTCCGGCGAGATGGCCGGACCGCGGCCGCCGCCGCAGTGGCGGCACAGGAACACTGCGGCGCGGGGCGCCACGACGGCGCCGTCGCCCGCGAGGTCGCGGCGGCACATCGGGCACCGCGTCACCGACGGATACACCCCCTGCAGCCGCAGCAGCCAGTACTCGAAGTAGCGCGCCACACGCTCCGGGGGCGCACCGGCCGCGAGGGCGTCGACGACGGACGTCCCGAGCCGGAAGAGCTTCTCGTTCGGGTCGCCTTCCGGCGCCCACTCGTCGATGAGCTCGGCGAAGTAGCCCAGATAGCCGAGGGCTTCGCCGTTCTCGATCGCGAGGGGCGAGCGCAGCACCTCGACCTCGTCCAGCCGCACCAGGTCGCGGTGCTCGCGCTCGAAGTAGCGGACGCGCACGCGCGTCATCACCTCGAGCGCGCCGAGAAACCGCGAGCGCACCCGGCGCGCCCCCTTCGCGACACCCCGCCGCTTGCCCCGATCCCGCGTCAGGAAGACCACGATGCGGTCGGCGTCGCCGAGCCGGTAGGTGCGCAGCACGAGCGCCTCGCCGGTGTAGAGCGGCATGGCCCGGGGTTCATTCTACCCCGCCCGGTGGAGGTACCGGAGAAAGAGCGTGCCCAGTCCCAGGAACGAGAGGAACCCGAACACGTCGGTCAGGGTCGTGATGAACACCGAGGAGGCGAGCGCCGGGTCGATCTTGAGCGCCCGCAGGCCCAGCGGGATGAGCGTCCCGGCGGTGGCCGCGATGAACATGTTGATGATCATGGCGAGGGCGAGGATCAGCCCGAGCACCGGGTCCTGTCTGAACGCGAGCGCGCCGGCCGCCGCGACGAGCCCGGTCCCCACGCCGTTGCCGAGTCCCACGAGGGCTTCCTTGACGAGCGCCTTGCGGCTGTTGCTCCAGGTCAGCTCGCCGAGCGCGATCCCCCGCACGATGACCGCGAGGGTCTGAGTCGCGGCGTTACCTCCCATGCCCGCCACGATCGGCATGAACACGGCGAGCGCCACGACCTTGCTGATAGCGCCCTGAAAGACCGCGACCACCGACGCCGCCACGAACGCCGTGGCGAGGTTGACCAGCAGCCACGGCAGGCGCCGGCGGATCGACACGCCGGGTGGCGTGTTCACGTGGTCGTCGGAGGCGACCCCCGCGAGCCGGTAGACGTCCTCCGTGGCCTCGTCCTTGATGACATCGATCACGTCATCCACGGTCACGACACCGACGAGCTTGTTCTCCTCGTCGACGACCGGAATGGCGAGCAGGTTGTACGACGCCACCTGCCGCGCGACCTCTTCCTGGTCGGTGTCGACCCGCGCGCTGATCACGTCGGTCGTCATGATCCGCTTGAGCGGCGTGTCCGGCGGCACCAGCAGGAGCCGGCGCAGGGACACAACCCCGACCAGGTGGCGGCGCTGGTCGACGACGTAGAGGTAGAAGACCATCTCCACGTCCCGCGCGCTCTGCAACGCCGTGATGGCCTCGCCCGCCGTCAGATCCTCGGGGAGCGCGAAGACGTTCGGGTTCATGATGCGGCCGGCCGTCTGCTCGTCGTACTCGAGCAGCTCGTCGACTCCCGCCCGCGCCTTGGCCTGCATCAGGCCGAGCACCGTCGCCTTGAGCTCCTCCGGCAGGTAGTCGACGATCGCGGCGGCATCGTCCGAGGGAATCTCCTGCAGGAGCCGGGCGATCTCCTCGCCCGTCCGTTCCGACAGGAGGTCGGCCGCCGTGTCCGGCCCCAGCTCGCTCAACGCCTCCATGGCGAGGCGGGCGTTGCGCTCGAGCAAGACGTTGAAGGCCGCCTTGCGGTCCTTCTCGCTGAGTTCGTTGAAGACCTGGGCCAGGTCGGCCGGGTGCTGCTTCTGCAGGAGGTTGAGGAGGTTAGCGGTCGCCCCCATCCGCAGCAGCCGGCGGACGGAATCGAGCACGACGTCGATTCGGCGGTGCGGCGGCATGGTGGGCGCCTCCCGAACTCCACGATCTTTTCAATCTAACACATCGCCTGCACCCCCACAACCCGCATCCGCGCCCGCGCCTCGCCTCCGGGGCGGGCGCCGCCCACCCCCGCGCCGCCCGGCACGCGCCCGCAGGCC
>CAYZKQ010000200.1:0-5735 GCA_964478975.1 uncultured Vicinamibacterales bacterium | reverse complement strand
GGGCCGGCCGGGTAGCGCCACGAGGGCCGCGCGCGCGCCGGCCGGCGCAGCCGGCGCGTCCAGCGGCGGTCGCGTCAGCGCGTTCGGTAGCTCACGCCGGCCCGGAGGATAGTCCCGCCGCGCAGGGATTCGCCCGGAGCATACCCGTCGGACTTGACGCCAGCCTGAAGGATCAAGTGGAGGCCGCGGCGCGGCGGGGAGGACGGGCCGAGGGCCACGTCCGCGGTCAGGGCCAGCAGCCCACCGGTGGCCAGCCTCGGCGAGGGTTCGGTCGCGGCCAGCGGCGGCTGCCGCCAGATGTCCGCCGTGGCGGTCGCGCGCAGGCGCCCGCGCCGGATCGCGTCGCGCATCGTCACGCCCGCGCCCCAGGCACGGCGGCGTCCAGCGTCTCCCACCCTGAACACGATGCGCGACCGCCGTCCGGAGGCGAGCACGTGGTGCACCGCCGCCCACTCGGGTCCGTACGGGGTGATGGAGAAGTCGAGGGCGGGGAGATAGCGCACGCCCCTAGGCAGGCCGATCGTCGGGGCGCGCACCCACGTCCGTCCCTGCACGAGGTACGTGACCGCGACCCCGTACGCGGTGGCCGCGAGCAGGGGGTCGGCCAGTACGAGGAGCGCCTGGCGCTTGAGCGAGGCCGCCTCCACCGGCCGGCACGCCGGCGGCGCGCACCCCTCGTTGAACTCGCGCAGAAACGCCGCGACGTCGTGGCTTTCCCGCGAGCGCGGGGAGATGCTGCGGATGTAGCGAAGGCCTGCCAGGCGCGACTCGAGATACAGCCAGGCCTCGCGATGGTGGAGCAGACCGTGGTCCAGCGCCTCTCCGGCGATCGTCGAGGCCAGCACATTCTGCGCTTCGATCCCGGAGGTCGCGATGCCCAGACGCTCGGCGCGCGTGAGCTCGGGAGGCGGGTGGAAGCGCGTGGCCGCGCCACCGGCACCGTACGGGATCGGCCAGTCGAACTGGTACCCGATCGCCGGAGCGCCGAGCTCGCGGAGCCGGGCGCCGTGGCCGAACACCTCGTGCGCCAGGACCATCACGAAGTGGTCCTGCGGGAGGTCGAGGGCGAAGAACTTGGCGAGCCGGTACCCGGCGCCCAGCACGCGCCGGGGGCGCGTCGTCTCGTCGAAGCGCCGCGGGGGAAGGGCGCGATCCTCGACCCGCGCGAGGGCACGCTGGAGCCCCAGCAGGTCCGCCGTCCCGACCGCGACCGACAGGTGTCGGTCGACCGCTACCGTGAACGAAGCAGGCGGCGGCGCTTCCTGAGCCGCGGCGGCGATCGCACCAGTGGCCAGCGCGAGCGCCCACACCCACGCCATCCGGCAGGCGAGGCGGACGCTTGCAGCGCTCCGTTCCGGCATCGCCCGGGTTCGCCCTCCTTCGCACCTCACCCGCCGGGGCGGGGGTGGGGCGCGCTCACTCCGGCACCCGGATCGCTTCCCCCGGCAGCGGCGGCGTGTGGGCCGGCAGGCGACGCGCCCGCGTCGCCTGCTCGAAGCTGGACCCGAGCGCCAGCAGCTTCCCCTCGCTGAACGCGCGGCCCAGAAACGAGAGCCCGACCGGCAGGTCGTCGCCCGTGAAGCCTGCCGGGACGATCAGGTCGGGAAATCCCGTCAGGTTGGCGAGGTTTACGGGCGACACGGAGCCGCCACCCGGCGTCTCGGGCGGCGCGGCGAGCAGCGGCGGCCGGCGCGGTGACGTGGGGTACACGATCGCATCGAGCCGCTCGCGATCGAACACGCCCTCGACGATGGCGCGGACGAGGGGCAGCGCGTGGTCGCGCAGTGCGGTGTAGCGGGCATCGTCGAGGGTGACGCTGTCGGCTTCGCGTCGGAGCAGCCGCCAGCGGCCGGGGTTCGGTCCCGCGCCGTCGGGGCGCGGCGTCAGGACTTCCTGGGCGCGTTCGACCAGTTGCTCGGCGGTCTTCGGGAACTTCGGCCCGAGCGTCGCCAGGTAGTCCGCCACCTGCGCCTTGAATTCCGGATACCGGATCGCGCTGTAGAACTCGCCCTTGACGTCCAGGAGCCACTGCGGGAAGCGGACGTCCACGATCGTGGCGCCGGCGCGGCGCATCGCCGCGATCGCCGCCTCGACCACCCAGTCCACGTCCCCGTCCTGTCCGAGGAAGTCGCGGGCCACGCCGATGCGCGCCCCGCGTAACGCGTCGCGGTCGAGGAACTTCGTATAGTCCGTCTCGAAGCGTCCCTCGCTCTTGCGGGTGGCCGGGTCGGCCGGGTCGACCCCGACGAGCAGGCCCAGGGTGACGGCGACGTCCGCGACGTGGCGGGCCATCGGGCCCACCGTGTCGAAGCTCAACGCGAGCGGGATGATCCCGTCGCGGCTGATCAGGCCGTGGGTGGGCTTCAGGCCCACGATGCCGTTCGCGGTCGACGGCCCCCGGATGGACCCGCCCGTGTCCGTCCCCAGGCCGACCGAGGCGTAGACCGCGGCGATGGCGATTCCCGTGCCGCCGGAGGAGCCCGAAGGCGAGCGCATCGGGTCGTGGGGGTTGCGCATCTGGCCGCCCAGCGAGCTGTGGGCGGCGCCCGAAGCGAACTCCGACAGATTCGCCTTCGCCACGATGACCGCGCCGGCGGCCCGCAGTCTTTTCACCACGAACGCATCGTCCGGGGGCAGCGAGCCTTCGAGCAGCAACGAGCCGCCGGTGGTCGGGAGGTCGGCCGTGTCGATGTTGTCCTTGAGGATGACCGGGATGCCGTGGAGCGGGGAGCGCCGGCCCCTGGTGCGCCGTTCCGCGTCGAGCGCGCGGGCTGTCTCCAGAGCTTTCGGGTTGACGAGGATCACGGCGCGGAGGTCCGGGCCGCGCCGGTCGTACGCGTCGATGCGAGCCAGGCAGAGGCTGACGAGGCGTTCCGAGGTCAGGGTGCCGGCGTCGAACGCCGCGTTGAGGTCGGCGATGGTCGCTGCGTCCAGCGGGAGGGTCCGCTGGGCGAGGGCCGGTGCGCGCATGCCGAAGAGCGCGAGCGCCGCGAGCAGGATCCATCTCGTGCAGGTCATGCCGATTACTCTACACTGGGCGGTGCCGTGCGGCGAGGCGGTCCGGTGGGTGCGCCTGTTCGGCCGGCGCGCCGAGCGGATCGTCCGCAGGCCGGGCCGTCCCGCGGCGAGGGAGGATGGCGTGCGCAGGGCGGGCCTTTCAGGCCCGCCGCCGGCGGAGAGTCGTCCGCGGAGGCGGTCGGCCGGGCGTCCCCACGGGTTCGCTTTGGCGCGGATGGGAGAACCTGACCATGCGGCGAAGCGTGGCGTTCGCGATGGTGTTCGTGCTGGCGGCCGGAGCGTCCGCCGCCGCGCAGACCGCGCCGGCCCAGGTGATCGCGCCCGCGGAGGCGGCGCGTCACGTCGGCGAGCGGGCGACGGTATGCGGAGTGGTGGCGAGCACGCGTTATGCGGCGGCGAGCCAGGGCCAGCCAACCTTCCTGAATCTCGGGAAGCCGTATCCGCAGCAGCCGTTCACGATCGTGATCTGGGGCGAGCATCGCCACAAGTTCAAGGATCCGGAGCGAACCTACCGGGCGAAGGTCGTCTGCGTCACGGGCACGATCTCGTCGTACCGCGGCGTGCCGCAGATCGTCGTCACCGAGCCGGCGCAGATCGAGATCAAAGAGGTGCCGAAGAGGTGAGACCGGCGGGCGCCGGCCGCGTATCTGTGCGCAAGCGCGCTTTGCGGAGGGGGACGCTGCTACATCGCGCGCGGCGCTTGACGCCGCCGCCGCATTCCGCGTAGAAATAGCCCGAGATGCCTTCGCTCCGACTGGCGCGCGGCTGTTGCTGTACGTCGGCCCGGGATTCCCTCCCCGCCTGCCGCGCGGCTGTCGTCGGCACCAGGCACTGACCCTGAGATCTCGCCGCGTCAAGGGCCCGGGAGAGGGCGAACTTCCCGGGCCGTCGTTGTCTCTACCACTGGATCTCTCGCTGTCACGCTCGCGCCGGTGTGTCCGGTCGGCACGCCGGCGGCGATGACGAGCTGCGGCGCCTGCGCGTCCTGCTGCGGTCGTCCTGCGGAAGGTCGAGCCGCTCGGCCGCGCGCTCGCCGGGCTCGAGGCGTGGATGACGGGCTTGCGCCGCGAGCAAGCGGTGACCCGGGCGGGGGTCGCCAAGCTCGAGTGGGACGATGAGCACGGCCTCGTCAAGATCAACCCGCTCGCCGACTGGACCTGGGACCAGGTTTGGGCGTACATTCGAGCTCACCAGTTGCCGTACCACGCCCTCCACGACCGCGGGTTCCCCAGTATCGGGTGCGCGCCGTGCACGCGTGCGGTCCAGCCCGGCGAAGATCTGCGGGCGGGCCGCTGGTGGTGGGAGCGGCCCGAGTCGAAGGAGTGCGGGTTGCACGTGAAGGGCCCGCGCGCCTAGCCTGAGGGGCGCCGATGTCGAGCGAGTTCTGGTTTCTCTTTCCCGTCGCGCTCGTCGCGGCCGTCGTGAACGGCGCGCTGGGCTACGGCTTTTCGTCCCTGACCGTGCCGCTGGCGCTGCTCGTCTATACGAACCGGGTTCTCAATCCGGCGCTGGTGCTCGTCGAGATTGGGTTGAACGGGGACCTGCTCTGGATAAACCGCGCGGCCGTCTCGCGGGTCGCGCGCCGCGTGGCGCCTGTGGTCGCCGGTCTCGTGCCGGGCGTCGCGGTGGGGACGCTGCTCCTCTCCAGCGTCCATCCGGCGTGGATGAAGCTGGTCACCTACGTCGTGCTTGTGCCTCTGGTCCTGCTGCAGGCGGCGGGCGTCCGCCGGCCGATCCGTGCGGAACGGCCCGCCGCGCTGGTCTTCGGCGGGATGCTCGGGGTGCTCTACGCGGTGACCACGATCTCGGGGCCGCCGCTCGCCCTGTTCCTGAACAATCAGGGCCTCGGGGTGCTCGAGTTCCGCGCCGCCCTGGGGCTGATCCGGCTGGCCGAGTCGAGCCTGGCTGGTGTCGCGTATGGGGCGGCGGGCATGTTCGCGTGGGAAAGCGCCGCCCTGCTCGCCGCACTCGCCCCGGCGGTGGCGGTGGGCATGCCCCTCGGGGCGGCGCTCATCCGCCGCGTGCGGGTCGAGACGTTCCGCCGGATCTGTATGAGCTTCGATGGGTGGGTCGTGGGCTTCGGACTGTCGCGCGTACTGAGCGACCTCGCGCTCCTCGCGAGTCCGGCGTGTTACACCGTGCTGGCCGCTATCGCCGTGGTGGACGCGGTGCTGCTGGTGCGCTACTTCCGCGCCCCGGCGCCGGCGACCGGGGCTTGAGCGGCACGCTGCCGGGACGGGCTCTCGCCGCCGTCACCCGTCCCCTGGGTCCTGGCGAAGGCGGGGGCGGTGCCGATTGGGGCAACGGGGTCGGTCGCCGCAGGCTTCCCGGGACGTGGCTCGGCGGGGGCTTATCGGGGTGGTCGGCTCCGGGGATAACCGGTGATGCGACCGAGCTCGGCGAGCGCGGCCGACAGCGGCTGCTCGAGCGCCGCGTTCTTCATGCGCGCTCGCGCCTCCCAGTACCCCCGGCCCGCCGTTTCGTCGTCGAGCCGCGGCAGCGCCGCAGACGCGACGCCCAGGTGCGAACTGCCGCGCCCCTCCTCGGTGAGGACGCGGCCACGCAGGCGCAACGCGCTGGGCCCCCGGGCGCGCGCGCGGTGAGGCTTGCGGCGGGGACGAGGGGTCAGCGGGGAAGCGCGCCGGCCGTGTCCGACGGATTCGTGGTGAGCCGCCCAGGAATCGAACCTGGAACCCGCAGATTAAGAGTCTGCTGCT
>CAYZKQ010000199.1:0-5759 GCA_964478975.1 uncultured Vicinamibacterales bacterium | reverse complement strand
CGGGGCGCTCGCGGCTTCCCTCGCCGGGCCCCTGGCCGCGCGCGGTCCGGGGGGCGGCGGGGCGCTGCCGGCGCGGCGCCTCGCCCCGCGCCTCGAAGCGGCCGCCAGCGGTCCGCGCGTGATCCTCGTGGCCCTCGACGGCGCGTCCCTCGACTACCTGTGGGCGCGCGTCAGCGAGGGCTGGTTCCCCAACTTCGGCCGCCTCCTGGACCGCGGCGCCATCATGGACCTCGCAACCATCCGGCCGACGCAGGCCGAACCGGTGTGGGCGGCGGTCGCCACCGGCAAGTACCCGCCGAAGAACGGCGTGCGCTCCGCGGCGACCTACCGCGTCGCCCCGGACAGTCCGGCGATCGACCTGTTGCCCGACCGCTGCTACGCCTTCGGCCTCGTCAGGGTCGGGCTCGTGCAGCGCGAGGCCCAGACCGCGGCGGCGCTGCGGGCGCGCCCCCTGTGGCGGATCCTGAGCGAGGCGGGCGTGGCCGCCGGGGTCGTCCGGTGGCCCGTGACGTTTCCCGCGGGCCCGGCGGCCAGTTTTGTCGTGACGGACCGGCTCCACCTGGTGGTGGAATCGCCGATCCCCGGCGAAGTGGAGACCGCGGTCTACCCGCCCGACCTCGCGCCCGTGGTGCGCGAGACCGCGCGCGCGGCGGGAGAGACCGCCGTCGGCATCGTGCCGGAGGACGCGCCCGAGGGGCGTCCCGCGGAGGAGACGCCGGCGGCGGCCGCCGAGCGCCTCGACCGCCTGTACGGGCGCGTCGCGGAGGCGGCGGAACAGCGCCTGCCCGTGCGCCTCCTGGCCGTCCGCTACCAGGGTCTCGACACGGTCGGCCACGTGTATCTGCGGTACGCGGACCCGGCGCGGTTCGGAGACGTGACGCCGGCGGAGCGGGATCGGTACGGGGCGATCCTCGAGAGCTACTACGCGTTCATCGACCGCAAGATCGGGCGGGCGCTGGCGCGGCTCGGCCCGGGTGATCTCCTCGTGGTCGTGTCGGGATTCGGGATGCAGCCGGTCGGCCTGGGCCGGCGGGTGCTGGCGCGGCTGCTCGGGGAGGCGGCCCTGAGCGGCACGCACGAAGACGGTCCCGACGGGTTCCTGATCGCCTACGGCGAGCACGTGCTCGCGGGGCGGCCGCCGCGCGGGGCGGTCGTCGACGTCGCCCCGACGATCCTCTATTATCTCGGGCTGCCGGTGGGGCGGGACATGGACGGCCACGCCCGCACGGACCTGTTTACGCGGGCCTTTCGCGCGGCGCACCCGATTGCGTTCATTCCGTCGCACGACCGGTGATAGAATCGGCTGGACTCTTTAAGGGCGGCCCTGCGAGGCCGCCAAGAGGCATGCGTGCCGACCGCGACACCCCGCCGCGCCGCGCGTTCCCCGGGACCGAGGATACGTCGATGCCGGTCGTGATGGACGCCGAGCGCATGGCCAGGACGCTCGCGCGGATCGCGCACGAGATTCTCGAGCGCAACCGCGGCGTGGACGACCTGGCGTTCGTCGGGATCCGGACGCGGGGCGTCCCGCTCGCGCGGCGGCTCTCGGCGAAGATCGCCGGGCTCGGGCACGCGGCCATCCCGGTCGGCGCCCTCGACATCACGCTCTACCGCGACGACCTGATGCGGCATCCCGTCGGGCCGCAGCCGCTCGTCCGCAGCACCGAGATTCCCTTCTCGATCGACGACAAGACGATCCTGCTCGTCGACGACGTCCTGTACACCGGGCGGACCGTGCGGGCGGCGCTCGACGCCCTCATCGACTTCGGCCGGCCGCAGGCCATCCAGCTCGTCGTGCTGGTGGACCGCGGGCACCGGGAGCTGCCGATCAAGGCGGACTACGTGGGCAAGAACCTCCCGACGGCGCGGCGCCAGAGCGTCCAGGTGCGGCTCGTCGAGGTCGACGGCGTCGACGAGGTCGTGATCGAGGACCACGAGCCGGGGCGATGAAGGTCGAGACGCCGGTGCACCGGCGGGACGTCGGGGCCGACGCGGGGGCGCCGCGCGCGGCGGCGCGGCTCCGGCACCGGCACCTCCTGGGCATCGCCGACCTGAGCCCGGAAGAGATTCTGCTCATTCTCGAGACGGCCGACGCGATGCGCGAGATCGGCGCGCGGCCGATCAAGAAGGTCCCGACGCTGCGCGGGCGGACGGTCGTGAACCTGTTCTTCGAGCCGAGCACGCGCACGCGCACCTCGTTCGAGATCGCCGAGAAGCGCCTGAGCGCCGACACCCTGAGCCTCGCGGCGGCCACCTCGAGCGTGGTCAAGGGCGAGACGCTCGTCGACACCGCGCGCAACCTGGAAGCGATGGCGCCCGACGTCATCGTCATGCGGCACCCCGCGTCCGGCGCGTGCCACCTGCTCGCGCGGGTGTGCCGGGCGCCCATCGTCAACGCCGGCGACGGCATGCACGAGCACCCGACGCAGGCGCTGATCGACGCCTACACGATCCGCGCCCACAAGGGCCGGGTCGCCGGCCTCAAGGTGGCCATCGTGGGCGACCTCCTCCACAGCCGCGTGTTCCGCTCGAATCTGCTCCTGCTCAACAAGCTCGGCGCGGAGGTGTGGGCCGCGGCTCCGGCCACCCTGATGCCCCCCGGCGTCGAGCGCTTCGGCGTGCGCACGACGTGCGCGATCGACGAGGCCGTCGAGGGGGCCGACGTCGTCATGATGCTGCGGATCCAGCAGGAGCGGATGCGGGGGCATTTCTTCCCGTCGCTGCGCGAGTACTTCCAGCTCTTCGGCCTCACCGAGGCCCGGGTCGCGCGGGCGAAGCCCGACGTCATCATCATGCATCCCGGCCCGATCAACCGCGGCGTGGAGATCGCCTCGGAGGTGGCCGACGGACCGTACTCCGTCATCCTCGAGCAGGTCGCCCACGGCGTGGCCGTGCGGATGGCCGTGCTCTACCTGCTCGCCGGCGGCGCCGAGGCGCCGGAGGCCTGACGCCGAGCCCATGCGGGTGCTGCTCAAACACGGCCGCCTCGTCGACCCCGCGCAGGGGATCGACGGCCCGGTCGACATCCTGATCGAGGACGGGCGCATCGCACGCGTCGGGTCCGCCTTGCCGGTGGAGGGCGCGCGGGTCGTGGCGGTGCCGTCGGAGTGCGTCGTGTGTCCGGGCCTGATCGACATGCACGTGCACCTGCGCGAGCCCGGGCAGGAGCACAAAGAGACGATTGCCACGGGCACGGCCGCCGCGGTGGCCGGCGGGTTCACCGCGGTCGCGTGCATGCCGAACACGGTGCCGGTCAACGACCACGCCGGGGTGACCCGCTTCATCCTGGAGAAGGCCGCCGCCGCCGGCCTGGCGCGCGTCTACCCGATCGGCGCGGTCTCGCGCGGCTCGCGCGGCGAGGAGCTCGCCGACATCGGCGAGCTCAAGGCCGCCGGCTGCGTGGCGCTCAGCGACGACGGCCGGCCGGTGGCCTCGGCGCTCCTGATGCGGCGGGCGCTCGAGTACGCCGGCATGTTCGGGATGCCCGTCATCGACCACTGCGAGGACCCGACGCTCAAGGGCGACGGCGTCGCCCACGAGGGCTTCCACGCGTCGGCGCTCGGCCTCCGCGGCATCCCAGCGGCGGCCGAGGAAATCGCCGTCGAGCGCGACGTCATCCTCGCCGGCCTCACCGGGTCGGCCGTCCACATCGCACACCTGAGCACCCGGGGTTCGCTCCGGGCGGTGCGCGCGGGCAAGGACCGCGGCATCCGCGTCACCTGCGAGGTCACGCCGCACCACCTCACCCTGACGGACGAGGCGCTCGACGGCTACGACACCAACGTCAAGATGAACCCGCCGCTCCGCGAGGCCGCCGACCGCGACGCCCTCGTCCAGGGCGTCGTGGACGGGTCGGTCGACGTCATCGCGACCGACCACGCGCCGCACCACGAGGACGAAAAGCGGGTCGAGTTCGACCAGGCGCCGTTCGGCGTCGTCGGGCTGGAAACCGCCGTCGCGATCGTGCTCGACCGCCTGGTCCACCCCGGGCTCATTGGCTGGACGCGCTTCGTCGAGCTCCTGTCGCTGAACCCGGCGCGGATCCTCGGCGTCCCCGGCGGGACGCTGGCCCCGGGCTCGCCCGCTGACTTGACGGTGCTGGCCCCGGCCCGGCGCGTCGTGGTCGACGCGGCGCGGTTCCGTTCGAGGTCCCGCAACACGCCGTTCGACGGCTGGACGCTGCGCGGAGCGGTGGCGGCCACGATCGTCGGCGGCCGCGCGGTCTACGTGAACGAGGACCTGCCCGAGGCGGCGCCCTTCGCAGGCCTCGGGGTCACTGGGGAGGTCTCTGGTGGTGACGCGTCGTGACGAGGTGAGGCAGCAGGCCCTGCGCGACCTGCAAGCGTTCGAGGTCTTGATGCTGGACGGCCACTTCGATTACGGCAACGGCTACCACGGGCGCGTCTACCTCAACCCTCACCAGCTCTTCCGGCAGCCGTCGACGATCTGGCGCTTCGCCCAGGACCTGCTCGACGTGCTGCCCGCGGACCTGCTCGCCCAGACCGAGATCGTGGCCGGCCCGGTCACCGGCGGCGCCCTGCTCGCCCACACCATCGCCGGCCTGCTCGACGGCCGCCGCAGCCTCACGCATCCCCCCTGCCTCTTCGCGCCGTTCACGGTCGACCCGGCCGACGGCTTGCGCCTCAGGGCGTTCTACGCCCGGCAGATGGCGGGCCGCCGGGTGCTGCTCGCCGACGACGTGCGCAATACGGGCAAGACGTTCGAGCGCTGCAAGGCCCTCGTCGAAGCCGCCGGCGGCACGGTGCTCGCGACGGTGGAAATCTACGACCGCCTCGAGGCGGTCGTCGACCTGGGCGTGCCGAACTTCTCCCTCGCCGGCTACCGGGCGTCGGAGAACTATCCCGCCGCCGACTGCCCGCTGTGCCGCGCGGGCCAGCCCGTCACGACGTTCTGAGCTCCATGGGGCCGACCCCGCGCGCCCGGCTCAAGCGCGTCCTCGACCGCCTGTACGACGCGTACAACCGGGCCGAGTCGGCCGCCGATCCCGTCCACCTCGTCCGGCGCTACCCGGACCCCGCCGACCGCGAGATCGTGGGGTTTCTGGCGGCCGGTCTGGCGTTCGGCCGCGTCGCCGGCCTCATGGCCAGCGTCGAGCGCGTGCTGGCGCGGCTCGGCCCGCACCCGGCGCGCTTCGTGCGCGCGTTCGACCCGGCCCGCGGCCAGGCTGTTTTCGACGGGCTCGGGCACCGCTGGACCCGCGGGCGAGACCTCGCGGCGCTCGTCTGGGTGCTCCGGCAGATGCTCGACGAGAGCGGCTCGATCGAGCAGTTTTTTCTGCAAGGCCACGATCCGCGCGCGGCCGACGTCGGCCCGGCGCTCGAGTCCTTCGCCGCGCGCGCCCGCAGGCTGGATGTCCGGGCGGTCTACGGGCGGCCGGTCGCCTCGCCCGGCGTGCACTTCTTTTTTCCCCGGCCGTCGGCCGGGAGCGCCTGCAAGCGGCTGAACCTCTTTCTGCGCTGGATGGTGCGGCGCGATGCGGTCGACCTCGGCGTCTGGCGCGCGCTCTCACCCGCCCAGCTCGTCATCCCTCTCGACACCCACGTGGTCCGCGTGGGCCGCTGCCTCGGCTTGACGCGCTACCGGACGCCGGGCTGGCGGATGGCCGTGGACATCACGACCCACCTGCGGCGGATCGACCCGGCCGACCCCGTGCGGTACGACTTCGCCCTGTGCCACCTGGGGATGGCCGACGCGTGCGGGTTCGGGCGGCCGCAGGGCGATCGCCGCTGCCCGCTGCG
>CAYZKQ010000198.1:0-5807 GCA_964478975.1 uncultured Vicinamibacterales bacterium | reverse complement strand
AGCAGGCCGTTGACGATCTTGGCGGCCCGGAACGTCTGGCGCTCGATCTTCTCGAGCAGCTTCGTCTTCGGGTCGTTCGGGTCGGCCTGCTCGAGCAGCATCTGGGTGAAGCTCGAGATGCCGGTGAGCGGCGTGTTGATCTCGTGGGCGACGCCCGCGGCGAGCAGGCCGATCGACGCCATCTTCTCCGAAATCTGGAGCTGCTCTTCGAGCTGGACGCGCGCGGTGATGTCCTCGATCACCACGATCGTGCCCGCCGTCCCGCCCGAGGCCGTGCGCAGGGGCGCCGTGGCCACGTTGACGAGGAGCTGCCGCCGACCCTCGCCCGTGCCGAAGGCCAAGGGCACGCGGTAGAGTTGCGCGCCGGAGGGCACCTCGCGCCGCAACCGTTCCAGCGCCTGGACGAACTCGGGCTCGAACAGCGCCGCCAGCGGCTGCCCGACCGCGTCGGCCCGCGACACGCGCGTCAATGCTTCGAGACGCAAGTTCCAGCGCACGATGGTGTCGGTCTCGTCGACGACGAGCAGGCCGTCGGTGAGCGACTCGAAGATGTTCTCGCTGAACTCCCGCAGCCGGTCGAGCTCCTCCGCCTTGGCCCGCAGCTCCTGGTAGAGCCGCGCGTTCTCGACGGCGGTCGCCGCCTGGCCAGCGACCGCGGCGAGCAGCGCCATATCCTCGCTGCTCAGCGGTTCGCCGTGCGCCTTCCGGCCGAGCGCGAGCACCGCGATCGTGCCCGCCTTCGACACGCAGGGCACGAAGTAGTGGATCCCGGCTTCCCGCCACGCGGCGACCTCGTCGGCCGGCAACCGCCGCTGCGCGGCCGGATCATCGAGCGCCACGACGTGCCGCGCGATCAGGCGGGCGCCGACCTCCGAGCGCGGCGAGAGACGCAGCGGCGGCTCGCCTTCCGCGAAGCCGACCGCCGCGACCGCCGCGAAATCCTCCGCCCCGTCCCGGACCAGCGGCGCGAGCAACAGCGCCAGGCGATCGACGACGAGCGTCTCGGAAATGCGCGTGACGAGCCGCTCGGCCAGGCGCAGGAGGTCGAGGTCGCTGTTGAGCTCGCGGGCGAACGCCACGAGCGCCCGCCGGTAGTCGTAGCGGTCGCGGTAGTAGAGCCGGTCGAGCGCCGTCTGGACCGCGCGCTTGACGGGCGCCGCCAGCAGCACCACCACCAGCGTCGCGAGCAGCGCGATCACCGTGTTGCGCTGGTCCGGCGCCTCGAGCAGCACGGCGGTCGACACGCGCAGCAGCGCCAGATAGATCGCCCCGATCGCCGCCGCCGCCGCCGCCCACCCCAGCCCGCGCTTGATGATGACCTCGACATCCATCAGGCGGTACCGCACGATGGCCGACGCGAAGGCGAGCGGCACGACCCCGAGCAGCACCGCCGTGTACTCCGCGCCGCGCGGCGGCTCGAGCCCCACCGCGAACGGCACCACGTAACACACGATGAACGGCGAGGCGCCCACGAGCGTGCCCCACGCAATCCACCGGAGCTGCCGGCGCGCCGTGACCGACCGGACCCGCCGGAGCGCGCGCGCCATCACGACGAGCGCCGCGCCAACGTAGACGGCGAGCACCACCACCTCGAGGCGCTCGAGCACGCCGAGCAGCGTCGAGAACAGCGACCCGGAGGCCGACCCGCGCGCGAACGCCGCGACGCGCACCGCCCCGAGCCCCGCCGCCGGCGCATAGAGCCACGGCCAGAGCCGCCGGCCGCGCGGCGTCGCGACCCAGGCGCCCGGCCGGTCGGGAAACACCAGCGCGAAGTGCAGCAACAGCGGCGGCACCAGCAGCAGCGCCACGACGTCGGTCCAGTAGAACACCCAGTCCGCGCGGTCCAGCCGGCCACTGAACGAGACGGCCAGCACGCCGAAAAACGCGACCGTCAGCCAGAAAAAGTGCAGCGTCGCCGGGTCCGCCGGACGCCTCAGCCGCACCGACGCGCCGACCAGCAACGTGAAGACCCCGACGGCGGCGAGCACATAGTAGAGAGGCCGATTGCCCGCCGGCAGCGGCTCGAGATCCACCTGCACGACCTCCCGCGCCTGCGGCCGCACGAGCGCGTAGGTCAACACCGCACCCGGCCGTGCCCGATGCAGCGCGGCCGTGACATCCTCGGGGCGATCCACAGGCCGCCCGTCGAGCAGCTCCAACACATCCCCGGGCCGCACCCCGGCGCGCGCCGCCGGAGACCCCCGCGCGACCTCGAACGCCACCACCGTCCCGTCAGGCCGGGCCGCCCAGAACACCCCGTCCTCCACCTCGCTCCAGGACCGGCGGGCCACACTCGCCGCCGCGAGACACAGAAGCAGAGCCGTCAGGCCGACGGGCAGCGAGACGCGCGCGACAGCCGTCCGGATCTCGGGGGTCATGGGAAACACGGCGGGCGCACTCCGTCGGAGCCGGCCAGCGACCGGAAATGCCGGCCCTCCCGAGGCTGCAAGGCGCGTTCCATGGGCCGCCATCGTCTTCCGTCCCTCGGGCCAAACTGCCCAATCTCTAAGATTTTAGCCACTCTCGGGACTTGGCTGCCAGGCGGCGATCCAAGACTCTGGAGCCGCGCTCCAAGATGCCGGATGTCCGCCGGACCGCTCAGGTGCTCAAAATCGGACGAGGAAGCCGCCGACGATGCGCTTGGGGGGGCGGACGACGAGCAACTCGTCGTAGACCGAGCCGCTCGCGCGGCTGTCGTGGAAGAGGCTGCGGACGGCCAGAAGCATCTCCCACTCGGAACCGACCAGGCGCACGAACGGGAGCGCCTGGTTGACCTGGACGTCGAACCGCGCATCGAACGCGGGCGTCTCGGCCTGGCCGTCGGCCTGGGCGAACGCCGTGTTCATGCGGTAGACGACCGAGACGCGCGTGGCCGTCTCGGGGATGGCCGCTTCGAGCGCAGTCGTGACGTCGTGGATCGCCTCGGTGTCGGCCCGCACGGCGGAGGGCGCGATGCGGCTGATGGCGGACGCCTCGGCCGACGGCGCCCACCGGGCGCGGGTGACGCTGTAGTCGACCGAGCCGCGCAAGCGGCCGGCGAACGGGCTGCTCACGCGCACGCCCCAGCCGTCGGCGTCGACCAGGCCCGCGTTGGCGACGTAGTAGTGTCCCAGGGTGTCGCCGGCGCCGCCGGCGCCGAACAGGGTCACGAGCTGGTCGGCGGACCGCTGGTAGAAGCGGCGGAGGCCGACCAGGTAGGTGCCGTCGAATTCGTGTTCGAGGGCGATCTCGAGGGTGCGGACGCGCTCGGCGCGGAAGCGCGAGCCGACGAGGGGCGAGAAGGTGCGCTCGGGCGGCAGCCAGAGGCCGGCCGCCGAGGGCGGCAGGAACTCGGCCGCGCCGGGCGCGACCACCGCCTGAGCCGCGGACGTGCGCACGTAGGTGCGCGGCGCCGGCGAGATCGTGACGCCGACCTCGGGGCTGAACAGGTGCGCGTCCGCGACGTAATCGTATCGTGCGTAGCGCGCGCCGTAGCTCACCTCGACGCGCGGCGCGAGCTGCCACGCATCGAATCCGTAGATGGCTCCGACGTTGCGGTTGTGGTCGGCGAGCGAGGCGAGGGTCGGGGCCTTCGCGGGTTCGAAGCGCTGCACGCTGTAGGACAGGCCGAGGTCGAGGGCGTGCGAGTCCAGGGCGCGGCCCGTGTAGGCGCCGGCGAGCACCCAGGAGGTGATCTCCCCGCTGCTGACGGCGGTCCGCACGCTCCACTGGCCGCGGCCGAGGGGAGCGCCGAGGGAGAAAAACGCCACGCCGCGCGGCAGCCGCTCCAGCGTGAAGAGGTCCTGCGCGCCGTTCAACGTGCCGGTCGTCAGGAGATTGATTTCGCCGGACCACGGGAGGTCGGCGATGGCGGAGGCGAGGCGCGCGGACGATTCGACCGCCCAGCCCAGCCACGAGCCCGCAGCCTGCGCCGCCGCCGTGTCGGGGCGCTCGGCGGGCTCGCCCGGCACGACCAAGCCGTTCGTGTCGCGCAGCACGCTCCGCGCGATGTGGCGCAAGCGCCACGCCGTGAGGGTGTGGGGATGGTCATCGTCCGCGGCGGCGGCGACCGCGCCCGCAGCGGGTGGCCCGGCGGGTGCTTCGCTGACGCCGGCCGCCAGGCGCTCGAGGCGTCCTGACGCCAGGCCGCCCGCGGTCAGGGGGCGCAGGGCGAAGCTGCGCACGAGCTGGCTGTTCGGCCGGACCTGAACGAGCTCGCGCGGCGAGGCGGCGAAGCCGGTCAGGTGCGCGCGGACGAGGTACGGTCCCGGCGGGAGATTGCCGAAAGCGAAGCGCCCGCTGGCGTCCGTGACGGCGACGGCCTGGGTCGGGCCGAGGGCGGAGACGAGCACGCCCTCAAGCGCCGCGCCGCTGGTATCGCGGACGGTACCGAGGATGGTGCCGTAGCCGGCGCTCGCGTGCAGGGTGGGCTGGGCGAGGGCCGCGGTCTCGACCGCGAGCGCGGCCAGGAAGGCGACGACGGCCGTCCGGCGGAAACGAGTCATCGTATCCTCCTCCGACGAGGAGGTGGTCACCCGGGGCGCGGCCGGCCGCCCGCAGCCGGCCTCACGACCCCACGACGGTAAAGAACACTTCGCGCGTCAGGGTCTTGTGCGCGAGATTGTCCGTCACCTCGATCGCCAACCGGTAATCCCCCTCGGGAAACGACGCGAGCGGCACCGACTGCCCGGCGACGAGCTGATGGCCCAGCTCGAAGTCGAACTGGGGCGACAGCGTCTTGGCGTTGAGTTGCGTCGGTTCCGTCTTGTTGAAGTACTTCTCGCCGTCCGGCAGGCGGTGATGGAATTTCCACTCGACGGTCACATCCGGCTTCTTGTCCTGGAGCGCTGGGTTGTAAATGATGAGCATGACCGAGAGTTCTTCCGCCTTGCTGAACACCATGTCGGCGGCCGGCGTGATCTGCGTGAGCCCGATGGTGTAGGGCTGCTTCGCCTGCTCCTCCGGGCTGAGCGGCGCCTGGAGCTGCTTCACATCGTCGGCGACGATCACGCTGCTCGTCGTCAGTTCGCCGTTCCAGTAGTCGGGCACCGTGACCGGCTGCTTGAGCACGGTCACTTTGGGCTGCTGGCCGCGCGGCAGCTTGCGCTCGCGCATGGCGACGTAGACGTCGTAGTCGCCCGGCGGCACCATGAAGGCGCGCCGGACCCGGGCGGGCTGGCCCTTGGGCGGATCCTCCAGCTCGACCAGGTGGATGTCTTCGTAGGCGTACATCTGCTGGGCGGCGCGCTCGCGGCTCTCGCCCTTAGCTTCTTTGGCGGCTTCGGGCGACTCCTGCTGGCGGGCGACGACGCGGTAATAGAGCGAGAGGTCGCGGGACTTGACGGCGTCGCGGGGGAACGAGAGGGTGAAGGGCACGTAGACGCGGCCCTGCTGGCCCTTGAGGAAGTCGTTGTGCCAGCCGAGGGTGAAGTCCGCGGGCGCCGGCTGGCCCTTCATCACGTTGTCGACGACCCGGACGAGGGCCTGGGCTTCTTCGCGTTGTTCCTTGCTGAGGCGCTCTTGCTGTTTGCGGTCAGGCGGCTGCGCCTGTGTCGCGCTGAGCGCGACGGTGGCGGCGAGGGCGGCGGCCACGCTCACGAGGCCCGCCATGAGGCCGGGCCGGCCGCGACGACTGGTGAACCTGGACATGCATGACTCCAGACAGACAGGTGGACACTCTGTGCGCGTCCCGCGCGCACGCGATCGCAAGCATGATAGGGCCCTCATGCGGGGGAAGTCAAACGGCGTCCCCGCGCGCCCAGCCGGGCGGGCATGACGTCGGGCGGCCCTTTACGAGCCGCCGCGCTGAGGCGCGCGAGCGAGCGTGC
>CAYZKQ010000197.1:0-5853 GCA_964478975.1 uncultured Vicinamibacterales bacterium | reverse complement strand
GTTCCGGCCGGCCGCCGCGCACAAGGCCGCCAGCTCGCCCCCGAGCCGGCCGAGAAACCCCTCGGCCACGAACCGAGACGCCAGCGCCACGGCGCTCCGCACCGCCTTCGCGGACGACCGCCCGTGCCCCACGATGCAGAGGCCGGCGACGCCGACGAGCGGCGCTCCGCCGTACTCCGAATAGTCCACGCGCTTGCGGAAGCGCCGGAACGCCCGGCGCGAGAGCAGATAGCCGACGCGGGTCGTGAACGTGCGGGACAACTCTTCTCGCAAGAGGTGCTCGACGGTTTCGACCAGTCCCTCGCTCACCTTGAGGGCGACGTTGCCGGTGAAACCGTCGCACACGATGACGTCGGCGTCGCCCGAGTAGGCGTCGCGGGCCTCGAGGTTCCCGATGAAGTTGAGGGGGCTGTCCCGGAGCAGCCGGTGGGCTTCCCGGACAAGGTCGGTGCCCTTGGACGCTTCCTCCCCGATTGACAGGAGGCCGACGCGCGGGTGCTCGATCCCGAGGGCCACCCGCGCGAACACCGCGCCCATGGTGGCGAACTGGACCAGGTGGTGCGCCCGGCACTCGATGGTCGCCCCGGCATCCACGAGGACCGCCGGGCGGCGCCGGCGGGTGGGGACGGTGGTCGCCAGGGCCGGCCGGTCGACGCCCGGCAGCATGCCCCAGGCGTTGTGGGCGGCCACCACCGTCGCGCCGGTGTGGCCCGCGCTGAAGAGCGCGTCCGCCTCGCCGCGCGCGACCAACTCGGCGGCGACGCGAATCGACGCCCCGGGGCGCCGCCGGAGCGCCGCCGCGGGCGCCTCCCCCATCGCCACGACGTCGGGGGCGTCCACGACGGCGACCTCCAGCCCTGCCCGGTCCGGGTGGCGGGCCAGCTCGCGCTCGACCAGCTCGCGGCGCCCGACGAGCAGGACCCCGCAGCCGAGGTGGCGGGCCGCCGACACCGCCCCATCGACCACCTGGCGCGGGGCGAAGTCCCCGCCCATCGCGTCAACGGCTATCCGCATGCGGGCCGCGGCCCCACCGCCCGGTCAGACTTCCTCGACCTCGCGGACCTGGCGCCCCCGATAGTAACCGCAATGCGGGCAGACCTGGTGCGGCGGCTTCCGCTCGTGGCACTGAGGGCATTCGCCGAGCGGGACGGGCGCGAGGGCGTCGTGCGTCCGGCGCTTGGCGGTCCGCGCTTTCGAATGGCGGCGTTTCGGATTCGGCATAGCAGGGGACTCAGTCCTTTCCGGTCGCGCGCAACCGGGCGAGAGCACTCCAGCGCGGGTCGACCCAGCCGCCGGTACACCCACACCGTTCACGGTTGCGGTTGGCGCCGCACTGCGGACACAACCCCAGGCAGTCGGGCCGGCACAGCGGCTTCATCGGCAGGGCGAGATAGAACTGCTCCCGCACGAGCTGGCCGAGGTCGATGACGTCGTGTTCGTAGAACGCCGTGCTGAGGTCCTCCTCCGCCACCTCCAGCTCGCCCTCGCCGCTGTTGGCCGACTGCGGAAGGTAGCGCAGGTCGAACTCGCTGGCGACGGGCAGCGGGTACCAGTCCAGACAGCGGCTGCAGGCCAGGTCGAGCGTGGCTTGCACGCGCCCCACCAGGCGGTAGCGTTCGCGGTCTTTCGCGATGTCGAAGACCAGCGACACGTCGGTCTCCACGGTGAAATCCCCGCCGGCGTCGAAGGCGCTGCCGGGGAAGACCCGTTCGACGTGCTCGACGGGGCCGCGCATCCGCGTCAGGTCGAAGAGCATGGCCGTAAGCGCCGCCCTCTGGAGCGGCTGGAACCTCCCATTATACCACCCAACCACGAGCGGTTCACGGGGCCCGGACCTCCACCCACGGGGCCGGGATGAACAGCTCCTCGAAGAGCCGCACGGCGTAGCGGTCCGTCATGCCGGCGAGGAAATCGCGCGCCGCGGCGTCCACCCCCTCCGCCGCCACCACGCGCGGCTCGAGAAACCGCTCCGGTTCCGCGTGCACTTTTTCCCAGAGGCCGCCGAGGATCCCGGTCGCCTTGCTGAATTCGGCCGTCGCGACTTCGTTCTCGTACACGCGCTCGAACAGGAAGGCCCGCAGTTCCAGCGTCGCTTCGAGCACCGCCGCGCTCATCCGCACCTCGTCCAGCCCCGCGGCGAGCGTCTCGGTCACGACGTCGGTCACCATCCGGCCGATGCGCGACGACGTGGTGGCGCCGAGCACCGCGACGGGCCCAGCCGGCAGGTCGTCCGGCCTCAACACCCCCGCGCGCACGGCGTCGTCGATGTCATGGTTGACGTAGGCGATGATGTCGGCCACCCGGGCGACCTGACCCTCGATCGTCGCGGCGCGGTCCGCGGGGTCGGCGCCGACAGGCAGCCCCGTCCGGCCCTTGGAATGGCGGGCGATGCCGTCGCGGACTTCCCAGGTGAGGTTCAGGCCCCGCCCGTTGTTCTCGAGGACATCGACGATCCGCAGGCTCTGCTCGTAGTGGTTGAAGCCCCCCGGCACCAGTCGGTCGAGCACGCGTTCGCCGGCGTGGCCGAACGGGGTGTGCCCGAGGTCGTGGCCGAGCGCGATGGCCTCGGTCAGCTCCTCGTTGAGCCGCAAGACCTTCGCGATCGTCCGGGCGATCTGCGCGACTTCGAGGGTATGGGTCAGGCGCGTGCGGTAGTGGTCGCCGGCCGGCGCGAAAAACACCTGCGTCTTGTGCTTCAGCCGCCGGAACGCCTTGCAGTGCACGATGCGGTCGCGGTCGCGCTGGAAGGCCGGCCGGATCGGGTCCGGCTCTTCGGGCCGGAGCCGGCCCCGCGTGAGGCGGCTCCGCGCCGCCTGCGGCGCCAGCCACGCGTCCTCCCGAGCCTCCAGCTCTTCACGGATCGTCATGACCCGCAACCTCACTCTCCCCCGCCTCCGCGCCGCCGGTCACCGGAGCACCGCCGCCAGGAAGCTGGTGCCGTGCAATAGCGGCCCGACGCCGAACAGCTCGGCCAACGTCTGCCCGAGGTCTGCGAAGGTGGACCGGACGCCGAGGTCGATCCCCGGCGCGACCGGGCGCCCCGCGACGAGGAGCGGCACGTACTCGCGCGAGTGGTCGGTGCTCGGCGTGGTCGGGTCGTTGCCGTGGTCGGCCGTGATCACGAGGACGTCGCCGGGGCCGAGTCGGGGCACGAGCTCGCTCAGGCGGCGGTCGCAGCGTTCGAGGTTGGCGGCGTAGCCGGCAACGTCGTTCCGATGCCCGTAGATGGTGTCGAAGTCGACCAGGTTGGCGAAGATCAACCCGCGGTCCACCTCGGCGGCGGCGCGCAGGACTTCGTCCATGACCTGCGCGTCGTTCGCGGTGTGCACCGCGCGGGTGATGCCGCGCCCGGCGAAGAGATCGTCGATCTTGCCAACCGCCACGACGGGCCAGCCCGCGGCCTTCAGGCGGTCCAACACCGTTTCGCCGGACGGCGGTTGCGCGAAGTCGCGGCGGTTGGCGGTGTCGCGCCGAAAGCGTCCCGGCGAGCCCACGAAGGGACGCGCGATGACACGCCCGACCCCCAACCCGTCCACGGCCAGCTCGTAGGCGATCTCGCAGATGCGATAGAGCTCGGGGAGCGGAATGACGTCTTCGTGGGCGGCGATCTGGAACACGCTGTCCGCCGACGTGTACACGATGGGCGCCCCCGTGCGGAGGTGCTCGGCGCCGAGTTCCTCGATGACGGCGGTGCCGGACGCGGGTTTGTTCCCGAGCGTGGGGCGGCCGATGCGCGCCTCGAAGGCGCGGATGAGGTCCGGCGGGAACCCGCCGGGGAACACGGGAAAGGGCCGGTCGCGCACGAGGCCCATCAACTCCCAATGCCCCGTCACCGAATCCTTGCCCGGCGACCGCTCGGCCATCCGCCCGTAGGCGCCGGCCGGACACTCCGGTCCGTCGCCGCCGAGGCGCGCGACCCGGCCGAGGCCGAGGGATCGGAGGACCGGCAGCTCGAGGGACACCCGCGCCGCGATGTTCCCCAGCGTGTCGCTCCCTTCGTCGCCGTAGGCGGCCGCGTCGGGAAGAGCGCCGACGCCGACACTGTCGAGCACGATCACGAAGACGCGGTGCGGGCGCGCAGCGGTCACGTCGGGAGCACACCTCGGCCGGCGAGGTACTGTTCGGCGGCGAGAAGGGTTTCGGTACGCTCGCCTGCGCCGTGAATCCACCGTAGATTAGGCTCTTTCCGGAACCAGATCAACTGGCGCCGGGCGTAGCGGCGATTCTCCAGGGCGATGAGCGCCCGCGTGGCCGCCTCGTCGCGCACGCCGCGCAGCAACTCCAGCACCTGCCGATACACCAGACCGCTGAACGGATGCGCCGTCTCGGGCACCCCGCGGGCGAGCAGCGCGCGCACTTCGTCGACGATCCCCTCCGCGAACTGGCGGGCCACCCGCGCCTCGACGCGGCACGCCGTCTCCGCCGCGGGGAGCCGCAGCGCGACGGCCACCACGTCGTAGTCGGGCAGCGGCGAGCACGTCGCCGCGAAGTGCGCCGTCAGGGGCCGGCCGGTCAGGTAGTACACCTCGAGAGCCCGGACGATCCGCTTCGCGTCGCGCGGGCGGATGCGCCCGGCCGAGGGCGGGTCGACCCGGGCGAGCACGCGGTGCAGCCGCTCGACCCCGTAGCGCGCCGCGAGCCCGGCCAGCCGCGCGCGGAGCGCCTCGTCGCGACCGGGACCGGGAAACAGGCCGCGGGTGAGCGCGCGGTAGTAGAGCCCCGTGCCGCCCACGAGGATGGGCAGCCGGCCGCGCGCCGTGATTGCCCGGATGGCGGCGGCCGCCTCCCGCGCATAGCGGGCCGCCGAGTAGACCTCGGTGGGCTCCGCCACGTCGATCAGGTGATGGGGAATGCCCCGGCGCGCCTCGACGGGCACCTTGTCGGTCCCGATGTCGAAGCCGCGGTAGACCGCCGTCGAGTCGCAACTGACGATCTCGCCCCCCCACCGCTCGGCCAGCGCGAGGCCGAGGGCGCTCTTCCCGGTCGCGGTCGGTCCGACGATGGCCACGAGGACGGGCATCGCGCCTGACTCACGCCCACCCGATGAGGCGCGCCAGGGCGAGCAGGGCCGCGAGGGTGAGCAGCAACAACCAGCCGCGCTGCTGGGCGCGTGTCGGCGGTGCCATCGACCTCACCTTCCGGCTACCGCGGGGGTTCGTTGTAATAGAACGTCACGGTGAAGAAGGCGCGGTCCGCCGGATACTCGGGGGGCAGCGGTTGCGTCGGGTTGGACGCCGCCAGGGCATTGTAGGCCGCGTGCGTGAACGCCTCCACGGCCGACGGCTGCACCACCGTCAGGTCGGTGATCGTCCCGTCCTTGTGCACGAAGAACGTGATGACGACGTGGCCCCTGAGCGACATGGCCGCATACGGAATGAACCAGTTCCGCTTGACCTGGGCCACGAACCGCCGAATCCAGGGCCCGAACTCGACCCCCTTGGTGTCGAACTGAATCGTCGACCCGAAGTCGGTCGCCCCGCCCTGCGGGTTGTTGAAGCTCTCCGGAACGTACCGCTCGATGTTGCGGAGGGCCTCGCCCAGCAACCCCGGGCCGGGCACGCGCAACCCCGGCCGCGCCGAAAGCGCCGGCGCCGCGAGCGACCGCCCGGCCGCCGCCTCGGCCTCTGCGGGCCTGGCTACGGAGACGATCTTTTCCTTGAGCTCGAGGACGATCCGTTCCGCCGTCTTCCGCCCGACACCCGGAATGGCGCTCAGGCGCACCAGATCCCCCCGTCCGATGGCCGCCGACAACTCTTCGGCCGTGATGCCGGACAGGATATTGATGGCCACGCGGGGCCCGATCCCGGTCACGCCGCGGAGCAGGTCGAAGAGGGACCGCTCCTGCTCCGAGAG
>CAYZKQ010000196.1:0-5878 GCA_964478975.1 uncultured Vicinamibacterales bacterium | reverse complement strand
CCCGCCGCCTCCGGGTCACCCGCTCCGGCACCCTTCGAGTTCGAGGAGTGGACCATCGCCCAGTTCCAGGACGCCATGACGCGCGGCCGCCTGACCGCCCGAGCCCTCGCGGAACAGTACCTGGCCCGCATCGAGGCGCTCGACCGCGCGGGCCCCACCCTCCGGGCGGTCATCGAGACGAATCCCGACGCCCTCGCCATCGCCGACGCCCTCGACGCCGAGCGCCGCGCGCGCGGCCCCCGCGGTCCGCTCCACGGCATTCCCATCCTCGTCAAGGACAACCTGGACACCGCCGACCGGATGATGACGACGGCGGGGTCGCTCGCGCTGGTGGGTTCGATCGCGGCGCGCGACGCCTTCGTCGTCCAGAAGCTGCGCGAGGCGGGCGCGGTGCTCCTCGGCAAGACCAACCTGAGCGAGTGGGCCAACTTCCGCTCGTCGCGCTCGACGAGCGGCTGGAGCGCCCGCGGCGGCCAGTGCCGCAACCCGTATGTCCTTGATCGGAACCCCTGCGGCTCGAGCTCCGGCTCCGGCACGGCGACGAGTGCGAACCTCTGTGCGGCGGCGATCGGCACGGAAACCGACGGTTCGATCGTCTGCCCGTCGCATGCGACCGGCCTCGTGGGGCTCAAACCCACGCTCGGCCTGGTGAGCCGCGCGGGCATCATTCCCATCGCCCACAGCCAGGACACGGCCGGGCCCATGGCGCGTACGGTAGCCGACGCGGCCGTCCTGCTCGGCGCGATCGCCGGCCCCGACCCGCGCGACCCGGCGACCGAGGCGAGCCGCGGGCGCGTCCACGCGGACTACACGCAGTTTCTGGACCCGCGGGGCCTCCAGGGCGCCCGCCTCGGCATCGCGCGCAAGTTCTTCGGCTTCCACGACCGCGTCGACGCCGTCCTCGAGGAGGCCATCGCGGCCATGCGGTCGGCGGGCGCCGTCATCATCGACCCGGTCGAGCTCGAAGCGCCGCGCGAGCTCGGCGACAGCGAGCTGCTCGTCCTGCTCTACGAGTTCAAGGCGGACCTCAACCGCTACCTCGCCGGCCTCGGTTCGAACGTCCAGGTCCGCACCCTCGCCGACCTCATCGCGTTCAACGAGCGCCACAAGGACCGGGAAATGCCCTACTTCGGCCAGGACCTCTTCATTCAGGCTGAAGCCAAGGGACCGCTCACCAGCCCAGAGTATCTCGACGCACTCGCGAAGAATCACCGCGTCGCGCGCGAGATGGGCATCGACGCCGTCATGGCGAAGCACCGCCTCGACGCGGTGGTGGCCCCGACCGGCGGACCGGCCTGGGTGATCGACCTCGTGACCGGCGACCACTTCGGCGGCGGCAGCTCGTCGCTCCCGGCCATCGCGGGCTACCCGAACATCACGGTGCCCGCTGGGCACGTCTTCGGCTTGCCGATCGGCGTCTCCTTCTTCGGCCGCGCCTGGAGCGAGCCGACGCTCATCCGGATCGCCTACGCCTTCGAGCAGGCGACGAAGGCCCGCAGGCCGCCCCGCTTCCTCCCGACCCTGAGCCTCGAGGCGTGACAGCGTCCGGAGGCTTCGCCACGCGTCGCCGGAGTGCGGCCATCCCGCGGATGTGGTTCCTGCGGGAACACAGCGCGCCACCCGAGGCGTGCAGCGCTGTTTCGCGGGGCCATTCCCGCCGTGTGCGGGACCCCGCGTGCTATGATGGCGGCGTGCCTCGCGTCGACGCGCTCGCCGGACTGTGCGGACGCTACGGCGTGGACGCCCTCTATGCTTTCGGGAGCCGCGCGGCCGAAGCGGCGGCGAGGCTGCAGGGAGCCTGCCCGCCCGACTCGAGCCCGTCGTCCGATCTCGACCTTGGCGTGTTGCCGCGCCCGGGCACGCAGCTCGACGCGGAGGGGCGGGCGCGCCTGACCGCGGATCTCGAGGCCTTCTTCGGGGTCACGCGGGTGGATCTCGTCGTGCTGCCCGAGGCGCCCCCCTTTCTCGCTCTCGATGTGATCTCGGGCGAGCTCCTCTACGCGGGCGACCGCGACCGCGTGGCGCGCTACGAACTCGAAGTCCTCCGCCGAGCGGGCGACCTCGCCCCCTTCGAGCGAGAGCGGCGGCGGACGATCCTCGCGGGTGCGCGCGGATGACGCCGACCGGCCTGCGCGAGAAGATCATCGCCGAGCGCGCTGCCTGGGTCCGCGAGAGGGTCGCCGGCATTCGGAGCTTGCCGCTCGAGGATTACACCGCCTTCGCGGGGGATCGACGCAACGTGGCGGCCGCCGAATCGTACCTCCGGCGGGCACTCGAAGCCCTCATCGATCTGGGCCGACATGTGCTGGCGAAGGGCTTCGGCCTCGTGGCGGCGGAGTATCGTGACGTGCCCGAGCGCCTGCAGCAGTCCGGCGTCCTCGCACGAGCCGACGCCGACCTGCTCGGCGTGATGGCCCGTTACCGGAATCGCCTGGTGCACTTCTCCCACGAGGTGACGAGCGCGGAACTCTACGATCTGTGCGCCCATCGTCTGGAGGAGGTCGAGCGGGTGCTCGAGGCGTTGCTCGCGTGGGTCCGGGCTCACCCGGAGAAGATCGATCGCACGCTCTAGCCGCCCGGGCCCGTCGTGCTCCGTATGACCCGCACGCGTGTGACTACCAGTGCCCTCGAGCGGTTCCTCCGCTACGTCACCTACGACACACGCTCGGACGAGCGCTCGACGTCGGTCCCGAGCACGCCGGGCCAGCTCGTCCTGCTCCAGCGGCTCGTCGACGAGCTCCACGAGCTCGGTGTCACCGACGCCGCCATGAGCCGCCACGGGGTCGTCACCGCCACGATCCCGGCCACGACCTCGCGCGCCGGCACGCCCATCATCGGCTTCCTCGCCCACGTCGACACGTCGCCCGAAATGCCCGGCGCGGGCGTGCGACCGATCGTTCACGAGGCGTACGACGGCCGCGACCTGGTGCTCCCGGACGACCCGGCCGCCGTCCTGCGCCTCGCGGAGAATCCCGAGCTCGCCGACTGCCTCGGCCACGACCTCGTGACCGCCTCCGGGACGACGCTGCTCGGGGCGGATGACAAGGCGGGGGTGGCGGAGATCATGGCCGCGGCGGAATACTTGATGGCCCACCCCGAAATCCCCCACGGCATCGTCCGGATCGCCTTCACGCCGGACGAAGAGATCGGCCGCGGCACGGCGCACTTCGACCTCGAGGCGTTCGGGGCGCACTACGCGTACACCGTGGACGGCGGGGGCCGGGGCGACCTCGAAATCGAGAGCTTCTCGGCCGACGCCGTCACCGTGACGTTCCACGGGTTCAACACCCACCCGGGGTACGCGAAGGGGCGCCTGGTCAACGCCATCAAGGTCGCGGCCGACTTCGTCGGCCGGCTGCCCGGGGATCGGTGGTCGCCCGAGACGACCGAGGGCTACGAAGGCTACGTGCACCCTTACGTCATGGACGCCGGCGTCGAACGCACCGCGGTGAAGCTGCTCGTGCGGGACTTCACGGAGGAAGGCCTGCGCGAGAAGGAAGCCCTCCTTCAGGCGCTCGCACGCGCCACGGTCGACGCCCACCCGGGGGCGTCGGTGGACCTCCAGATCGAGCCGCAGTATCGGAACATGAAGGAGGTGCTCGATCGATATCCGGAAGTCGTCGAGCGCGCCGAGACCGCGATGCGGCGCGCCGGGGTGGAGCCGCGCCGCAAGCCGATCCGCGGCGGCACCGACGGGGCGCGCCTCTCGTTCCTCGGCCTGCCCACGCCGAATCTGTTCTCGGGCCAGCACAACTTCCACTCGCGCCTCGAGTGGATCTCGGCGCAGGATATGGACAAGGCAGTCGAGGTCATCGTCGAGCTGTGCCGCGTCTGGGCCGAGCCGTAACCCGCTCGCCACGCGCGACTGGGCGATCCCAGCCATCCCCATCTAGAACGCTCCTTTCAGGAGCGCCGATCCGCCGGGCCGCAGCGACACCGCCATCCAGGGGTAGAATGACGTGTCGAGACGATCGTCCTCGCTGGAGATCACACCATGGCCCGTCTCCTTCGCCCCCTGTTCCTGACCATCGTTTTCGCGGCGCTCGCGCCCGCGTGCACCCGCCAGGCGCCGGCCCCGCCGCCCGCGCAGCCCAGCTTCCCGTCCCTCGACGCCGGCGCCATCCTCGGCCATATCAAGGTGCTCGCCTCGGACGAGTTCGAAGGCCGCGCGCCGGGCACCAAAGCCGAAGAGCTCACCGTCGCCTACCTCGTCGATCAATTCAAGGCCTTGGGCCTCGCCCCCGGCAACACCGACCGGACCTACATCCAGAAGGTCCCGCTGGTCGGCATCACGCCGAAGTCCGTGAAGCCCCTCACGTTCCGCAAGGGACCGCGCCGCCTCACGCTGCGCGACAAGCACGACGTCGTGGCCTGGACGAAGCGCGTGACCGACCGGGTCGCGGTGGAGAACTCGGAGGTCGTCTTCGTCGGCTACGGGGTCGTCGCCCCCGAGTTCGACTGGGACGATTACAAGGGGCTCGACGTGGCGGGCAAGACCCTCGTGATGCTGGTGAACGACCCGCCCGTCCCGGACCCGGTCAACCCCGGCGAGCTCGACCCGAAGGTGTTCGGCGGCAAGGCCATGACCTACTACGGCCGCTGGACCTACAAGTACGAGATCGGCGCCGAGAAGCGTGCCGCGGCCGTCCTCATCGTCCACGAGACCGGTCCGGCCGGCTATCCCTTCTCGGTCGTGCAGGGCATGGGCGGCGAGCGGTTCGACCTCGTGACCCCCGACAAGAACATGGGCCGCGCGGCCATCGAGGGGTGGATCACGCTCGACCGCGCCCGCGACCTGTTCCGCATGGCGGGCCTCGACTTCGACCAGGCGAAGCGGGCCGCGGCGCGCCGCGACTTCAAGCCGATCTCGCTCGGCGCGACCGCGTCGATGGCCATCGCCAACACGCTCCGCACGATCGACTCGCGCAACGTCGTGGCCAAGCTCGAGGGGAGCGACCCGGCGCGCCGCGACGAGTACGTCATCCTCACGTCGCACTGGGACCACCTGGGCGTCGGCGACCCGGTCGACGGGGACAGCATCTACAACGGCGCCCAGGACAACGCCAGCGGCACGGCGGCCCTCCTCGAGATCGCGCGCGGCTTCACGAAGGTCCAGCCGCCGCCGAAGCGGACGATCGTCTTTCTCGCGGTGACGGCCGAAGAGCAGGGGCTGCTCGGCTCGGAGTACTACGCCCGCATGCCCATCTATCCCCTCGAGAAGACCCTCGCCGTCGTGAACATGGACGCCATGAACCTGTTCGGGCGCACGAAGGACGTCGTCGTGATCGGCCTCGGCGCGTCCGACCTGGACGACTACGCCCGGGAGGTCGCCGCCGAGCAGGGGCGCGTCATCAAGCCGGACCCGGAGCCGGAGAAGGGGTTCTACTACCGGTCCGACCACTTCCCGTTCGCGCGGGCCGGCGTGCCCGCCCTCGACGCCGGGTCGGGCATCGAGTATGTCGGCAAGCCCGAAGACTACGGGCGCAAGATCCGGGAGGAGTACACCGCGAAGCACTACCACGCCCCCTCGGACGAGGTGCGGCCCGACTGGGATCTGAGCGGGACGGTCGAGGAAGCCGAGTTCTACCTGCGCGTCGCCTACAAGGTGGCGCAGGCGGAGCGGTTCCCCGAGTGGAAACCCGGCAACGAGTTCCGCGCGAAGCGCGAGGCGATGCTGAAGAAGACGTCCGGTGGATGAGCGGAGCCGCCGATCCGCGATCCGCGCGCCGGGTCGGGCGGTCGGGCGAGGCGCGGAGGACGCCCCGACTGTGAGCAGGCCGCCGAAAGGGTTCGTCAACAAGGCGAAGAGCGGCGCCAGGGCGCTCGCCGCGCGCTGGCGCCAGGCGGCCGACCGCGCACGCCTCGAGCGGCGCCGCGG
>CAYZKQ010000195.1:0-5905 GCA_964478975.1 uncultured Vicinamibacterales bacterium | reverse complement strand
TTCGCAGCGTCTATTTCAGTCTCGGCGGCCAGGACACGCTCGGCATCACCGGCGCGACCGTCGTGCGGCTGTTGCTTTCGACGCTCGTCATCGGTCTGCCGACCTTCCTGATGGGCGGCACGCTGCCCGCCGCCGCCCGCGCCGGAGGTGCCGCCCTGGACCGACGCGGCGCCCGCGGGCGAGGTCGCGCTCGTGGCGGCCCGCAGCCCGGCCGCGATCTGCTCGAGGGGCGTGATGTTGTCCATGATCCAGAACGACCGCCCCATCGTGGAGATCACGAGGTCCTGCCGGTGCACGCGGATGTCGGTGACGGGGGTCGCCGGCAGGTTCTGCTGCAGCGACTGCCAGTGGCGGCCGTTGTCGAACGACACGAACGCGCCGAACTCCGTGCCGGCGAAGAGCAGCCCTTCGACGTTGGGGTCTTCCCGGACGACGCGCGTCGGGTAGTCGGCGGGGATGCCGTTGGTGCCGTCGGTGAGCTTCGTCCAGGTCTCACCGTAGTCGTTCGTGACGTAGATGTACGGGCGCAGGTCGTGCTCGCGCAGGAAGCGGTAGACGGCGATGTAGGCCGAGCCCCTGCGGTGCGGCGAGTCCTCGATGTTCTGCACGCGGCCGCCCGGCGGCAGGTCCTTCGGGGTGACGTTCTTCCAGGTCTTGCCGCCGTCGCGCGAGACGTGCACCGGACCGTCGTTGGCGCCGACCCAGAGCACGCCGCGCTCGAGGCGCGACTCGACCGCGGCGTAGATGCTGCTGTAGACCTCCTCGCCGGTGATGTCGCGCGTGATCGGGTTGCCCGGCACGATCTGCTTGTCGGGTTCGTGCGCCGTCAGGTCCGGGCTGATCGTCTGCCAGGTCTTGCCCTCGTCCGTGGAGCGATGCAGCGCGTGCGACGCCTGGTAGATCGTCCTGGGGTCGTGCGGGGACAGGAACACGACAGTCTGGCGCGGGAAGCGGTACTTGATGTCGTCCGGGTCGTGGCCGTAGCGGTTCTGCGGGTAGATCCAGTAGTGCTGTTCCTGGCCGGTCTCGACGTTGTAGCGCCCGACCTCGCCCTTGCACGCCCCCCAGATCACCTTGCCGTCGGGACGCGGCCAGATGCCGCCGGTCTCGCACCCGGCGGCCTGGAACCAGGACTGGGCCGAGTGGTCATAGCCCCACGACACGGGCGGCAGCGACGGGACCACGACGGTCGTGTTGTCCTGCTGCGGCGCGTAGAGCCGGTAGGGCACCTGCTCGTCGACCGAGACCATGTAGAGCTCGGCGGTCGGCTGGTTCAGGATGGAGGACCAGCTCCGCCCGCCGTCGATCGAGATGTTCGCGCCGCCGTCGTTCGACTGGATCAGGATGTTCGGGTTGTCTGGATTGAACCAGATCCCGTGGTTGTCGCCGTGCGGCGTGCGCACCTGGGTGAAGGTGCGGCCGCCGTCGGTCGACTTGTGCAGCCCGAGCTCGTTCACCCACACTTCGTTTTCGTCCTTGGGGTTGACGTCCACGTAGTGGAAGTAGAACGGCCGCGCCCGCAGCCGCGCGCTGTTGTTCACGAGCCGCCAGGTCGCCCCTGCATCGTCCGAGCGGTAGAGGCCGCCCTCGTCGCCGGGGGCTTCGACCATGGCGTAGACGACCTTCGGGTTGCTCCGCGCCACGTCGAGGTCGATCTTGCCGATGAGCCGCTGGGGCAACCCGTTGGTGAGCTTCGTCCAGGTCTCGCCGCCGTCGGTGGACTTGTAGATGCCGCCCTCGGTGGCCGGCCCGCCGCTGATGATGTCCCACCCTTTGCGGAACGCGCGGTACATGCCGGCGTAGACCTCGTTCGGGTTCGACCAGTTGATCGCCACGACGCGCCCGCCGGTCTCGTCGTTGACGTAGAGCACCTTCCGCCACGTCTTGCCGCCGTCGGTCGTCTTGAAGATGCCGCGCTCGGCGTTGGGGCCGAAGGGGCTGCCGAGGGCGGCGAGCCAGACGATGTCGGGGTTGGTCGGGTGCACGACGATCGAGCCGATCTGGCCGGCGTCCTTGAGGCCGATGAACTGCCACGTCCGGCCGGCGTCGGTCGACTTGTAGGCGCCGCGGCCGATGACCACGTTGCTCCGGATCGCGGCGCTGCCCGTACCGACGTACACGACGTTCGGGTTCGACTCCGACACGGCGATCGCGCCGATCGAGCCCGTGGCGATCTGCCCGTCGGTCACGGGCCGCCACAGGGCGCCGCAGTCCTCGGTCTTCCAGACGCCGCCGCCCGTCGCGCCCATGTAGAACGTGCAGGGTTGCCCGCTGACGCCGCTGATCGCCGTGACGCGCCCGCCCCGGTGCGGCCCGACCGAGCGCCAGCGCAGGTCCTGGTAGAGCGCCGGGTCGACGATCGTGTTCGGGTCGGCCTGCGCGAGGAGCCGGCCGCGCGTGACGCCGGCCGCAGCCAGCAAGAGGATCGCGATGAGCATCAGGGAGAAGTGGCGACGTGTCATGGCACGCTCCCTCGGGTTGCAATGAAGGACATCGAGCGCGGAGATGTCCGGACCGCCGCATCCGGTCCGCGCCGAACCGGGAAAGTATAGCGCGGGAAAGTATAGCGGGTTTTCCCTGGCTGCGTTCCGGGTCAGCGTGCTGGGCGCGCCGGCTCGAGGGGGGCCCGAACCGAGGTGCTATGATGGCATGCGCCTGGTGGAGGAACCGAAGCGAGCAGGACGGCGACGGGTGTGAGCGCGGATGTCGACGGGCTGAATTCGTCCGGGGCGCCGCCGGTGCGCGAGCGCGTGCGCCTGGTTTTTCTCGGGTGTGGATTCATCACGCGCGTGCACAGCCGGCACCTGCGGGCGCTCAGGCACGAGGTCGCGTGGGCGTATGCCAGCCGCGACGCGGCGAAGGCCGAAGCCTACCGCCGGCGCTACGGCGGCGCGGCCAGCTACGCGGGCTACGCCCGGGCGATCGCCAGCCCCGAGGTCGACGCGGTCGTGGTGGCCGTGCCGCCGCGCGACCACCTGGCGCTGACCCTCGACGCGCTCGCGGCGGGCAAGCACGTGCTCGTCGAGAAGCCGGCCTTCGTGCGGACCGCCGAGTATCTCGAGGCGATTGCGGCCAGAGACCGCGCCGGCCGGGTCGTGATGGTCGGCGAGAACGACCACTACAAGCCGCTCGCCGTCTGCCTGCGCCGGCTGCTCGCCGAGGGCCTCATCGGGGACCTGGTCTTCGCGCACTTCGCCACGATCGCCCGGCGCCTCAAGCGCCCGGACGACTGGCGGAACGACGAGGCGATGGCGGGCGGCGACGCGTTCTTCGAGGAAGGCATCCACTGGCTGCACCTCGCGGGGAGTCTGGGCCCGCGGATCACGGCGATCCACGGCTACCGGCCGTCGGTCTCCCGCGAGGGACCCGACCGCCGCGCCAAGAGCATGCTGGTGGCGTTCCGCTACGACAACGGCGCCGTCGGCAGCCTTTACTACTCGCGCGAGATCCCCTCGCTGCTGCGAGGCCTTCGGCTCTCGAAGCTCTTCGGGCGGCAGGGGACGATCACGTTCGAGTCGAACGGGCTGTTCGTGGTGGCGTGGGGACGGGGCCTGCCGCGGATCCTCGTGCCGGGCCTGCGCGACATCCGGGGTTATCGCGCCATGTACCGGGATTTCGTGCGGGCCGTGCGGGAGGGGCGCCCGCCCGAGATGAGCCTCGAGCGGGCGCTGGAGGACCACCGGTTGATGGAGCGCGTATACGCCGACGTCGAGGCGATGGCGCGCCACGACGGAGAGCCCCTCGCCACCGCCCGCCCGGCGTCGTGAGAGCGGCGGCCGGAGGGCGCGTAGAGTGTCCGGAGCCATGCGGCGAGACGACCACTTCGACATCGTGATCATCGGGAGCGGCGCGGGCGGCGGGACGATGGCCTACGCGCTGTCGGACACGCCGGCGCGGATTCTCGTCGTCGAGCGCGGCGACTTCGTGCCACAGGAGGAGGAGAACTGGAGCCCCGAGGCGGTCTGGAAGGAGCGCCGCTACCGCGCCGCCGAGCGCTGGCTGGACGAGCGGGGCCGCGAGTTCCTGCCGTACATGCACTACTCGGTCGGCGGCAACACCAAGTTCTGGGGCAGCGTGCTGTTCCGGCTGCGGCGGGAAGACTTCGGCGAGCTCGTGCACGTCGACGGGGTCTCGCCGGCGTGGCCCATCGACTACGACGACCTGGCGCCGTACTACGACCGGGCGGAGCACCTCTTTTGCGTGCACGGCGAGGCCGGCGCCGATCCCACCGAGCCGCCGCGCGGGCCGTACCCGCGGCCGCCGGTGCCCCACGAGCCCCGGATGGCGGAAATCGTCGAGCGGCTCCGGGCGGCGGGGCTGCACCCCTCGCCGCTCCCGCTCGGCCTGCGCGACGGCTGCATTCTGTGCCGGACGTGCAACTCGTACCCGTGCAAGATCCACGCGAAGAGCGACGCCGAGGTCTGCTGCGTGCGGCCGGCCCTCGACCGGCCCGGCGTGACGCTGTGGACGAACGCGTTCGCGCGCCGTTTCCTCACCAACGGGCGCGGCGACCGGGTCGAGCTCGTCGAGGTGGTCAAAGACGGCGAGACGCGCCGCGTGGGCGCCGACCTCTTCATCGTCTCGTGCGGGGCCGTCCAGTCGGCGGCGCTCCTGCTGCGCTCGGCGAACGACAAGCATCCCGACGGACTGGCCAACTCGTCGGGCCTCGTCGGGCGCCGGTACATGGCCCACCACGCCACGATGCTCGGCGGGTTCTTCCCGCCGCGCAACGAGACGATCTTCCAGAAGACGGTGGCGATCAACGACTTCTACCTGCGCGGGCCGGACGTGGAGTACCCGCTGGGGCAGATTCAGTCGCAGGGGCGCGTGACCCCGGTCGTGGTCAAGTACGGCGGGCCGCCGCGGGCGCGCCGCGTGCCGCTGTGGATGTACGAGATCTGGCTGTCGCGGGGCTTCGAGTGGCTGGCCATCACGGAGGACCTGCCGAATCCGGAAAACCGCGTCGTCGTGACCGGCGACGGGCGCATCCAGCTCCACTACCGGCCGAGCAACGTCACGGCGCACCAGCGGCTCGTGGAGGAGACCAAACAGGTCCTCCGGCGCATCGGGTTCTGGTACGTGCACGCCGAGTCGCTCGGGACGAGCAACACGAGCCACCAGTGCGGGACGCTGTGCTTCGGGACCGACCCGCGGACCTCCGTGCTGGACCCGTACTGCCGGACCCACGACATCGGCAACCTCTTCGTCGTCGACGCGTCGTTCTTCCCTTCGTCTGCGGCGGTGAACCCCGGCCTGACGATCGTGGCGCAGGCCCTGCGGGTGGCCGACCACATCAAGACCACGGACCTGCGGCTCGGAGAGCTGGAGGAGGCGGCCCGGTGAGAGTGCGGTCGTTCAGCCACGTCGGGATCACGGTGTCGGACTTCAACCGCGCGGTTCGCTTTTACTGGGAAGTCTTCGGCTGCCCGCTCGTCGGCGTCGCCGACACGGACCCCGAGCGCGTCCGCACGTTTTTCGGCATCGAGGCGCCGGCCCCGCGCTGCAAGATCGGCTGGATCCGCGTGCCCGGCGGCGGGGTCCTCGAGATCTTCGAGTTCCAGCCGCAGCGCCCCCCCGAGCCGGGCCCGTGGAACCGCGTGGGCCTGACCCACTTCTGCTTCGACGTGCGCAACACGCGGAAGTGGTACGCCTATCTGAAGGCGAAGGGCGTGACCTGCGTGTCAGAGCCGGAAGTGTCGCCGCGCGGCCACTCCTTTTTCTTCGTCCGGGATGTCGACGGCAACCTCGTCGAGCTCATCGACCTCGGCTACAAGTACCACGTCCTGAAATGGCTCGGGCCGCTCGGCGGCTGGCTGTTCCGCAAGACGATGTACAAGCGGTACTACGAGGACGTGGCGGCAGCCGCGGCGGGCGGCGGCCGGCGGTGACCGGACGCGGACCCGGC
>CAYZKQ010000194.1:0-5942 GCA_964478975.1 uncultured Vicinamibacterales bacterium | reverse complement strand
GGGCCGCCGCAGCGGGGTCCCCGCGAGCGACCGTGCGCGGGGGTCCGGGGGACGCCGTCCCGCTCGGGCGCGAGCGAGCGAAAGCGAGCGAGCCACGCACGTCCGTAGGGCGGCCCTTTACGGGCCGCCGCAGCGGGGTCCCCGCGAGCGACCGTGCGCGGGGGTCCGGGGGACGCAGTCCCCCGGTGAAAGAAGATGAAAAACGAACTCGTCGACGTGAGCCCGACGCGCAAGCAGCTCATCGTCGAGATCCCGAGCGAGACCGTCGATGCCGCCATCGCGCGGATCGCGCGCGAGTACAGCCGCACTGTGCGGCTCGACGGCTTCCGGCCGGGCAAAGCGCCGCCGGCGCTCGTCCGCCGGCGCTTCCGCGAGCAGATCCTTCACGAAGTCGTACACGAGCTCGTGCCCCGAGCCGTCGAAGAGGCCCTGCGCGCGCATCGCCTCGACCCGCTCGATACGCCCGACATCCAGGACGTCGTGATCGAGGAAGGCCGGCCGTTGCGGTTCACCGCAGCCTTCGACACCGTGCCGCCGATCGACCCCGGCGACTACCACACCCTGACGCTGCGGCGTCGGCCGGTCGAGGTCGAACCCGGCGCCGTCGACCGGGCCCTCGAGCGGCTGCGCGAGCAGGCCGCCCGCTACGAGCCGGTCGAGGGACGCGGCGTCGCGATGGGGGACGTGGTCGTGGTCGACCTGGAGCGTCGCCCGGTCGACCCGGAGGGCCGGCCGGCCGGGAAGAGCGAGCGGCACGAGCAGGTCACGGTCGAGGTCGGCGCGCGGGCCAACCCGCCCGGCTTCGACCAGGAGCTGTTGGAGCTGCCGGCCGGCGCCACCAAGCAGTTCCGGCTGACCTACCCGCCCGACTATGCGATCCGCGAGCTGGCCGGGACCTCGGTCGACTATCTGGTGACCGTCTCGGCCATTCGCCGGCGCGTCGTCCCGCCCCTCGACGACGAGCTGGCGCGGGATCTGGGCCTGGCGGACCTGGCCGAGCTGCGGGCCCGGGTCGAGGCCGATTTGCGGGCCGCCGCCGCGCGGGAAGCGGAGCGGGACCTCCGGCAGGACTTGCTCAGGCAGCTCGCGGCCCGCGTGCCGTTCGAGGCGCCGGAGACGCTGGTGGCGCGGGAGGTCGACCGGCGGGTCGAGGAGTTCGCCCGCCAGCTCGAAGCCGAGGGGATCGACCCGGCGGCCGTTCAGGTCGACTGGGAGGAATTCCGGGCGCGTCAGCGCGGCCCGGCGGCCGAGGCGGTCAAGGCCGCGCTGGTGCTGGACGAGGTGGCCCGGCGCGAGGGGTTGGTGGTGACCGAGGCGGAGGTCGAGGCGGAGCTGGCCCGTCACGCCGAGCGGACGGGCCGGACGCCGGCGGCGGTGCGGGCGGCCCTCGAGCGGGAGGGCGGGCTGGGCCGCGTCTACGCCGGGCTCCGGCGGGAGAAGACGGTGGCGTTTCTCCTCAGCCGTGCTACAATTCTGTCAGCGTAGTCGGCCCGCCGAACCGCCTGGACATCCCCAGCACACCCGGCAGGACAGGAGCGTATGGGAGAGTCGCGGATGCAATTGGTCCCCATGGTGGTCGAGCAGACCAACCGGGGCGAGCGCGCGTACGACATTTTCTCGCGCCTGCTCAAAGACAGCATCATCTTCATCGGGACGCCGATCGATGACACGGTGGCAAACCTGGCCATCGCGCAACTGCTGTTCCTCGAGGCGGAAGATCCCGATAGGGACATCGTGATGTACATCAACAGCCCCGGGGGCTCGATCACGGCGGGGCTGGCGATTTACGACACGATGCAGTTCATCAAGCCAGACGTCCAGACCTACTGCATCGGGCAGGCGGCCTCGATCGCGGCGGTCATCCTCGCCGCCGGGACGAAGGGCAAGCGCTTCTCGCTGCCCAACTCCCGGATCCTCATCCACCAGCCGTGGATGAGCGGGCTGACCGGTCAGGCCACCGACATCGACATCCACGCGCGGGAGATTCTCCGGATGCGCGCGCGGCTGCACGAGATCCTGGCCAAGCACACGGGCCAGCCGCTCAAGCGCATCCAGGAGGACACCGAGCGCGATTACATCATGACGGCGGAGCAGGGCAAGGAATACGGTATTATTGACGAGGTCATCAGCCGCCGGGCCTGAGTCGAGGGCCGGATGAGGGGGGCGCTGTGAAGAAGAACGGCGAGAACGACGTGCTGCGCTGTTCGTTTTGCAACAAGGACCAGAACGACGTCCGCAAGCTCATCGCCGGCCCCACCGTGTTCATCTGCGACGAGTGCGTCGAGGTCTGCAACGACATCATCGCCGACGACAATCGGTTCGAGCACCGGAGCAACCGGTCGGCGCTGCCGACGCCGCAGGAGATCAAGAAGTTCCTCGACGAGTACGTGATCGGCCAGGAGCAGACGAAGAAGAAGCTCGCCGTCGCGGTGTACAACCACTACAAGCGGATCGAGATCCAGAAGCAGTCGCGCGGGCGCCAGGACGTCGAGCTCACCAAGTCGAACATCCTGCTCATCGGGCCGACGGGCACGGGCAAGACGCTGCTGGCCCAGACCCTCGCCAAGCTGCTCTCGGTGCCGTTCGCGATTGTGGACGCCACGACCCTGACCGAGGCGGGCTACGTCGGCGAGGATGTCGAGAACATCATCCTGAAGCTGCTCCAGAACGCCGGGGGCGACATCGAGCGGTGCCAGCAGGGCATCGTCTACATCGACGAGATCGACAAGATCGGCCGCAAGGACGAGAACCCGTCGATCACGCGGGACGTCTCCGGCGAGGGGGTGCAGCAGGCGCTGCTCAAGATTCTCGAGGGGACGATCGCGAACGTGCCGCCGCAGGGCGGGCGCAAGCACCCGCACCAGGAGTTCTACCAGGTCGACACGACCAACATTCTCTTCATCTGCGGCGGCGCCTTCGTGGGGCTGGAGAAGATCATCGAGCGGCGCGTGGGCAAGAAGACGCTGGGGTTCCGCGCCGACGTCAAGTCGTTCCGGCACCGCGACATCGGGTCGATTCTCGAGCTGGTCGAGCCCCAGGACCTCATCAAGTACGGGCTCATTCCCGAGTTCGTCGGCCGGCTGCCCGTGGTGGGGACGCTGCACGAGCTCGACAAGCCCGCGCTCATCCAGATCCTCACGCAGCCGCGCAACGCGATCACGCGGCAGTACCAGCGGTTGTTCGAGTACGAGAACGTCAAGCTGCGGTTCACCGACGACGCCCTGGAGGCCATTGCGGACCTGGCGTTGCAGCGCAAGATCGGCGCGCGGGGCCTGCGGATGATCATCGAGGATCTGATGCTGGAGCTGATGTACACGCTGCCCGGCCAGAAGAAGATCCGCGAGTGCGTCATCACCCGCGAGGTGGTCGAATCGAAGGAGAAGCCGATCGCCCTCGTGGAGAAGGCGGGCTAGCGGCGGGCCGGGCGGCGGCCGACGCAGGGTCGTATGGAAGTCTACGAAACGTTACCCATCGTGCCGTTGCGGGACGTCGTGGTGTTCCCGCACATGATGATGCCGTTCGTCATCGGGCGGCCGTCGTCGACGCGGGCGCTCGAGCACGCGCTGGCCAAGGACAAGCGCATTTTCCTGGCGGCGCAGCACGACGCGGCGGTCGACGACCCGAAGCCGTCGGACATCTACACGATGGGCTGCGTGGCCAACATTGTGCAGAGCTTGAAGCTCCCCGACGGCAACGTCAAGGTCCTGGTCGAGGGCGTCGACCGCGCCCGCGCCATCGAGTGGAAGGAGGACAAGGGCTTCTACCGCGTCGTCGTCAAGATCATCCCGCGGCACCGCGAGGTGAGCGGCGAGATCGAGGGCACCATGAGCCGCGTGGTCTCGCTGTTCGAACAGTACGTGAAGCTGTCCAACAGCCTGCACTACGACACCATGGTGGCCGCGGTGCGGGTCGACGACCCGGGCCGCCTGGCCGACACGATCGCCGCCCACCTGCTCATCAGCGTGGACGAAAAGCAGAATCTGCTCGAGATCATCTCGCCCCTCGAGCGGCTCAACCGCCTCGCCGGCATCCTCGAAATCGAGGTGGACAAGCTCCAGGTGGACCGCCGCATCCAGTCGCGCGTCAAGAAGCAGATGGAGAAGGCGCAGAAGGAGTACTACCTCAACGAGAAGATGAAGGCGATCCAGAAGGAGCTGGGCCGCAAAGACGACAAGGGCAACGAGATCGAGGAGCTGCGCAAGAAGATCGAGCAGGCGCGGATGCCGAAGGAGGTCGAGGAGAAGGCCCTCCAGGAGCTCAAGCGCCTCGAGGCCATGCCGCCCATGTCGGCCGAGGCCACGGTCTCGCGGAACTACCTGGACTGGCTCATCGCCGTACCGTGGTACAAGAAGAGCCGCGAGAGCCGGGACCTCAAGCGCGCCGAGCAGATCCTGCACGAGGACCACTACGGCCTCGACAAGATCAAGGACCGCATCCTCGAGTTCCTGGCGGTGCGCGCCCTGGTGAAGAAGCCCAAGGCCACGATCCTGACGTTCGTCGGCCCCCCCGGCGTCGGCAAGACGTCGCTCGCCAAGTCGATCGCGCGCGCCATGAACCGCAAGTTCGTCCGCCTCTCCCTCGGCGGCGTGCGCGACGAGGCCGAGATCCGCGGCCACCGCCGCACCTACATCGGCGCGTTCCCCGGCCAGATCATCCAGATGATGAAAAAGGCCGGCACCCTCAACCCGGTGTTCCTCCTCGACGAGGTCGACAAGATGTCGATGGACTTCCGCGGCGACCCGTCGGCGGCGCTGCTCGAGGTCCTCGACCCGGAGCAGAACCACACGTTCCTCGACCATTACCTCGACGTCGAGTACGACCTGTCGAACGTGATGTTCATCTGCACGGCCAACGTCCTCCACAGCATCCCGCCCGCGCTGCGCGACCGCATGGAGGTCCTCCAGCTCGCCGGCTACACCGAGCAGGAGAAGATCGAAATCGCCAAGCGCTTCCTCGTGCCCAAGGCCCTCGACGGCAACGGGTTGAACAGGAACAACATCACGTTTTCCGAGGCCACCATCCAGGCCATCATCCAGCGCTACACGCGCGAGGCCGGCGTCCGCAACCTCGAACGCGAGATCAACACGATCTGCCGCAAGCTGGCCCGCAAGGTGGTCACCGAGGGCAAGGACCTCAAGGAGGAGGTGACGCCGGAGAAGCTGAGCGACTACCTCGGCGTGCCCAAGTACCGCCCGACCCTGGCCGAGGAGCGCAACGAGGTCGGCATCGCCACCGGTCTGGCCTGGACCGAGGCGGGCGGCGAGCTGCTCGTCACCGAAGCCATCCTGATGCCCGGCAAGGGCCACTTGACCCTCACGGGCAAACTCGGTGACGTCATGCAGGAATCGGCCCAGGCCGCCCTGAGCTGGGTGCGCTCGAAGGCCGAGGAGTTCGGCATCCCCAAGGATTTCAACCGCAAGACCGACGTGCACGTGCACATTCCCGAGGGCGCGATCCCGAAGGACGGTCCCTCGGCAGGCATCACGCTGGCGACGGCGCTGGTCTCCGCCCTGACGCGCATCCCGACGCGCCGCGACGTGGCCATGACCGGCGAGATCACGCTGCGGGGGAAGGTCCTCCCGATCGGCGGCGTCAAAGAAAAGGTGCTCGCCGCCCACCGCGCCGGCGTCAACAACATCGTCCTGCCCAAGGACAACGAAAAGGATCTGGCGGACATCCCGAAGAACGTGCTCGACCAGCTCAACATCTACCTGGTCGAGACGATGGACGAAGTCTTGAAGATCGCGCTGGCCGAACCGCTGCCGTCCGCACGGCCGGCCGCCGAGCCAGGCGTCGCGCCGTCGGTATCCGACGAAGCCGTGATGCACTGAGGCGCATCCCGCGCGGACGCCCGGGCAGCCGGGCAGGCGGCATGACGCGCCGCGACCGAAGGCGCCGCGCCGGCCGCGTGGCCAGCGACCGCGCCGCGCGGACGCGCCGGT
>CAYZKQ010000193.1:0-5972 GCA_964478975.1 uncultured Vicinamibacterales bacterium | reverse complement strand
GGGGGGCCTGAACCAAATTCCCTCCCCCCCCACCGGGGGGAGAGGGTTGGGTGAGGGGGGCCTGAGCCAAATTCCCTCTCCCCCCACCGGGGGGAGAGGGTTAGGGTGAGGGGGGGCGTGTCCACCAGGCATCGCGGCACCATCCTCGTCGTCGACGACGAGGAGATCATGAGGGAGATTCTCGAGGCGCTCCTCGAGCGGGAGGGGTACCAGGTGCGCCTCGCCGCGACCGGGCCCGAGGGGCTCGAAGTCGCCCGCACCAGTTCCCTCGATGCCGCCGTCGTGGACGTCATGCTGCCCGGCATGGACGGCATCGCGCTGCTCGACGAGCTGAAGAAGCTGGACGAGGACCTCCCCGTCGTCATGATCACGGCGTTCGCCTCGGTGGAGAACGCCATCGCCGCGATGAAGCGCGGCGCCTTCGACTACATCACCAAGCCCTTCAAGAACGACGAGGTGCTGGTCGTCTTGAAGAACGCCGTGGAGCGGCGGCGGCTGGTCGACGAGAACCGCGCCCTCCGGCGCCATTTGCAGGCGCAGGCGGACCGCTTCGGCGAGATCATCGGGCGCAGCGCCGCGATGAAGCGCGTCTTCGACCTGATCGCGCAGGCCGCGCCCAGCCGGACGACGATCTTGATCCAGGGGGAGAGCGGGACGGGCAAGGAGCTCGTGGCGCGGGCGATCCATGCGCACTCGCAGCGCGCCGACAAGCCCTTCGTCACGGTCAACTCCGGCAGCCTCCCGCCGGATCTGCTCGAGTCGAACCTCTTCGGCCACGTCAAGGGCGCCTTCACCGGCGCCGTCTATCCGAAGAAGGGCCTGTTCGAGGTGGCCGACAAGGGGACGATCTTCTTCGACGAGATCGGCAACGTCCCGCTCGAGACGCAGGCCAAGCTGTTGCGCGTCATCCAGGAGCGGGAGTTCATGCGCCTGGGCGGCGTCGAGACGATCAAGGTGGACGTCCGGATCATCGCCGCGACCAACGTCGACTTGCGGCGCATGATGGAGGAAGGCCGCTTCCGCGAGGACCTCTACTACCGCCTCCACGTCATCACGGTGGAGCTGCCGCCGCTCCGCGAGCGCAAGGACGACATCCCGCTGCTCGTCCAGCATTTCCTCGACAAGTACGGGCGCGAGAACGACAAGCCCGGCCTCGAGATCACGCCCGAAGCCATGGCGCTCTTGATGGAGTACGACTGGCCGGGCAACGTGCGCGAGCTCGAGAACGTCATCGAGCGGGCCGTCGTCCTCTCGGCCGGGCCGCGCATCGACGTCGACCTCGTGCCCGACCACGTGCGCCGCGCCCGGCCGTTCCACCTCCCGCCGCTCGTCCTGCCGCCGGAAGGGGTGTCGTTCCGCGAGGTCGTGATGGACTTCGAGCGGCGCCTGATCGAGGCCACGCTCGAGGCGGCCGGCGGCGTGCAGAAGCGCGCGGCCGAGCTCCTGCGGATCAAGCCCACCACGCTCAACGAGATGATCAAGCGGTACGACATCCGTCCGCGGCGCCGGAAGGCGGCGGCCGACGAGCGGGTGGCGGACGCGGGAGGCCCGGCGGGCGAGAGCGGTGCGGCCGGCGCGCCCGAGGAGTCGGACCAGGCGCTCGCCTCAGTGAAGCGTTCGTAGAACGGGACCGGCGTTTTCCCCCTGGCGCCCCTGGTGGGGCGCCCTACGCGCGCGGCTCCCTCGCGGAGCCGGGCCGCAGCTTCGCCAGCAGCCGTTCGTACTTCCCCAGAATGACTTCCCACCGATAGTGCCGCCGCACGTACTGCCGCCCGTTGCGCCCCAGCGCCGCCCGCAGGCGCTCGTCACCCACCAGCAGCTTCAGGCACTCGACGAACTCGTCGCGGTCGGCGTAGTACAGCCCCGCATTGCTGCGCAGACAGTGGTCCACCAGGACGTCGCTGCGCGCGTTGGCCAGCACCGGCGTGCCCACGGCGAATGCCTCGAGGGCGAGCAGCGACAGGCTCTCGTACGGCGACGGCACCACCACCACGGTCGCCGCCTCCAGCGCCTCGAACCGCTCCTCGTCCGCCAGCCGCCCGGCGAAGTGGATGAACGGCTCCTCCGGAATCGGCATGAGCTTGACGCCCATCAGGACCAGCGACGCCTCGCCCCCCTCGGCGACATACGTGCTGAAATACTCGATGAGCTCCTCGCATCCCTTGCCCGGATCGATCCGCCCCCCGTAGAGCACGAACGGCCCGTGCAGCCGGTGGCGCCGCCGGAACGCCGCGCCGCGCTCGGTCAACCGGCGCGGCGTGTCGTCATCCTCCCCGGCCCGGCGCCCGCTCTCCGCCTCCGCCGCCTGCGCGTACCGCGGCGGCAACTCCACGCCGCACCCCACCGTCTCCTCCGCGATCGCCCGGATCGAAAAGTGCGTCGTGAGAAACCGCCGCTCGACCTCCGTGTTGTACGCGATCGCCGCGGGCAGGCTGAACACGTCCTGGTAGATGTCGAGGTGGATGGCCGGCTCGTCGTGCGCCGTCGGCACGAGCAGACTGCGCCCGGGATCGATCCGCAGGCCGAGCACGGTGGGCGCGTAAAGATAGGTGAAGAAGATGAGCGCGTCGTACGCCGTGTGGTGCCGCTCGAGATACTCGAGCAGCGCCGGACACCACGGCCCCTGCTGCTTCAACCACTCCAGCTCGTCCTCTCGCGTGTGCGGGTGCGTGAAGATCCAGTCCGAGTAGCGGTTGAAGCTCTCGATGTCGCGCGTGCGCGCGTTCGGGAAGCGCCGCACCGTGACCCCGCGCACCCGGTCGGCCCCTTCGGGATACTCGTTCTTCCACGTGATGTAGTCCCGCGCGCAGGTCGTCAGGATCTCCACCTCGTGCCGCTCGGCGAGCCGCTCGGCGACGAGCCGGCAGTGGTACTCCGAGCCCCCGAGAATCTCTGTGCCGTAGCGCTGGACGACGATGGCGATCTTCAAGGCGCGACCCTCTTGTCCCTTTTCCCGCTCACGCTGAGGTTCCCCCCTTCACCCTGACGCTCTTGCCCCCTCACCCTGACCCTCTCCCCCCTGCGGGGGAGAGGGGATCTTCCCCCCTTCGCCCCGCGTTTTCGAAGTTCCCTCTCCCCCCGGAACGGGGGGAGAGGGATAGGGTGAGGGGGGTGATCTCCGTCACGACGATTCCGAGACGGCGCGGGCGATCACTTCGAGGACGGCGTCGAGCTGGGACAACACTTCGTTGTTCCAGAATCTCAGGACGCGGTACCCCAGGGCCTCCAGGTGCTCGGTCCGCGCCCGGTCCTCCTCCGTCGCCGTGGCGTGCTGGCCGCCGTCGACTTCGACGATGAGCCGCCGTTCGACGCAGCAGAAGTCGACGATGAAGGGAGGGATCGGGTACTGGCGGCGGAACTTCGCGCCCGCGACCTGGCGGGCCCGTAGCCGCGCCCACAACACGGCCTCGGCGTCGGTCTGCCGGCGCCGCAGCTCGCGGGCGCGGTTGATGTGGCGCGCCATACGCGCGGGCCCCCCCTCACCCTGACCCTCTTGCCCCCTCACCCTGACCCTCTCCCCCCTGCGGGGGGAGAGGGAATTTGCTCTTCCCCCCTCACCCTGACCCTCTCCCCCCTGCGGGGGAGAGGGAATTTTCAGGCGACGCCCAGCGATGCGAGGACGCGGTCGAGCGCCGCCTCGATCCGCGCGGGCGCGAAGTCGGCCGCACGCCGACGCCCGGCGGCGATCACCCGCGCGCGCACGTCCTCATCGTAGATCACCAGACCGAGCAGCTCCGCCGCGTACTCGAGATCCTTCGGCCGAAACAGCAGCCCCGCGCCCCCGAGCGTCTCGGGCACCGCCCCGGCGGCATACGCCACGACCGGTACCTCCGCCGCCATCGCCTCCACGAGCGGCACGCAGAACCCCTCGTGCTCGCTCAACGACACGTACGCATGCGCCCACCGGTAATACACCGCCAGCTCGTCGTCCGGCACCGGCCCCGTGAAGATGAACCGATCCGACCGCATCCGATACTCCGCGAGGAGCGCCCGGATGGTGCGGTAATAGCTCGGCACCGCGTCGGTCCGCCCCACGAAGATGAACCGGTAGTAGGCGTCCACGTAGCGCTTGTAGTGTTCCGCCAGGCGCAGGTGGTCCTCGATGCGCTTGTTGGGCGCCAGCCGCCCGACGAACAGAATGTTGACCAGCCCGTCGGAGAGAATCTCCTCGAGCGCCGGCTTCGGTGGGGCATGCCGCAGCCGCGTCGTGTCCACCGCGATCGGCAGGACCCCGGTCGGCGCGAAACCCAGCGCCTCGAGCTCCTGGCGGTTGAACTCCGAGTCGCCGAGGGCCAGGTCGACGCGCCCCACCAGCGTCGCGAGCTCGCGGCGCCCCAGCGCGGCGAGGCGGAAGAGCTGCGGGTCGTACGGCGCGAAGAAATGCGCCGGCGTGATGTTGTGATACTGCAGCACGCGCGCGCCGCGCAGCGCGGCGAACGCCTCGGTCATGGGCGACGGCAGCGCAAAGTGGAAGATCGTGACGTCGCCGCCCCGCGCCGCCGGGTCTGCAAACGGCCGCACCTCGCCCCGCAGCTCATCGTCTATCGTGAGAGCGAAGAGGTCGGAGGTATGCCCGCGCGCGCGGAGCCAGTCGCGGACGCGGCGCGCGCTGTCGCCGATGGCGTCGCCCCGATGCGCCGCCGGCACCCACTGGTGGATGACCATGCTAGGAGTCGGCGTCCGGCACCTCGGGCCCGACGGGACCGGCCTCCGGCGGAAACGGCAGCGCGCGAAACGCCGCGGGCCGCCTCTCGCGCAGCTCCTCGAGGCGCTCGGCCGCCTCGAACTGATGCCAGAAATCGAACGCCACCTCGTGCGGCGGGCGCCTCGGCGCCTCGAGCACCTGGCGGACGAAGCCGAGCAGCGTGCCGGCGAAATCCCGCGCGCGCAGCCGGTCGAGCGCCGCCTCCTGCGCCGCGAGCACCCGCTCGGCGAGCGCCCGATCATCCAGTAGCGCGTGCATGAGCGCCGCCACGCGCCCCGGGTCGCGCGTCTCGTAGAGCACCCCGCCGCCGTCCATCGTGGCCGGCACGGCCGCCGCCGCATAGGCCAGCACTGGCACGCCCATGTAGAACGCTTCCACGATCGGCACGCAAAAGCCTTCGTGCTCGCTCGCACAGAGAAACAGGTCCGCCACCTCGTAGAAGGCGACTAGCTCCTCGTTCGTCACGTGCCCGATGAAGTGCACGTTCGGCGTCCCCAGCCGCGCGACCAGCGCGTGGAGCTGCGCCAGGTAGCGCTCGAACCCGCTGTACGAACCGACGAGCAACAGGCGGGAGCGCGGATTGTAGCGGGTCCGATAGGCGTGGAAGAACCGGACGAGATCGTCGAACCGCTTGTTGGGAATCACCCGGCCCACGAACAAAATGTTCGTCCACTCGTCATCGAACTCCCGCGCGAGGAGCCAGTTCGGCTCGACCTCCAGGTGCGAGAAGTCGGGGACGACGGGCAGGACGCCGGTCGGCGAGAAGCCGAAGGTTTCGAGTTCCCGGCGGTTGTACTCCGAGTCGCCGAGCGCCAGGTCCGTCCGCGTGACGTAGGCGCGGAGCTCGCGGCGGCCGCGATAGCACTGCCGGACGAGGCCGTGGTGCACGCCGATGAAATACTCGGGCGGCGTGATGTTGTGGTAGATGAGCACCATGCGCGCCGGCAGCGCGTAGGCCGTGCGCGAGGCCCGCGAGCCGATCGAGAAGTGGTGCAGGAGCAGGTCGTCCGGACCGACCGCGCCCACCATCTCCCGGTAGTCGCGCGTGAGCGGCTCGAGGCGCGGGTCGGCGGTCTCGACGAAGATCTCCGAGACGAAGCCCGCCGCCTGGAGGGCGCGCTGGATGCCCAGCACCTCATGGCCGATCGCGTCGCCGTAGCCGAGCGTGGCGAGCACCTGGTGGACGCGGGGCGCGCCCGAGCCGGTCGATGGCCGGGAGACGGTCGCGCTCATGCCGTCACGACGAGCGGGACGCAGGCGGCCGGCG
>CAYZKQ010000192.1:0-5992 GCA_964478975.1 uncultured Vicinamibacterales bacterium | reverse complement strand
CGGCGGCCGCGCTGTCGGCCTGACGGGCGCCGACGCCCGCCTGGGTCTTTGCGAGCAGGCCCCGCCGCACCGCGCGGCGAGCGGCGCCCTGGTCGACCTGGGCCTGGTCGGCCGCCCGCTGCCCGGGGCGCCGCCCGCCGTGCTACTGGACCTCGCGGCGCTCGGGTACGTCCCCGTGGTGGCGAGCATCGGGACTACAGCGGCGGGCGAGCTGCTCAACATCAACGCCGACACCTGGGCCGCCCACCTCGCCGCCGCCCTGCGCGCCCGCACCCTGCTCATCGTGGGGGGGACGCCCGGCGTGCTCGACGCCAGCGGGCGCACGCTGGCGGTCGTCCCGGTCGAGGCCATCGACGACCTGGTGGCGGCGGGCCATGTGCACGCCGGCATGGTGGCCAAGCTCGAGGCCTGCCGCGACGCGTGGCACGCGGGCGTGCGCGAGATCCGGATCATCGACGGCCGCAGCCCGGGCGGCTTCACCCTCGCGCCCGGCACGTCGGTGGGCGCCGACGCCGCGGCCGCCGCCCGGTGGGGCGACCGCCTGGTCGGCTGACGTCCGCGCGAGGGGGGACACCGTGAACGAGACCCAGACAACGACGCGCGCGGCCGCCATTCGGACCGCCGACGCGACCTACCTCGTGCCCACCTACCGGCGTGCGCCGGTCGTCTTCGTCCGGGGCGAGGGCGCGTGGCTGTTCGACACGGAGGGCGAGGCCTATCTCGACTTCGTCACCGGCATCGGGGTCGCATCGCTGGGCCACGCGCACCCGCGCCTGGCGGCGGCGCTGGCCGACCAGGCGTCGACACTGGTCCACACGTCGAACCTCTATCACCATCCGCTCCAGAGCGCCGTGGCGGAGCGGCTCGCCCGGCTCTCGGGGCTGGCGCGCGCCTTTTTCTGCAACAGCGGGGCGGAAGCGGTCGAGGCGTGCCTGAAGTTCGCCCGGCGCTACTGGTTCACGCACGGCGCGCGCGAGCGCACGGAGTTCGTTGCGTTCGAGCACGCCTTCCACGGCCGGACCTTCGGGGCGCTCTCGGCCACGTGGGACGCCCATTACCGGGAGCCGTTCGCGCCGCTCGTCCCGGGCGTCCGGTTCGTCCCGCCGACGGACCCGGCGGCGCTCGCCGACGCCGTCACCGACCGCACCGCGGCAATCCTCGTCGAGCCGATCCAGGGCGAAGGCGGGGTGCGCCCGATCTCGCCGGCGCTCGCCGGCGCCATTTGCGACGCGCGGGCGCGCACGGGCGCGCTGGTGATCGCGGACGAAGTCCAGTGCGGGCTGGGGCGGACGGGCTGGTGGTTCTACTCCCAGGCGCTCGACCTCCAGCCCGACCTGATGGCGCTCGGCAAAGCCCTCGGCGGCGGCGTCCCGATCGGCGCCGCGCTCGTCAGCGAACCGGTGGCGGCGGCGCTCTCGGCGGGCGACCACGGGTCGACGTACGGGGGCAACGCGCTCGCCTGCCGGGCGGCGCTCGTCTTCCTCGAAGAGCTCGTCGACCGCGGCCTCCTGCATCACGTTGTGGCGGCGGGCCAGCGGCTCGAGGCCGGGCTCGCACGCCTGCAAGCGCGCTATCCCGCGATTCGGGCGGTTCGCGGCGCGGGCCTGATGCGCGGCGTCGAGCTCGACACCGACGCGGCGCCGGTCGTCGAGGCCGCGCTCAGAAGGCACCTGCTCGTCAACCGGACGGCCACGACCGTCGTGCGCCTCCTCCCCCCGTTCACGATCACGTTCGCGGAGCTGGACGACGGACTGGCGCGGCTGGAGGAAGCGCTGGCTGACGCGCTCGGGGGACGATCATGATGGACCTGTCCGTGCAGGTGCCGCAGGGTGCGCCCGTGCCGGAGCGCCGGGCGCCGGCCGCCGCGCGCGAGGCCGTGGCGATTCGGCCGGGCACGGCCGCCGACGCCCCGGCGCTCTATGCCCTCATCACGGCGAACCTGGAAGCTGGGCACCTGCTTCCGCGGACGCTGCCGGATCTGGTCCGGCACGCGGATCGGTTCCTCGTACTCACCGACGGCGCGGAAATTCTCGGGTGCGGCGAGGTCGCCCCGCTCAGCGCGGCGGTGGCCGAAATCCGGTCGCTCGTGGTCGACGAGCGGTATCGCGGGCGCGGGCTCGGCTCCCGCCTCGTCGAGGCGCTCAAGCACCGGGCCCGCCGGCACGGCTTCCAGACGCTCTGCGCCTTCACGCACCAGCCGGCCAGCTTCGTCCGCCACGGCTTCTCGATCGTGCCGCACGTGTGGCTGCCCGAGAAGATCGCCCACGACTGCCGCACCTGTCCCCACTTCCGGCGGTGCGGCCAGTACGCGATGTGGTTGGCGCTCGACGCCGGGATTCCCCGCGTGCGCCCGCTCGTGGCGGCGGTGCCGCGGGCGAGGGCGGCGGCTGCCGGCCGCCCCTGACGGGGATGAGTGCGCTTGCGATCGAGGCGATCGCCGGCGGCGTCACGGCGCCGGAGGCCTTCCGCGCCGCCGGGGTGAGTTGCGGGTTGAAGCCGTCGGGCGCCCTCGACCTGGCGCTCGTGGCGGCCGACAAACCCGCCACGGCGGCGGGTCTCTTCACGACCAACAAGGTCCAGGCCGCCCCGGTGCTGGTCTCGAAGGACCACCTCAAGCGGTCGCGTGGGCGCGCACTCGGGGTGGTCATCAACAGCGGCTGCGCCAACGCCTGCACGGGCGAGGCCGGGCTCGAGGCCGCGCGGCGGATGGCCGCGGAGGCCGCGCGCGCCCTCGTGTGCGCGACCGAACGCATCCTGGTCGCCTCGACCGGCGTCATCGGCGTGCCGCTCGACATCGACAAGGTCGTCCGCGGCATCGCCAGCGCGAAGACGCGGCTCCGGCGCGACGGCGCCCTCGACGCGGCGCGGGCGATCCTGACGACGGACCGGGGGCCGAAGACGCACGCGGTCGAAGTCCGGGTCGCGGGCGGCGCCTTCCGCGTCGGCGGGATGGCGAAGGGCGCGGGGATGATCGAGCCGCACCTGGCCACGATGCTCGCCGTCCTGACGACGGACGCGAAGGTGCCGGCGCCGCTGCTCCGCCGCGCGCTCGCCGAGGCCGCGGCCGACACGTTCAACGCCATCACGATCGACGGCGACACGTCGACCAACGACACGGTGGTGGCGCTGGCGAGCGGGGCGAGCGGGGTCGAGATCGACGAGGCGGCGGCTCCCGCCCTCGTGGCAGGCCTCCGCGCCGTCAGCCGCGAGCTGGCCCTCGCCATCGTCCGCGGCGGCGAGGGCGCGACGAAACTCGTCGCCGTCCACGCGACCGGCGCGGCGAGCCCGGACGAGGCGCGCCGGGCCGCGCGCACGATCGCCAACTCGCTGCTCGTCAAGACTGCCGTGCATGGCGGCGACCCGAACTGGGGGCGCCTCGTCGCCGCCGCCGGCCGCGCGGGCGTCGCCTTCGACCTCGCCCGCTGCCGCGTGCGGATCGGCCCCGTCGTGCTCTTCGATCGCGGCGTTCCACACGACGACCGCGCCCCCGAGGCCGCCGCCGTGCTGCGCGAGCCCGAGATCGAGATCGAGGTCGACCTCGGCACGGGCGGTCCCCACCGCGCCGTCGTGTGGACCTGCGACCTGAGCGCGGACTACGTGCGCATCAACGCCGAGTACCGGACCTGACGCCGCGTGGACGGCCGCAGGCCCACCGGAGTAGACTCTCGCGGCGGTGGCACCGCGAGGGGCGCCGATGAAGAAGGACTTCCTGTCGATTCTCGATTTCACCCCGGACGACCTGGAGCGATGCCTGGCGCTCGCCAAGCAGATCAAGCGCGAGCGCGTCCAGGGCCGCCGGGCCCCTACGGCCCACGCCCTCGACGGACAGCACGCCGTGCTCCTGTTCGAAAAGCCCTCGCTGCGCACGCGGGCGACCTTTACGGTGGCCGTCCACGAACTCGGCGGCGAGGTCATCGAGGCTCCCCCCGACGTCGCGCTCGGCGGCCGCGAGGCGATCGCCGATGTGGCGCGTAACCTCGAGCGGTGGGTGTCGTTCGCCGTCATCCGGACCTTTGCCCAGCAGCGCTTGGTCGAGTTCGCCGCCGCCGCGCCGCGCCTCCACGTCATCAACGCCCTCACGGACGAGGAACATCCGTGCCAGGCGCTCGCCGACTACCTGACGCTCGAAGAACACCTGGGTCCCCTGCGCGGCAAGGTGCTCGCGTTCGTGGGCGACGGCAACAACGTCGCCGCCTCGCTCGCCCACGCCGGCGCCATGCTGGGCGTCCGGGTCCGCGTCGCCTCGCCCGAAGGCTTCGACCTGCCGGACCGGGTCGTCGAGGACGCGCGGCGCGTCGCCCGCTTCGGGGGTGACGTGACCCGCTACCGCGACCCGTTCGAGGCGGTCGCCGGCGCCGACGCCGTGTACACCGACGTCTGGGCGTCGATGGGCCAGGAGGCCGACGCGGCGCGTCGCAAGAAGATTTTCCAGCCGTACCGCGTCGACGCGCGCCTGATGGCCCACGCCGGCGCCCGCGCCCGCTTCATGCACTGCCTGCCGGCTCACCGCGGCGACGAAGTCACGGACGAGGTGATCGACTCGCCCGCCTCGATCGTCTTCGATCAAGCCGAAAACCGCCTGCACACCGAGAAGGCGCTCCTCGTGATGCTGGCGGCGGCCGCGAGCGGGTGATCGGCGCGCGACGCACGCCGGTCCCGCCCGACCCGAACCATGGCGCCCCGTACTTGACCTGCCGCGTCCGGCCGGATATAGACGTGGATCACCTCTCCGCCAGAGGTTCGCAAGGGTCGCCTCCCCCTGTGACGCGAACAGGCCGCGGCGGCATCCCGGCGGTCGTGCTCCTCGTGGGGCTCGCGCCGATCGTGCGGGCCGCGGACGATCCCCCGCGTCCCCGCGGCTGGGGCGAGGTCCGCCTGACCGGCGGGCTCGCCAAGGCGATCCAGGGCGGTGGACCGGACGGGCCGGTCGAGCGTGCGCGCTTCGTCCCCGAAACTGTGCGGCGCCTTTACGCCAGCCCCTCCGGCCGGCACCGCGCCCTGGTCTCGGGCGCCGGGCCCGGCCGGGCCGTCTCCCTCGCCACGGATAGCCTTCCCGTCGCCGAGGCCCCCGTGACCGTGCCGCTCCCCCTCCCGCCGCGCATCTGGGCGGACGCGGTGCTCGCCCGGCCCGTCTCCGAGGACGAGTTGCTCGCCGCGATCCTGGCCGACCGCCGGGCGGCGCTGCTCGCGTACGGCCTGTCGGCGCTCGACGAACCCACGCTGGCGGCGCTCGCAGAGCGCCCCGGGCTCGTCGCCGCGCTCGCCGGGCGGTGGCCGGGGCTCGTGGCCGCGTTCGGACGAAGCCTCCAGATCCGCCTCGGCCGGGTCAACGTCCCGGGCGGCGACGGCGCGCGTCCGCTCTGGGAAACCCTCGTGGGTGCGTCCGTCACCGACCCCGAACGCTTCATCGCCGCCCTCTTCGACCGGGACGGCGGCCGGTTGAGCTACCTGTACGACGCGGTGGCGGCGATCGACGCGCCGCGGCAGCGCTTCGTGCTCGGCGCGTGGTTGCCGGCCTCGGCGCGGGCCGCGCGGTTCGAGGCGCTCTACCGGCAGGTGGCCCGGGCCTATCGCGTCGAGTGGCGCCCCGGCGAACGCCCCTTCAGCCGCGTCGCGGCTGACGTGCTGTGGCTGTTCGGCGAGACGCGCGTCGAGCCCGACGGCCGGCCGGCGCCGCCCGCGTGGCGGGTGCTGTGGGAAGAGGTGTTCCGCTCGGTCGACGCCTTCGAAGACGGGCAGGTGCCGGCCGACCTCGGCGAGGCGCCGCTGCTCGACGCGGCGACTCTCGTCGAGCTCGTCAGCGTCGGGGCGCCGGGCGAGCGGGTCGAGCGGCTCGCCACGTTCGCCTTCGGCCAGCGGGTGTTCGCCCGGGCGGGGCCGGGCGACGGGCGTGAGCTCGTGGTCGCCCTTCGCGGCCAGCGGCGGTTTCCCATGCTCGCGGCGGCGCTCGAACGCGCCGGTCTCCGCGCGCCGGCCCTGTACGCCGCCGCGG
>CAYZKQ010000191.1:0-6051 GCA_964478975.1 uncultured Vicinamibacterales bacterium | reverse complement strand
CGCGTCGACCCATCCGACCCAGCGCTCGTCCGCGCGGGCGCGCGGCGGCGGCCGATGGAGCGCCGCCAGACGCGTCCGGTCCAGACCGTCCCAGCGCAAACGCGCGGCGAGCGCCTCCGGATCGCCCGGCGCAAACGCCTGCATCCACCCGCGCCAGAGCCGCTCGGCGTCCGCGGCCGCCTCCGTCCCTGTGTCGACCCCGGCCGCGCGGCGCGCGGCGAGGCGCTCGTTCAGCGTGGCCGCCGCCCACGCCAGCCGACGCCGCTCTTCCGCTGTGAGGGAACGCATCGAGGGAGCTCGCCGAGCCCCGACCTCCCGCGATGCGACGCGGGCGAGCCCGCACCGTCGGCTCGCCCGGCCGCCTTGCCGTCACCCGTGCCTACAGGTTGATCTGGGTGACCGTGTTGCCCGCCGCCATGCCGTACGCGGTGCACTCCGCCTCGATGTCCTGCTTGCCGCCCGCCACCTTCTCCAGATCGGCGTCGCTCAGCTCGCCCTCGCCGGGGGCGTACGGCACCACGACGTACGCCGTGTCCGCCGTCTCGACGACCGCCTTCACCTTGATGTCGCCGAGGCTGCGGTTGAGCTGGCGCTCGATGATCCCCTTCGGGTCCTTGATGAGCGCCTCCCGATACTTCGGGTTCTCGAGGGCGAACTTCGCCAGCAGATCCTGGATCTCTCCACGCGTCATCTTCTGTGCCATAGGTCCTCCTCCGGCGCGCGTGGCGCGCCGCGTCGAGCCGCGGGGCTCGCGAGCTCCGCGGCCGCCAAGGCAACGGGCGTGCCAGGCTGGCGTCCGTGGAAATCTCGAAGAAAACCGCGCGCCCGCTCTGCACGAAGCCGGTCCCGTTGGCGTCCCAGCTCCAACCCCTGGAGCCCCAGCGCCAGCCGCACGCCGGCCGGCGTGGTCAACTCTGCGGCTTGAGATCCTGGTGCCGCAAGAAGTCCATGAAGCGCTGATAATCGGCGTCGGGCAACCGGAAGAGTGCCAGCAGTTTCCGATAATTCCCCTGGGTCTGCGCGAGGCCCCGGGCGATCAGGCTCCGCACCTCGCGCCGGTTCAGGTCGCGCGCCATGAACGGCTCGTAGACGGTCCGCCAGAAGTCCTCGCCGTCCCGCACGACGCGGTCGTACAGCGTCTCGCCCGGCTCGGCCGCGGCGCACCCTTCTTCGAGCAGCGACGCGAAGTCGCGCGGCTCGATCCGGTCGCCCTCCGCCATGGCGTAGCCCATGGTCACGACGCTGACCAGTTGGCGGACGTTGCCCGGCCAGCGGTACCGCTCGAGCAGCGCCAGCGAGGCCGACGAGAAGCGCTTCGCCACTCCGTAACGGTCCCGCAGCTGCTCGAGGCAGTGCTCGGCGAGCAGGCGCCAATCGTCGCCGCGGTCCCGCAGCGGTGGGACCTCCAGATGGAAGCGGCGGAGCCGGAACAGCAGGTCCGTCCGGAACTGCCCGGTCATGACGAGCTGGTTGAGCGGCCGGTTGGTCGCCGCCACGACCCGCACCAGCACCGAGCGCGGCCGCGACGCGCCCAGGGGCCGGTATTCGCCGGTCGACAGGGTCCGGAGCAACATCGCCTGCGCGCTGGGATGCAGGTCGCCGATCTCGTCGAGAAAGATGACGCCGCCGTCGGCCTCTTCGAACGCTCCCCGGCGATCGGCGACCGCGCCCGTAAAGCTGCCCCGCGTGTGGCCGAACAGCTCGCTCACCGTCAGGTTGCCGTCCTGGTACTGCGGGCAGTTCACCGAGACGAAGGGCGCCGTCGCGGGGTGACCGAGCAGGTAGATCGCCTGCGCGAGCTGTTCCTTGCCCACCCCGCTCTCGCCGGTAATCAGGACAGGCTCTCGATAGCCAGCGACCTTTTCGAGCTTCGCCTGCAGCTCGAGAAACGCCGGCGCCAACCCCACCATGTCGAGGGACCGCTCCTTGCCCCAGCGCTGCCGGGACAGCGCCTGGATCCGGAGAGCGCGTTCACTGAAGTAGCGGCTCGGCGCCACACCCCCCCACCGACCGTCACCCGCGCGGGTCAGCCCCGACCGCTTCGCACGAACCGATGCGCCCGGGTGCCCACGCCCCTGACACCCGACCGGCTCGTTCACGCTTACTGGGGAGGATACGCGATCCCCTTGACGTCAATCTCCCACTTCAGGTCTTTGATCACGGCACAGGGATAGAGAAAGCCGGACGCGTCTACGGAGTGGGTCTGACCCGGCTCGAGGTCCTTGATGAAATAGAGGATGCGCGACAGGGGCTCTGCCCGCTGCCCGTCATAGGCCGCAAACGTGATCGTCACGTGCACCGGCACGGCGTTCCCGTTGCGCACGGTCCCCACGACGTGGCAGCAGCACAAGTTACGGTCGCCGGCCGTGGGCTGGAGGCTGACGTTCTGGAGGGTGACACCCGAGAGCGAAGGCCCGGCGGGCGTCCGCGCGCAGGCAGCAATCCACACGCCCGCCAGCGCGGCCATCCCGACCGTCACCGCGACCACGCGCCTCATCTGCGCCGGCCCCGTAGAGGTTCGCCCGATCCTCGAAACGTGCTCGCGCCCCGGACTCTACGGGCGAAGAGGCTAGCACAGTCCCTGGCGGCTCGCAACGGGGCAAGCGGCCGGAAACCCGCGCGAGGCATCGTGGGCGCCCACCGCGGCGCCATTCTGGTAGAATCCGCGGCGTGTGACGCCCCCGAATCCAGGGCAAGCCGGTTCGAACGGGAACTTCGCCGTCTGCACCTTCGCGCTTCCGGGGCTGGAGGCCGGGCCGGATCGGGGGTCGCCTTGCCGAGCGAGGAGGCGTACGCGATGTGGTGCGCGAAATTCCGGTCATGTCGCCCGTTCTGGTGGTCCTGGCTGGCTGCGGCCTGTGTAGGGCTCGCCTCGACGGCCACCGCGCAACCCGGCGCTCCCGTAGCCGGCGGGGCGAGCGGATCTCCTCAACCCCCGCCCGTCGTCCAATTTCCCGCCGAGGGCGTGACGCTCGAGGAGGCCGTGCGCCTGACACTCCAGCACGAGCCCGCGCTCCGCGTGGAACAGCAAGCGGCGCGTTTCCAGGAAGGCGTCGCTCAGGAGCAGACGGGCGCGTTCGATGTCTCCGTCTTCGGCAACCTCTTCTACACGTACCGCGTCCAGGAGTTGACCGAGAACCGCAAGCAGGCCGAGCGCGACAAGCGCGACCGCCTGCGCGCGTCCGTCGACACCAACCGCGCCAACGCCGAGCGGGCCCAGCGGCTTTTGCAGCAGCTTCGCCTGGTGCGGTCGGCCCCGCCGGGCAGCGCGCAGGTGGCGGCGCTCAAGGACATCAGTCCCTCGCTCGGGGCGCAGCTCGAGGTGATCGACGCGTTGATCGCCAGTGCCAGTCCGAGCGCGCGGGCGAGCCTGCTGGCGACGCGCCAGGACTTTCTCGACCGCACCCTCGGCGAGCTGGAACAGAACCTCCAGCTCGAGCTGGACGCCTTTCGGACGGCGGAGCAACGGCTGCAGAACCTCGGTGCGGCACCGGTCGACGAAGTCTTCTACCAGGGCGGGTTCTCCCTGGGGCTCTCGAAAGTGTTCCGCACGGGGATTGCGCTCCGGCCCTTTTTCGACGGTCGAGTCGAAGGGACGAACTACAAGGACAAGCCGCGCCCCAGCGAATTCGGCGGCAAGGGGCTTCAGGATCTGTTCACTTTCCGCCTGGGGGTCGACCTGACGCTCCCGCTTCTGCGGGACCGGGGCGCGCGGGCCTTCGGGGCGGCCGAGCGGGCCGCCCAGCTCGAGCGCGACGCGAGCCAGCTCGCCGCGCGGCACCAGGCCAGCGTGAGCGCGCTCCGCACGATCCAGGCGTACTGGGATCTGCGGGCCGTCCAGGAAGCGGCCACGATTGTCACGCACCAGGTTGAGCTCCACGCGAAGCTCGTGGAGCTGACCCGCCAGTTGATCGCGGCCGAGGAGTTGCCGCAAGCCGAGCTGGCGCGGGTGCAGGCGAGCGAGGCGGCCGCCCGGGCCCGCCTCCGGGACGTCGAGCGGCAGCTCCACCAGGCGCGGGTCGCGCTGGCCGTCGCCATGGGCGTCGCGGCCACGGAAGACGACGCGACCCTGCCTCGGGCGCGGGATCCGTTCCCGCCGCCGCCTGCGGCCGCAGTGGTCGCCGATGACCGGGTGGCGCTGCTCGGGACGGCGGCGGCGGATCAGCGCCTCGACGTCGCCGCCGCCGCCCAGCGCGAGCAGGCGGCCCGGGCGCTCGAGGACAGCGCGGCGTTCAACCTGCTGCCGCGGATGGACTTCGTGGCGGGCACGTGGTACACCGCCCTCGAAGAGCGCACCATCGCCCGCGCGATCGACCGCTGGGTGGGCCCGAGCACGAGTCTCGGCCTGCAGCTCGAGAAGCCCATCGGGAACAACGTGCTCCGCGGCCAGCTCCTCCAGCGCGAGGCGGACGCGCGGCAGCGCCAGATCGCCGCCGACGACCTCCGCCGCGTTGTCCGGCTCGGCGTCATCGAGACGATGCGGTCGCTGCGCGAGGCGATCGATCGGGTCCAGCAGGCCCGGGCGGCCGTGGAGTTCTACCAGCGCACGGTGGACGCCGAAGTCGAGCGCTTTAAGACCGGGGAGGCGACCCTCATCGACACGGTCGTGACCGAGCAGCAGCGGACCGAGGCCCGCCTGCAACTGGTGACGGCCGAGCAGACGCTGGCCCAGCTCATCGCCCGGCTCCGGTTCGAGACCGGGACGCTCATTGTCGACGGACAGGTCGTGCGCGACAATTTGGTCACGGTGCCGTCGACGACCGGGAGGGTGCCGTGACGCGCGCGCCGGTTCCTCTGGCCATCGTCTTCGCGGTGCTGGCGGCCCGTGCGGTCGGCGCGCAGGTGGTGCGCGTTCCGGGCGGCGAGGTCTTGCGGCCGCGCGCGTTCGTCCCGGCGAAGCTGCCGCAGCCGCCGCTCAGCCTGGCCCAGGCCGTCGAGCTGACGCTCCGGTACGACCCGGAGATCGGCCGGGCCACCCAGGCGCTGGCGGGGGCGCGCGGGCGGCAGCAGTCGGCCGCCGGCGTCTTCGACGCCCTCCTCCGCGTCGGGCCCACGTTCGGCTACTCCCAGCAGCCGATCGCCCCGTTCTTGCGCGACCAGGAAACCGCCACGCGGGAGATCATCCGGGTCATCGCGGACGAGTTCACCACCCTGACCAGCGCGCTCAACGACCTGGTGGCGCGGCGGGCCATCTATCGCCCCCGGTGTCCAGACGGGCTCTCGCTCACCGCGGACCCGCTCCTGCTCGACCGCCGCGACCCCAGCGAGCTGGCGCTGCTCGGCGTCAACCGGGACCTGCGCGTGATCGTGGTGAGCGACCTGGAACGCGCGGTGCAGGGGGTCGACCTGTCGGCGATTTGCATCTCGACGGGCGAACCCGACCTCGAGCCGGATGTGTTCCAGGAGTTCTGGCAGCGGATCGACCAGTCGGGGGGCTACGGGCTCCAGGGCATCCTCACGAGCGTCTCGCAGATGCCGCACGAGGCGCGGGCCCTCGAAGCCAAGATCACCGACACCGTCGCGACGCGCGCCCGGTTGGCGCTCGAGCGGCTGGGACCGGTGCCGCTCGATCAACTGGTCAGAAGCCTGCTGGCCGACGTGAGCCTGGTCAAGCCGTTGCGGAACGGCGTGGTGGTCAGCGGCGCCCTGACGTTCCAGAGCGAGGAACAGGCCTATCGGGACAAGCCGCTGGACCCGACCTTCGGCGGGTTCGGCATGCCGCCGCGGTTTCCGGCGTCGGCGACGCTCGCGGTCCAGGTGCCGCTCGGCAAGGGCCGCGGCCGCGTGGTGGCCTCGGCGCCCGAGCACGCGGCGACGCTGGCGGCCCAGGCCCAGCAAGAGGAGACCCGCTTCACGTTGAGCGAACAGGTGCTCCAGACCGTGCTGGCCTACTGGGACCTGGTTGCCGCCAACGAGACCGTCGCGCTGCTCGAGCAGTCGGCGGCGCGGCAGCAGCGGATCGCGGCCCTGACCGAGCAGCAGGTCGAAGCCGGCGACCTCCCGGCGATGGAGCGGGACCGCGCGCGGGCGCGGGCCGCCAGCGTGGCGAGC
>CAYZKQ010000190.1:0-6156 GCA_964478975.1 uncultured Vicinamibacterales bacterium | reverse complement strand
GAAATGCTCGGCGGGGGGCGCGGTCCGGGCGGCCGCGGCGGGCTCGGCCAGGCGGGGTCGGGACCGGCGGCGGCGCTGCTCGCCGGGTTGCGGATGGTTCAGAGCGCCCAGACCGACGACCAGGGCCGCTATCAGGTCACCGGACTGCCGGCGGGGCGGTATCTCGTCTCGGCGTCGAAGACGGGCTTCGTGACGGTGAACTTCGGGCAGCGGCGGCCGCTGCGTCCGGGGACGCCGCTCGATCTGGCCGACGGCCAGCACCTGCAGAACGTCAATTTCCTGCTGCCGCGCGGGAGCGTGATCACGGGACACGTGCTGGACGAGGACGGCGAGCCGCTCGCGCGCGCCAGCGTGACGGTGTGGCGCTATCAGTATCAAGGGGGCCAGCGGCGGCTCGTCGCCGCCGGAAGCGACCAGACGGACGACCGCGGGGAGTACCGGGTCTACGGGCTGCCGCCCGGCGACTATTTCGTGAGCGCGGTCGTGCGGCTCGTCGCGCGGCCGGTCGAGCGGCTGCTGGAGGCCGTCGGACAGCGCGCGCCGGGGCCGGAGACCGACGAGGAGTCACTCGGTTACGCGCCCACCTACTATCCGGGCGTCACGAGCGCGGCCCAGGCGGTGCCTCTGCCGCTCGGGCTCGGTCAGGAAGCGGCGAACGTCGACTTCGCGCTGCAGCTTGTCACGCTGGCGCGCGTCTCCGGCGCCGTCTTCGAGAGCGACGGCCGGCCGCTCGCCGGCGGGGCCGTGATGCTCGCGCCCGAGGAGGCGGGTGGGGCGCGGGCGGAGGCGATCACGGGACGGGTTCGCCCGGACGGGACGTTCGTCATCGACAACGTCCCGCCGGGGCGCTACACCCTCTTCGCGCGCAACCGGCCGGCGCGGGGCGTTCCGCCGGACTATGCGGTCCTCCCGGTCATGGTGGCCGGCGCCGACATAACCAACCTCAACGTCGTCCTGACGGCCGGCGCGACCGTGTCCGGGTCGATCGCGTTCGACCCGAACGCGACGGCCCCGCCGCCGCAAAGTCTCGCCGGCTTTCGGGTGAACGTGCCGGCGCTCGACCCGCTGCCGGTCGCGGGCACGCAGCCGGCGCGGGTCAACGACGACGGGACGTTCACGGTCGCGGGCATTCCGCCGGGCCGCCACGCGATCCGATCGCCGAACCCGCCGTCGCCGTGGACGCTGCAGGCGGTGCTGGTCGACGGGCGCGACGTGACGGATCAGGACCTCGAGCTGCGGGCCGGCCAGCGGGTCACCGGCGTGCAGGTGGTCTTCACGGATCGGATCACCGAGCTGACAGGCACGGTCAGGGACGAGCGCGGCGACCCGGTGCTCGGCGTCACGGTCATCGCCTTCTCCACGGACCCGGCGACCTGGCGCCCGCAGGCGCGGACCATCCAGGCCGTGCAGCCGGACCAGACCGGCGCTTACCGCATCCGGGGCCTGCCGCCGGGCAGCTACTACCTGGTCGCGACCGACGATGTCGAGCCGGGCGAGTGGTTCGACGCGGCGTTCTTGCAGGAGGCGCGCAAGGGCGCGGTGCACGTCACGCTGGAGGCGGGCCAGCCGGCGGCGCAGGACCTGATGCTGAAGACCGGCGCCGGGCCCGCCTGACGGCCCACCAGGTCAGCCCGGCCATCGCGAGCAGCGCGGCCGCCGAGGAGGCGGCGAAGACCGTCAGGGTCGCCGCCAGGATCGACTCGGTGCCCAGGCGGACCTCGACGTCGAGGGGCCGACCCGCCAGGTAGTCGCTGAGACGCTGCTCCCACACGAGAATGTTGCCGCGCAGGATGTCGCTCGGCGCGCCGTCTTCGAGGCGCCGACTGTTGTGGTAGTGGACGCGGCTCGGCAGATGGAGCCGCACGGCCAGGAGTTCTCCGCCTGACCAGCCCGTCTGGACCGGTGCTGGGCGCCCCGGCGGCTCCACCGTCTGGCGGTACACAATCTCGCCGCCGCGCCGCTCGACGCGATGGCGCGCGTGCCGGAACGGGGGCGCCTCGGACAGGCGGCGGATGTCGGGGACCTCGAGCCGAATCTGCACGAACCGGCGCCCGTGGCGGCGCCACGGGCGGCTGACGCGGAGGACCCGGGCGGCCGGTGACGCGAAGGCCGCCGCGATGCGTCGGCGGTCCAGGCGCGCGCGCGGGTGCGGGTCGAGGTCGAGGCCGGCGACGGCCACCAGCGCCGGGATGGAGCTGTTGACCACGACGGTGGCGGACCCATCGAGGGCGAAATAGATTTCTTCTTCGTACTCGTAATCCCTGGCGAATCCCCGGGCGCAGGCGGTCCCGGTCGCCGCCAGCACGAGACACGCGAGCCAGAGGCGCACGCGAAGGCGCACGGGATGGAATGATATGCTGACAGCGGTCCGCTGTCAGCCCTGAGGGGCGCCGCGATTCGCATGCCTCGCCTGTACCTCGTCGATGGCAGCTCCCAGATGTACCGCGCGTACCACGCCATCCGCGGGCTCACCGGCCCCGACGGCCGGTCGACCAACGCGGTCTACGGGTTCGTCACGATGCTCCGGAAGCTGCTCGCCGAGCACCAGCCGGAGCTGATCGCGGCGGCCTTCGACGTGGGCCGGCCGACGGTACGGACCGAGCTGGCGGCCGACTACAAGGCGCACCGCCCGCCGATGCCGCCGGATCTGGCCGAGCAGATCCCGTGGGTGCACGAAGCGTGCGAAGCACTCGGCGTGCCGGTGCTCGCCGCCGAGGGCTACGAAGCCGACGATGTCATCGGGACGCTGGCGGTCGAAGCGGGGGCGCGCGGGTTCGAGGTGGCGATCGTGACCGGCGACAAGGATTTCTTCCAGCTCGTCGGCGGCCCGATCAAGGTGTACAACCCCCGCGACGAAGGCACGTGGTACGACGAGGCGGCGGTCGTCGAGAAGCTCGGGGTGCGGCCGGCGCAGGTGGTCGATGTCCTGGCCCTGATGGGCGACGCGGTCGACAACATCCGGGGGGTGCCGGGCATCGGCGAGAAGGGCGCCCGGGAGCTCATCGCCGCCTACGGGTCGCTCGACGCGCTGCTCGCGCACGCGGCCGAACTGCCGCAGCGGCGCTACCGGGAGGCGCTCGCCGCCCACGCCGACACGGCGCGCCAGAGCCGCGAGCTGGCCCGCATCCGGACCGACGTGCCGATCGCGTTCGACCCGGCGGCGCTCCGCTACCGTGGTCCGTCGCCGGCGCGGGCCTTCGCGCTGTTCAGCCGGCTCGGGTTCCGGTCGCTCGTCCTGGAGTACGCGCCGACGGCGGCGACGGTCGAGAAGGACTACCGCACGGTGTCCACGGAGGCGGAGCTCGAGACGCTCGTCCGGGAGCTGCGCGGGGCGTCCCGCGTCGGCCTGCACGTGCTCTGGGACGGGCCGTCGGCCATGCGGGCCGCGCTGGTCGGCGTCGCCGTCGCGACGGCGCCCCGCCGCGCGCGCTATGTCCCGCTCGGCCACTCGGGCCTCGCGGGTCTGTTCCAGCTCGAGCCGGGACGCGTCATCGACGCGCTCCGCCCCGTCCTCGAGGACCCGGCGGTCGCGAAGGTCGGCCACGACCTGAAGACGATGGCGATCGTGCTGGCGCGCCTCGGGGTCGCCCTGCGCGGCCTCGATCTGGACACCATGCTCGCCAGCTATCTGCTCGATGCAACGCGGGCCAGTCAGGACCTCGAGGTCATCGCCCTGGAAGAGCTCGGCTACAAAGCGCTCACGGCCGAGGCGCTGTGCGGCAAGGGTGCGCGGGCCGTGCCGATCGCCGACGTGCCGGTCGACGCGCTCCGCGACTACGCCGCCGAGCGCGCGGACCTGCCGCTCCAGCTCGCCGGCCGGCTGCGGGCGCGCCTCGACGCGGAGGGCCTGGCGGCGGTCTACGACGAGATCGAACGCCCCCTGATCCCCGTGCTGGTGGACCTCGAACAGGCGGGCGTGCGCATCGACCGCGCAGCGCTCGCGGCGCAGGCCGAACGGCTCGAGCAGGAGCTGGCGGTGCGGCGCCGGCGCATTTTCGAGCTGGCGGACGCGGAGTTCAACATCCTGTCGCCCAAGCAGGTCGGCGAGATTCTCTTCGACAAGCTCCGGCTCCCCGCGCTCCGGCGGACCGGCAAGACGCGGGCCGCCTCGACGGCGGGCGACGTGCTCGAAGAGCTGGCGCTCGTGCACGAGTTGCCGCGGGAGATCCTCGAGTGGCGCGCCCTGCAGAAGCTGAAGGGCACCTACCTCGACGCGCTGCCGCAGCTCGTCCACCCCGAGACCGGGCGCGTCCACACGTCGTTCAACCAGGCCGCGGCGGCCACGGGGCGGCTGAGCAGCAGCGACCCGAACCTGCAGAACATCCCGATCCGCACCGAGCTGGGCCGCGAAATCCGCCGGGCCTTCGTCGCCGAGCCGGGCTGGGTGCTCGTCTCGGCCGACTACTCGCAGATCGAGCTGCGCGTGCTGGCGCACCTGTCGGGCGACGAGGCCCTGCGGGAGGCGTTCCGCGCGGGCGAGGACATCCACGAGCGGACCGCGCGGCAGATCTTCGGCGAGGGGTCGGGGCTCGACCCGTACGAGCGGCGGCGGCGGGCGAAGATCGTCAACTACGCGCTGCTCTACGGGAAGACCGCCTTCACGCTCGCGCGCGACATCGGGGTCTCCCAGGCGGCGGCGCAGGCCATCGTCGAGGCGTACTTCGCAAGCTTCCCCGGCGTGCGGGCGTTCATCGACCGGACCCTCGAGGACGCCCGGCGGACGGGGGTGGTCCGGACGCTGTTCGGGCGCCGGCGGCTCGTGCCGGAGCTGGCGAGCAAGAACCCCCAGATCCGGGCGGCGGCCGAGCGCGTGGCCGTGAACCTGCCGATCCAGGGCACCGCCGCGGACATCCTCAAGCGCGCCATGATCGCGGTGCACGCGGCGCTCGCCGCCTCCGGGCTCGGCGCCCGGATGATCCTCACGGTGCACGACGAGCTGCTCTTCGAGGCCCCGCACGAGCACGCGGCCGCGGTCGCCGCGCTGGCGCGCGCGCACATGGAGCGGGCCGCCGAGCTCGCGGTCCCCCTCACGGTGGACGTGGGGATCGGCGCCAACTGGAAGGACGCGAAGCCGTAGCGGCCGGAACGGCCCGCTGGGCCCGGCGCCGGCCTATAATCGTTCCAGCGGTTCCGATGGTCGAACCCCTGATCGTTCCCCGCGCCGAGCACCCCATTTCCCGCCGCCTTATCGACCCTGACGCCCTCAAGGTCTTGTATCGGCTGAAGGCGCACGGGTTTCTGGCGTACCTGGTCGGCGGCAGCGTCCGGGACCTGCTGCTCGGGCGGCGGCCGAAGGACTTCGACGTCGGCACCGACGCGCACCCGTACCAGATCAAGAAGTTGTTCCGGAACTGCTGGATCATCGGGCGGCGGTTCCGGCTGGCGCACGTCAAGTTCGGGCCGAAGACGATCGAGGTGGCCACGTTCCGGCGCGAAAACCCCGAGCCGCCGGCCGTCGCCGAGGGGGGCGAGGGCCCGGCGGCACCCCCGCCGCCGCACCGGGAGAACACGTTCGGGACGCCGGAAGAGGACGCGTTCCGCCGCGATTTCACGGTCAACGCGCTCTTCTATGACATCGCGACGTTCTCGGTCATCGACTACGTGGGTGGCCTCCGCGACCTTGAGGCGCGGGTCGTCCGGGCCATCGGCGACCCAGACGTGCGGTTCCGGGAGGACCCGGTCCGCATGCTCCGCGCGATCGTGCTGGCGTCGCGCCTGGAGTTTCAGATCGACCCGCCGGTCGCCGACGCCATCGCACGCAACCAGGCACTCATCGCGGCGGCGGCGGCGCCGCGGCTGCTCGAGGAGTACTACAAGATTCTGCGGTCGGGCGCGGCCGAGCGGACCTTCCGGGCCCTCGCTGCGTCGGGGTTGCTCCGGCACGTGACCCCGGAGCTCGAGGCGCCGCCGCCCGCGGTCTGGCGCTTTCTGGCGGCGCTCGACGCCTACCGCGGGCGGTTCGAGGTCGCGCCGGACACCCTGACGAACGCGATCTTGATCGGGAGCCTGCTCGTACCGCTCGGCCGCGTCGACGGGGTGCCGGGCGACGGGGCGGGCGAGCGCCGCCCGGTGCTCGGGACGCTGCCGGTGGCGCGGCGCGATCTCGAGCAGCTCCGGCAGATCGTGGCCCTGGCGCGGCGGCTGCACTTCTAATCT
>CAYZKQ010000189.1:0-6157 GCA_964478975.1 uncultured Vicinamibacterales bacterium | reverse complement strand
CCGCCGGCGCGGAGGCCGGGCGGCCGCCCGTGGCCGCGCGCACGGCCGGCAGCTCGAGGGTGATCGTCGTGCCCGCGCCCGGCTGGCTCTCGGCCGCGATGTGGCCGCCGTGGGCTCGAATCACGTCGCGGGCGACGCTCAGACCGAGCCCGGTGCCCCGCCCGGGGGGCTTGCTCGTCACCCACGGTTCGAAAATGCGCGGGAGCCACTCCGGCGGGATGCCGACGCCGGTGTCCCGGACCTCGAGCGCGAGGTCGCCGGTCGCCGACCGCCGCGCGTCGACCGTCAGGACGCCCCCGTCCGGCATCGCGTCGAGGCTGTTGGTCACCAGGTTCAGGAGCGCGAGCTCGAACTGGACCACGTCGACTTCGACGTCCGGGCACGCGGCGTCGACGCAAACCTCGAGGCAGACACCCTGGCCCTCGAGACGCGGCCGCGCGATCTCGGCCACACGCGCCACCACGTCCGCCACGCGCACGACCTGGCGGTGCGCCGGCGGACGAGCCTGGTCGAGAATGGTCCGCAGTTCGGCAGTGACCCGGTCGATCTGCTCCGCCACGATGGCCAGGCGCGCGCGGAGCCGTTCGTTGCCTACCTCTTCCTGGCGCAGCATCTGGATGTAGCCCGAGGCCAGGTTCAAGGGTGTGCCGACCTGGTGGGCCACGCGGGCCGCCATGTGACCGACCGCCGCCATCTGCTCGGCGCGCGCGAGCGCCTCGCGCAGCGTCAGGATGCGCTGGTAGGTCTCGGTGAGCTCGCGGTTGCGCTGCCGCAGCTCCCGCGTCGCGTCCTCCACCCGCCGCTGCAGCTCCGCGTTGAAGTTCTCCAGCCGCCCCAGCATCTCGTTCAGGCCGCGCGCCACCTGCCCGAGCTCGTCGTCGCGGGCGACCGGCGCGCGCGCGGCGAGATCCCCCTCCGCCGCGCGGCCGATCGCCGCGCGAATCGCCCCGAGCGGGCGGTGGATGAAGCGGTCGCTGAGCAGGTCGACGAGCAGCGTCAGGACGAAAATCGCCGCGGGCGCGATCCACCAGGCCTGCAACCACGCTTGACGGCGAGCCTGCTCGACCCCCGCGAGCGACACGGACACCACTACCGCGCCGTCGACCGAGTTCGGCGCCGTGCCGAACGGCGTCGCGACCGTGCGGACCGGGCCGGCGTCGACCCAGACGGTGGACCGCAAGGCCACCGCCCGGCGCCCGGCCTCGACGGCCAGCGGGCTGACATCCGCAGCCGTGCTGGCGACCACCGTCGGCCGATCGCCGGGCACCGCCACGATGGAGATGGCGCGAACCGCTGGAAAGGCCTCGATAAACTCGTGGATCCGCCTGCCGAGCTCGCCGCGATCGAGGGGCGTTCGGCGGACTTCCAGGTCGTCCGCCAACGCGAGGGCCGTCGACTCCGCCATCCGCGCCAGCTCCACCGCGGCGGCCCGGGCGAAGGTCCGCGACTCGATGTACTCGGTCGCCGCCACGACCGCCGTGACCACACCGGCCACCAGCAAGAGCATGCGGCCGCGCAGGGTCTTGGGAATCAGCATCGACGCCACACCGTGGCGGATTTGTCGTCCGACCGACCCCGCGGGGAGACCTCGCGCCCCACGGTAATCGCCATCGCGCCAGCCACTTATGCTCATCTTACGTCCAGGCGCCACCGCTGGTACACGCCTTGAGTCCACCTCGTGTGCCGAGGGGACGGCCCAGGTCGAACGATCCCGACCCCGTCCCCCCGACAGGTTGTCCAGACGGCTCGTGCGGGCCGTCCGCGGCGGCAAGGAGGCGAGGGGTCGATGAAATCACTGAAGTGGTACGCGTTGGTTGTGGGCATCGCGGCGCTCTGGAGCGCGGGGGCGCTCGCGAGCGCGACGCAGGAGAGCAAGACGCCGGCCGCGAAGGGGGCGAGCGCCGCTCAGTCTGCTCAGCGGGGGCAGGCGCGGGGCGCCCGCGCGGCGCGGCCCGAGGCGTTGAGCGGGACGATCGCGGCCTACGATGCGTCAGCCAGCGCCGTGACGGTCAAGACCGCGACGGGCGACCAGACGGTCGCGGTCGACTCGAACACCCGTATCCGTGAGGGGTCGAAGACCCTCAAGCCGGGTGACCTGTCCAGTCTGACCGGCCGCAACGTGAAGGTGCGCTACCGGGAATCGGGTGGGAAGCTCATCGCCACCCAGATTACCGTCGCACCGGCCGGCAAGTGACCGCGCCTCAGCCTGACTGCACCCCAGTGGCGCGGTAGGGGCGGCGTCGCGTCCGGCGGCGCCGCCCCCTTTGTCCATCGCGTCCGACGACGCGGGCGTCAGGCGCGGCTCGGGCCGTCCTCCGCCCAGGTCGGCCGGCGCCTGTCCAGAAACGCGCGCAGCCCTTCCTGGCCTTCGTCCGAGACCCGGTGGCGGGCCATCGCCTCGACGGTCAGGGGGCGGACCTCGCGCGGGGCGCGTCCGGCCACCGCGCTGATGAGCCGCTTGGCGGCGGCGACGGCGGTCGGGCCGGCGGTGAGGACGTCGCGCACGGCGGCGGCGATCGCCTCGTCGAGCTGCCCGGCGGGCACGACCGTGTGGACCAGCCCGATCTCCCTGGCACGCGCGGCGCTGAAGCGTGCCCCGGTGAGGAAGAGCGCCCGCGCCGCCGACGGACCGATTTTCGCCACGGCGTAGGGCGAGATCGCCCCCGGGGGGATTCCGAGCTTCACCTCCGTAAACCCGAAGACCGCGTCTTCGGCGGCCACGACCACGTCGCACACCGATGCCAGGCCGGCCCCGCCGCCGAGCGCGGCACCCTGTATGCGAGCGACGAGGGGAAAGGGCAACGTGTCGAGGGCGTCGAGGAGGTCGGCGAAGGCCTCGGCATCGCGCCGATTCTCTTCCTGGCTGTAGCGGATCGTCCGCGCCATCCACACGGCGTCCGCACCGGCACAGAACACCGGTCCAGCCCCGGCGAGGACCGCGACGCGCAAGCCAGGCGCCGTCCGGGCCTCGTGCGCCCAGCGCGTCAGGGCGGCGATGAGTTCGTCGTTCAGGGCGTTGCGAACCTGGGGTCGGTTGAGCGTGACCCGCGCCACCGAGCCCTCGCGGGCCACCTCGAGGATCGCCGTGGACACCGGAACCTCCTCTCGCGGGCGGTCCTGCCTACCAGCCGCAGCAGTCGGTCTTGAACCCGCAGACGGGGCAGCGCCAGACGGCGTGCATGCGGAACATTTCGGCGCCGCAGCGATCGCAGAGCATCTTGTCGTCCCGCGGCGGATCGGGCGGCCGCCCGGGGGGCGCGGGCGTGGGCTGGTCGGGCATCGCGGCATTCTACCGCGGCGCCCGGCGCCCGCGATCCCGGGTAGAATGGCGCCATGCCGGCCGGGGCGTCCGCCTCCGGGTTGGACTTCGCGGCGCTGCGGGCGGAGATGGTCGAGCGCCAGATCCGGGCCCGGGGCCTGCGGCACCCGCGGGTCCTGGCGGCGATGCTCGAGGTGCCCCGGCACCTGTTCGTGCCGCCGGAGTACCGCGCGGCCGCCTACGAGGACCGGCCGTTGCCCATCGGGGAAGGCCAGACGATCTCCCAACCCTACATGGTCGCCGCCATGACGGCGGCGCTCGATCCCTCGCCGGACGACCGGGTGCTCGAAGTGGGCACGGGCTCCGGGTATCAAGCCGCCGTCCTGGCCCGACTCGCCCGCGAGGTCATCACGATCGAGCGCCACCAGACGCTGGCGGAGCGGGCCGCGCGGCTGCTGCAGGAGCTGGGGTACGCGAACGTCCGGGTCGTGGTCGGCGACGGGTCGCTCGGCTACCCCGAGGGGCAGCCGTACGCGGGGATTCTCGTGACGGCGGCGGCGCCCGCCGTGCCCGAGACCCTGCGGGCGCAGCTCGCCGAGGGGGGCCGGCTGGTCATCCCGGTCGGCGGGCCGGGCTTTCAGGAGTTGGTCGTCGAGACGCGGCGGCGCACGGGGTTCGTCCGCGAGGTCCGCGAGGGGTGTGTGTTCGTGCCGCTCATCGGCGCGCACGGCTATCCCGAGTCCGAGCGGTGAGCCCGGGGCTATAATGACGCCGCTTCGGAGCCAGGAGGACGCACGTGTCGGGAGGGCCGAGTTCCGCGACGAAGCTGCTCGGGTCTCGGGCCGACGAGCCCGCGCGCCGCGGCGCGCGGGTGCTGGCGATCGACGATGAGCCCGAGATGCTGCAGTTCCTGGCGGCGGTGTTGACCCACGCCGGGTACGAGGTGCGGACGGCGCTGTCCGGAGCCCGGGGTGAAGATCTGTTCCACCAGTGGCGCCCCGACACGGTGGTGGTGGACCTGCGTCTGCCCGACCTCGACGGTCTCGAGCTGCTGCGGCGGTTCCGCGCGGCCGAGCCCTCGGCGGCGGTCGTGATCCTCACCGGTCACGGCAGCGTCGCGAAGGCGGTCGAGGCGATGAAGGCTGGGGCGCACAGCTTCGTCGAGAAGCCGGTCGAGCCCGAGACGCTGCTGGCGCTCGTGGCGCGCGCGGTCGAGCACCGCCAGCTTGTCGACGAGAATCTCGCGCTGCGGCGGCAGCTCGAGCACCGCGCGCCGCTCGACGGCATCGTCGGCAAGAGCCGCCAGATGGTCGAGCTGCTCGACCTCGTGCGGAGCGTGGCCGCGAGCGACGCCAACGTGCTCATCCAGGGGGAGAACGGGACCGGCAAGGAGCTCATCGCGAACGCCCTGCACGCCTTGAGCAAGCGCGCGCGCTTCCCCTTCGTCAAGATCAATTGCGCCGCCCTGCCGAAGGACCTCATCGAGGACGAACTGTTCGGGCATCGCCGCGGCGCGTTCACCGGCGCGGTGGCGGACCGCGAGGGCTTGCTCGAGGCGGCCGCGGGCGGCTCGCTCCTGCTCGATGAGATCGCCGAGATGCCGGTGTATCTGCAGACGAAACTGCTGCGCGTGCTGCAGGACCGCGAGTACCGGCCGATCGGGAGCGATCGCGTGGTGCGGGTGGATTTCCGGCTCATCTGCGCGACGAACGCGGACATCGAGACCGCGCTGCGGGCCGGCACCCTGCGCGAGGACCTCTACTTCCGCATCAACACGATCACCCTGAGGGTGCCGCCGCTGCGCGAGCGGCTCGAGGATCTGCCGCTGCTCTGCGAGCACTTTCTCGCGAAGTATCGGCGGCGCCACGGCCGGCCGGTGCAGGGCATCGCCCCCGAGGCGTACCGGCTGCTCATGAAACACCGGTGGCCGGGCAACGTGCGCGAGCTCGAAAACGCCATCGAGCGCGGCGTGCTGGTGGCCAAAGGCCCGGAGATCACGCCGGCGGATCTGCCGGAGTCGATCCGGGCCGGCGGCGGCGCCGCCACGCCAGACTTCGCGGTGCCCGTGGGCCGGACGCTCGCCGAGATCGAGCGCATGACGATCCTGCAGACCCTCGAGCGGACGGCCTGGAACAAGCAGGCGGCGGCCCGCTTGCTCGGGCTCTACCGGCCGACCCTCTACAGCAAGATGCGCCGCCACAACATTCAGGACCCGCGGCCGCGCCGGGCCGAGTCGTGACGGGCTTGCCTCCAGAGCCGGCTCTGGTATGCTGGATTCCGGAGGCAGGCGAGGTGGACGACCGGACCAAGGTGCTCGTCGCGGCGGTGGCAGGCGCGCTCGCCGGCGGCGTGTGCGGCTTCCTGTATCTCACCGAGGCCGGCCGTCGCGTCCGCCAGCGCATCGACCCGCAGATCGACGAGTTCGTGGCGGAGGTGCGCCGCCTCAAGCGCACGGTGGAAAAAGCCCGCGCCGCCGCCGACGAGAGCTGGCGCACCCTCCAGGACGTCGTGGGGTCGCGCTGAGCCCGCCCGTCCGGGCGTCCCTCGTTCCGTTCCCTCCGATGGAGGTGTGCCATGGTGCGTGAACACGAGACGATGGAGCGTGTGTCCGGCGGGGCGTTTCTGGCGGGCCTGCTCCTAGGCACCGCCGTCGGCGCGGGCCTGGCCTTGCTGTTCGCGCCCAAGAGCGGCCGCGAGCTGCGCCGGCAGCTCGCCGAATCGGCCCGGCGGGCGCGCGCCTCGGCCCGCGAGGCCTACGCCCAGACGGCCGAACGCGTGAGCGAGACGGCCGCCAAGGCGGCGGGCGAGGTCAAGCAGGCGCTCCGCGAGGTCGTGGGCGGGTCGCGCAGCGCCGAGTCGTGACGCGCGCACCCGAGCGGCTGGCGCGCCGGCTGGCCG
>CAYZKQ010000188.1:3181-6160 GCA_964478975.1 uncultured Vicinamibacterales bacterium | reverse complement strand
CCGCCGCGCCCTCCGCCTCGACCCCCTCGCCGCCCTCAAAAACGGCTGACCCGGCCGCGCCCGGTCTCGACCTCAGCCCGCCCGCAGGCCGACCACCTCGAGAACCGGAAAGCGGGACCTCGACGAGTGTCGGCAACGCCTCGGCGATGGTCTTCTAGAGAACGACCGGGTTGATGTCAAAAGAAGCGTGGACCGGACGATGACGCATCCCGATGATGTCCTGCCAGGGGATGTCGGGGATCTCCGTTCGAGACTCTGGAGCCATCTGATAGGGTGCCTCGCCGATGATTTCCATGGCCTTGACGAGCGCCTACACCAGTTGAAGGTCGTGGTCGAGATGCTCGCGGGAGCGGCCCTGGATGAAATGGCAGGCTCCGGATCCAGCGGTCGCGACGCGTGGGCCCCCTCACGAAAGCTGCTCGCTGCGTCACGCGACTTCCGGGACAGATTCGAACAACAGGCGCCGAATGTCGGCCTCCGGGGCTCGTTTCGACAAATACAGCATCTCGATCCCGACGACGCGGTCTTGATCGTCGTAATCGACGATGATGCCGGGGGAGACCTCCTCTGAACGAGCCGAAGGTGCTTCGCTCAAACTCAAGTAAAGCGCGTCGGCTTGTCGGTCCACTTTCAACTTCACAGGGTCGCCCTCCTTCGATCGAAGAATACCGTAACGACCTGTGGCGGTGTTCTTGTGACGTCGACAATGACCCTCAACACACGATGTCCGAATTCAGGAATACGTGCCAGCCGGTGCTCCAGGTCGGCATCCACGGGATCGGCCTCGGTCACCTCCGGCGCCCTCAATACGCGCTCCATCCAGGCGAGCTGGATTCGCCGCTTCTGGAGGGCGTCCCGGGCGTGTTCGGTCAGGACGTAGTCCGTCTCTCGGTCGCTCCGGGAGCTCCATGACATTCAGGCTCTCGATCCTTGGGTCGCCCGTCGGGCGCTCGGTCTTGGTCCTGTTCCCCTCACGCCAGCCCCGACTTCATGTACCGGGCCACGGCCGCCACGGTGCGCTCCACCTCGCTCATCAGATTGTAAAAGTGGGGGGAGACCCGCAGGCCGGGCCGGTCGGCCCCGGCCCGCACCGCGCACACGATGCGGTCGCGCTCGTAGAGCGCCTCGGCGAGGCTCCGCGGGTCGAGCGACCCGGGGCGGAACGACACGACCGCGGCCGATCGCGCCGGGTCGGGATGCGTCCAGAGCGTCACCCCGTCGATCCGCCGGAGGCCCTCCACGACGGCCTGCGCCAGCTCGCGCGCGCGGCGCTCGATGGCCTCGCGGCCCACCTGCATCTGGAAGCGCAGCGCCTCGCCGAACGCGAGAAGGGCCGCCTCGTCGCGCTGGCCGTAAGCCTCGAGCGTCCGGGACGCGCCCACGGCGCCCGCGTACAGACTGATGACGCTCGGATGGAGCCGCGCCTGCACCGCCCGGCGGACGAAGAGCACGCCCGTTTCGCGCGGCCCGCACGGCCACTTGTGCCCGCTCCCGGTGAAGAAGTCGCATCCCATCGCGTGCAGGTCGAGGCCGAGCACACCGAAGCTCTGGGCGCCGTCGACGAGTGTCAGGATGCCGCGCTCGCGCGCCGCCCGGCAGAGCGCTGCGGCCGGGAGGACGTCCCCCACCGTGTTCGTTACGTGCGTGAAGGCCCAGAGCTTCGTGCGCGGCGTTGACGCCTTCAGGAACGCCTCCACGTAATAGTCCGCACCCGGGTGCGGATTGACCTGGTCGACCACCTTCACGGTGAAGCCGTGCCGCACGGCCTTGTCGGTCCACGCCCGGTGGTTGCTCGGATGATTGTCCGAAAAGATGACCACCTCGTCGCCCGGCGCGAAGTCGAGGCCGCTCGAGACGATGTTGTTGGCCTCGCTCGTGTTGCGCGTGAGGACGATTTCCTCCGGCGCCGCGCCCAGGAACTCCGCCACGATCGCCCGGGTGCGCTCTTTCCCCTCGGTCAGTTTCCGCCGCTGCTGCGGCGACGGGTCGCGGTCGACCTCGCGCGTCGCCCGCTCCAGGACCTCGAGCACCGGCCGCGGCGAGGGACACAGGTTGGCGGCGTTCAGGCACGCCAGCTCGCGGGGCATGACGAACTGGTCGCGGACGCCTTCCCAGGAGGACTCCGACAAGCGCGAGGCCGCGGCCGCCTGCGGAGGTCCGCAGGCCGCCGCGGTGGCATCGGTCGGCCATGCGCGCCACGCCGCCAGGCCGGCCGCGGCCGACCCGGCGAGCAGATGCGCGAAGCGGCGCCGGCTGAGAGACGCGGAACGGTCCAAGGCCATCGTCGCACCCCCTCATGTGCTGGTGCGGATTATACGCGCCGCGCGCGGCGCGCGCCTCGGACGACCGCCGCGCCCAAAGAGGGAGAGAGGCGCCGGAGCCGCGACGGCATCGGCGAGGTCTCGACGGCGCGCCGGGCCTGAGAGCCCCAGCCTCCGCACGCGACCGGGCCGACGTGCGGGAGAGGGCTCCTTATCGCGGCGCGGGCACGAGGACCAATCTGGCCGCCGCGTGCTGTTCGACGGCCGCCCGCGAGAAGAGCATCGGATGGTACCGACCTTCGGCCCAGAGCGGCAACAGGTTCGCGTAGAAGGGGCTGGTCGGCTGGCCCGACTGGCCGGGGACATTGATGGTCGTGGACCGACCCCAGTCGGCCAGGTCGATCACTTCCCGATACGACGCGCCGCTCGTCTGCCAGTCGCCGCTGCCGGTCGCGTTCGGCGTAGTGCCGTCGCCGCCGCGCGGCACGGGCGGCAAGTCGAACACGGCGCGGCGCGCGGGTGTCGTGGCGAGGGGGTGCTCGAAGCGGGCGCGGTGGATCCGTCCCCAGGCCCACGCCGCGGGGTCCGGCCCCATCCGGCGCTCCGCCTCGGCGACGGCGGCGTCGAGAGACGCGCCGACCAGCACCGCCAGGATCTCCTCGTCCGCGCGCTGGACCGCCTCGTACAGCTCCTCGAGCGAGAGGCGCTCGCCGGCCGC
>CAYZKQ010000188.1:0-3081 GCA_964478975.1 uncultured Vicinamibacterales bacterium | reverse complement strand
TGCGCCCGCCGCGCGGCCAACACCTCGCGGATCCGCCAGTAGCGGAACGGTGCGCTCCATTCGTAGCCGAGCACCTTGGTGTATCCAGGCGGCAGGATGTTGTGGTTGGCCGTCGCGATGAAGCCCTCGGGCGGATCGTACGCCTGGGGCAGGTCGGCGACGCGCAGGAAGCCGTCCCACTCGTACCGGCCTTCGTGGCCCGGCACCGGCAGGAGTCCGTTCCAGGTCGGACGGATCGGGGCCAGCCCCGCTGCGACCCAGCCGATGTGGCCGTCGCGGTCCGCGTACACGAGGTTCTCCGAGGGCACCTTCCAGCGCTCGACCGCCTGCAGGAACTCCGCCCAGTTCCGCGCCACGTCGAGCGAGAGCGACGCCAGGTAGCCCGCCGTGCCCGGCTCCAGGCCCACCCAGCGCAGGGCGTAGGCGCGCGCCCGCGCGCGGTCCAGGTGAATCACCGGACCGTGCCGCGTGAACCGCAGCTCGACCGGCCGCGGCGCCCCGCCCTTCACGGCAATCGTCTCGCGCTCGACCCGCATCGGCTCCCAGCGCCCCTGATGCAGGTACTCGTCCGGGTTCGCCGGGTTGAGGCGCTCGACGTAGAGGTCCTGCTGGTCGATCCCCACGATGGTGAAGCCGAACGCGATGTGCTCGTTGTGGCCCGCCGCGACCCCCGGGAGCGCCGGCTCGCCGGCGCCGATGACGCGCCAGCCCGGCCCGTCGAGATGCACCGTGTAGCGCAGCGACGGCAGCGCGAGCGTCCGGTGGGGATCGTTCGCGAGCAGCGGCCGGCCGCTCGTCGTCAAGCGGCCCGCCACGACCCAGTTGTTCGAGCCCACCGGATCGGGCTCGGGGCCGATTCCTTCCGCCCCCGCGCCGCCCGCGGCACCCGGCCGGCGGAACCCGAAGTCGCGGAGTCCGCCCTCGGGTCTGGCCGCGTCGCTGAACCGGATGGGCGCGCTCGCGGCGTTGGGCAGGCGGAGGATGTCGTCAGTGATGTCGGCGAGGTCGAGTCCCTCGGGCAGCACGAGGGGCACCGGCGGGTCGGGGCGCATGAGCTCGGCCGCGCGGGCGAACCCCACGCGCTGGGCGAGCCGGGCGCGCTGCACCTCGCTGCGCGCGTTCCGTGTCATGACGTAGCCGGCCATGCGGCTGATGACGACCTCGGGCGTCCACGGCTCCGGCCGCGTGCCGGTGAGCTGGAACTCGATGGGCAGCTTCTCGGGATGCTGCCTCACGTAGGCCACCTGGGCGTTCACGCCGCCCACGAACGCCTCGGCGATGCGCCGCGCGTCCGGGCTGTAGCTGCGCCATTCGGCCTCCGGGTCGCCCCGGTACCGAAGGAGCCGCGCGAAGATGTCGCGGTCGACGGCGGACGGTCCCAGCACTTCGGCCAGGCGCCCCTCGGCGGTGCGGCGCCACAGGTCGAGTTGCCAGAGCCGATCCTGCGCGGCGACGAATCCTTGCGCGAAAAACAGATCCTCGACCGTCTGGGCGTAGATGTGCGGCACGCCCCAGCGGTCGCGGATGACCTCGACCGGCCGGCGCAGCCCGTCGACCGGCAGCTCGCCCTCGATGGGCGCGAGCGCGGCGCGGGCGCGCGCCTCGAGCGACGCCGGATCCTCCGACTGGCCGGCCGTCGCGGCCGTCAGGGCCGCGCCGGCCATCGCGACCGCCAGCCCCCACCCGCGCGTCATAATGCGCTCCTCCCGTCGCGACTCCCGAGCCCCTGCTCCGCGGGAGCGGCCGCGATCTCGGCCGTCACGGTGAACGCGATGTCCTCGCGGAGCGAATGCCACACCGAACAGTACTTCTCGCGCGAGAGCTGGATGGCGCGGTCCACCGCCTCGCGCGGGATGGGTCCGTTGACAACGAACCGCAGCTCGAAGGCCAGAAAGCGCCGCGGCGCCTCGGGGGCCCGCCGGCCGACGAGCTGCGCGTGGAGGCCCCGCAGCTCGTGCCGGCCCTTCGTCAAGATCGTCACGAGATCGATCGCCATGCAGCCCGCCAGCGCGGACGCCAGCGCCTGCATCGGCGAGGGGCCCGCCTGCTGGCGGCCGTCGAGAACCAGGCGCGCCTCGCCCGAGGTTCCCGAAAAGACCAAGTCGCCGCTCCAGGCCAGCTCGAGTTCCAGCGGTGGATGGTCGCTCGCGGTCGTCACCTGCCTGTCCCCCTGTTCGCGGCGCCCCCGGTCAGCGGCTCCGCCGGTCGAGGCGGACGTACGTGAAGTCGAACTGCACCCCCCACGTGCGCCCGCCGTCCTGGGAGATCTCGGCGCGCTGCCGCAGGCGCCCGTCCGCGCCGGCGGCGAGCGTCAAGCGGTTGAGCACGCGCGCGCCGTCGGGACGGATCGTCTCGCCCTGCAGCGTCAAGGTGTCTCCCTGGACGCTCCCTTCCTGCTCCACCACGCCGCCCGCGTCGCCGATCCAGACCTGCTTCCAGCGCTTCGTGCGGTCGTCGTAGAAGGTCAGGCTGCGGCCGCCGTCGCCGAGCGCGCCGGTCCACGTCTCGACGATGGCGCAGCCGTCGGGCGTCTTGGTGACCGAGTTCGTGCCCACGCGCACGCGGTCTTCGTTGTAGATCGCCCAGTCGCCCAGCCAGAAATCGAGGGCGCGATAGACGGGCGCCGCGCACGAGCGGTCGTTGCCCGCCGCGCGCGCGACGAGCGCTTGAAACGACGGGTCGTCGCGGACGAAGGCGAACTCCGGCGCCGAGGTGAGGACCGCCGAGCGGAGGCCGCCGTCCACGACGGTGGCGAGCCACTCGATCGTCTTCTCCGCCCGGCCGAGCTTCGCGTTGACGAGCGCCGCCTGCCAGGCCATCGTGGGCGAGTCGCCGAGCCCCAGGCCGCCGGCCTGGTCGAAGGCCTCCGCCGCCCGCCGGAAGTCGCCGGCCTCAGCCAGCGCCACCCCCAGATGGAACCACGCCTCCGCGTCTTTGGGATTCCGGCGCACCGCCTGCTGGTACGCCTCCGCGGCGCGCCGCCAGTCCATCGCCTCCAGCGCCCGGTCCGCCTCCGCGAGCACGGGGTCGCGCCCCGGCGGCGTCTGGGCCGCAGGCGGCGCCGGCGTCTGGCCGCGCGCG
>CAYZKQ010000187.1:0-6251 GCA_964478975.1 uncultured Vicinamibacterales bacterium | reverse complement strand
GCCCCGACCTCCGACGTCACCTGCACGTCCCCCCCGTAGTCCGTCACAATCCGGTGCACGATCGCCAAGCCGAGGCCGCTGCCGTGTTCGAACGCGCCGCGGAACGGCTGGAACAGGTGGTCCAGCTCCTCGGGCGGAATCCCCACCCCCTCGTCCCGCACCGTCACGAGCACGTCCCCGGACGCATCGACTGCCGCCGCCAGCGTCAGGCGCCCGCCCTCGGGCATCGCCCGCAACCCGTTGCTCGCCAGGTTCCACACGACCTGGCGGATCTGTCCCTCGTCCGCCTCGAACCAGATCGCCTCTGGCGGGAGCTCGAGCCGGATCTCGTGCCGCTCGCCGAACTCGACGCTGTTCCGCAGCAGCGTGGCCGTCTCGGCGAGCACCCGGCAGAGATCGAGCCGGACGGTCGACAGCCGCTGGGGCCGGGCGTACGCGAGAAAGCCGCGGATCGTGTCGTTCAGGCGCTCGGATTCGCGCAGGACGATGTCGAGCAGGCAGGCCTGCTCGTCGGTCAGGGGCAGCTCCTGCCGGAGCATTTGAAGCGAGCCCGAAATCGACGCCAGCGGATTGCGGATCTCGTGCGCCATGCCCGCCGCCATCTCGCCCACCGCGGCCAGCCGCTGCTGGACCCGCCGCTCGCGCTCGATGCGCTTGATCTCGGTGACGTCCTGGAACGTCACGAGGAAGCCGACCTGCCCCTTCGGCGTGACGAGCGGCGCGGCACTCAGGCCCACCTCGATCGCCCGCCCGTCGGCCCGCACGAAGCCCAGCTCGAGCCGCGACCCCGGCAGCCGCTTCCCCGCGCTTGCCGACAGCTCGAAGTCCGCCGGGAGCTGGAGCACGTCCGCCACCGGCCGGCCGACCGCCTCCGCCGCCGGCACGCCCGTGATGGCCTCGGCCGCGCGGTTGAACGTCAGGACCGTCCCGCGTGGATCCGTCGTGAGCAACCCGCTCGTGAGGCTGTCGATGACGTGTTGATTGAACGCCTGCAGATCGGCGAGGGCGTCCGACGCGCGGCGCAGGCGGGCGTCCGCGCGGCGCAACCCTTCCGCGAGATAGGCGCTCAGGAACGCCACCGTCACGAACCCGAAGAGGTTGAGGCCCACCGTGAACGCCGCCACCCGAATGGCCGGCAGGTTCGGGAACGAGGCCCCCGGCAGTTGCAGGGCCCCCGTGTACTGCGAGATCACCAGGCCGGCGTACATCAGGGCGCTCGCCAGCCCGGTGGTCAACCCGCCGCGCCGCTGCTGCAGCACGCTGGCCGCCACGATGGGCAGCGCATAGAGCGACGAGAAATAGCTCGCCACCCCGCCGGTCAGATACACCATGGCCGAGACGATGAGGGCGTCGCAGGCGAGCTGGATGTCGACCAGCCACCGATGCGCCTCGGCGAAGCGCAACGTCACGGCGTACACGACCGTCAGGGCGTAGGTGAGCCCGATCAGGAAGAAGAACGGGTTCACCGGGAAGGTCCCCGGGGCGTTGATCTGCACGAGGATCGCCGACCCCATCAGGACCGTCACGATCGCCGCCCGCGCGGCGATGAGCCCGACGAGCCGCCGCCTGGTGACCTCCACGCGCCCCGCCTCCTAGGTCAGCTTGCTGATCAGGTCGAAGATCGGCAGATACATCGCGATCACGATGCCGCCCACCACGACGCCCAGGAACGCGATCATGATGGGCTCGAGCAAGGTGAGGAGCCCGGCGACGGCCGCGTCGACTTCCTCCTCGTAGAAGTCCGCGATCTTGGCGAGCATGGCGTCGAGCGCCCCGGTCGTCTCGCCGACGTTGATCATCTGGACGACCATCGACGGGAACACCCCCGTCTCGGCGAGCGGCTTCGACACCGTCTCGCCGCGCTCGATGCTCGCCCGCGTCTTCAGGATCGCGTCTTCGACGATGGCGTTGCCGGCGGTCTTGGCCGTGATCTCGAGCCCGTCGAGGATGGGCACGCCCGAGCTCAACAGCGTCGCCAGCGTCCGGCAGAACCGCGCGACCGCCACCTTCCGCAGGATGGGCCCGAGGACGGGCAGCTTCAGGAGCAGGTTGTCGATGACGTGCCGCCCCGCGTTGGTCGCGTAGTAGCGCCGCACCAGGTACCCCAGGGCCGCCAGGCCGGGGATGATGAACCCGATGTACTTGACGAGCGCGTTGCTCATCCAGATGACCACCAGGGTCGGGAGCGGCAGGCTCGCACCCATGCCCGCGAAGAGCGCGGCGAAGGTGGGGATGACCTTCCAGAGGATGGCCGCCACCACGATCGTGGCGATCACGAGGACGGCCACCGGGTAGATCATGGCCGACTTGACCTCGCCCTTGAGCTTGACGGCCTTCTCGATGTAGGTCGCCAGGCGCTTGAGGATCGTGTCGAGGATGCCGCCCGCTTCCCCCGCGGCGACCATGTTGGTGAAGAGCGCGTCGAACGCGCCGGGGAACTTCCGCATCGCGTCGGCGAGCGACGCCCCGCCTTCCACCTCGCTCCGCACCTGGAGGATGACCTGGGAGAAGTTCTTGTCGGGCTCCTGCTTGCCGAGGATCTCGAGGCACTGGACAAGCGGCAGGCCGGCGTCGATCATGACCGAGAACTGCCGGGTGAAGATGGCGAGGTTTTTCGCCGGGACGCGCTTGGTGCGCTTGGGCGCCGCCGGTTTCTTCGCCTCGGCCTTCACCGGGTCGATGCGCGTCACCAGGATCTGTTCGCGCCGCAGCGCCGCCACGGCGGCGTCCATCGACTCGGCCACCCGTTCGCCCGTCACGATCTGCCCGCCGCGGCTCCGCCCGGTGAATGCAAAGGTCGGCATGGTCCTTTCCTCCTACCGCCGCCCGGCCGGCGGCACCGGCGCCGCGGGTCGGCCCAATCCGGCGCCCGGCACGACCCCGACCCCCCGGTTGATGAGGTCCATGAGCTCGTCCCGGAGCGACGAGGCGCCGAGGGCCGTCTCCAGCGTGATCTGCCGCCGCTGCACGAGCGTCGCGAGCGACTGATTCATCGTCTGCATCCCGAGCTTTTCCTGGCCCGCCTGCATGGCCGAATAGATCTGGTGGATCTTGTCGTCGCGAATCAGGTTCCGAATCGCCGGCGTCGGGACCAGGATCTCCATCGCCACCACGCGCCCCTGGCCATTGGCCTTGGGCAGCAGTGCCTGGCACACGATGCCCTCGAGCACGAGCGAGAGCTGCGTGCGGATCTGCCCCTGCTGGTGCGCCGGGAACACGTCGATGATGCGGTTGATCGTCTGCGCTGCCGAGTTCGTGTGCAGCGTCGCGAAGGTCAGGTGCCCCGTCTCCGCGATCCGGAGCGCCGACTCGATCGTCTCCAGGTCGCGCATCTCGCCGATGAGCACGATGTCCGGGTCCTCACGGAGCGCCGCGCGCAGCGCGCTCGCGAAGTCCTTCGTGTCGCTGTGCACCTCGCGCTGGTTCACGATGCACTTCTTGTGCTGGTGGATGTACTCGATCGGGTCCTCGATCGTGAGGATGTGCCCCTCGCGCTCGCTGTTGATCTTGTCGAGCAGCGCCGCGAGCGTCGTGGACTTGCCGCTCCCGGTCGGCCCCGTCACGAGCACCAAACCCCGCGGCCGATCCGCAAGCTGCGCCACCACCTTCGGAATGCCCAGCTCCTCGAACGTGCGGATGCGCTCCGGAATGAGCCGGTAAACCGCTGCCACCGCCCCGCGCTGGTTGAACACGTTGCACCGGAAGCGCGCGATGCCCCGGATGCCGAACGAAAAGTCCAGCTCCAGCGTCTCCTCGAAGCGCTTCTTCTGGGCGTCGGTCAGGACGCTGTAGGCGAGCTGCTTGGTCTCCGCCGCGTTGAGCGGCGGCAGGTCGAGCGGCCGGAGCCGGCCGTCGACGCGGACGACCGGCGGCGAATTGGTCGTCAGGTGCAGATCCGAGCCGTTCATCTCGACCGTCGTCTTGAGCAGTTCGGGCAGCGTCGGCATACGCCTCCTCAGCGGACCGTCTCCCGCGCGACCTCCTCGATCGTCGTGATCCCGTCCTTGACCTTCCGCAACCCGCTCTGCCGCAGCGTGATCATGCCTTCCTCGATCGCCTTGCGGCGGAGCTCGAGGGCCGAGGCCCCGACCAGGATGAGCTCCCGCAGCTCGTCGGTGATCTCCATGACCTCGTACAACCCCACCCGGCCCTTGTAGCCCGTCTGGTTGCACTTCTCGCACCCGGTGCCCTTCTTCGGCACCACGACGTGCGCCTCCTCCGGACTGAAGCCGGCCTCGATGAGCGCCTGCGGCGGCAGCGGGTGGTCGACCTTGCAGTTCGCACAAATGCGCCGCACCAGACGCTGGGCGCAGATGAGATTGACCGAGCTCGCCACCAGAAACGGCTCGATCCCCATGTTCATCAGCCGGTTCACCGTGCTCGGCGCGTCGTTGGTGTGCAGGGTCGAGAGCACCAGGTGGCCCGTGAGCGCCGCCTTGACCGCGATCTCGGCCGTCTCGAAATCCCGGATCTCGCCGACCAGAATGATGTTGGGGTCCTGCCGGAGGAACGACCGCAGCGCCGCCGCGAAGTTGAGCCCGATGCTCTCCTTGATCTGCACCTGGTTGACACCCACCAGGTTGAACTCGACCGGATCCTCGGCGGTCATGATGTTGGTCTCGGGCGTGTTGATGCGGGCGATCGACGAGTAGAGCGTGTTGGTCTTACCGCTGCCCGTCGGCCCGGTGACGAGCACCATCCCCCACGGCTTGAGAATCGCCGCCTCGAACTTCGCCAGCGACTCGGGCTCGAAGCCGAGCTTCGTCATGTCGAGCATCAACTTGCTCTTGTCGAGGAGGCGCAGCACGATCTTCTCGCCGAAGAGCGTCGGCAGACACGACACGCGGAAGTCGATCTCCCGCGAGGCCCCGTTGTCGTTGAACCGGATCTTGATGCGCCCGTCCTGCGGCAGCCGCTTCTCTGCGATGTCGAGCTTCGCCATGATCTTGATCCGCGAGGTGATCGCATCGCGGAACTTGAGCGGCGGCGCCATCACGTTGTAGAGGATGCCGTCGATCCGGAACCGGACGCGGAACTCCTTCTCGTACGGCTCGATGTGGATGTCGCTCGCCCCCTTCTGAATGGCCGACATCAGGATCACGTTCACCAGCCGGATGACCGGCGCCTCCCCGCTCTGCCGCTCGAGCGAGGCGACGTCGATCTCCTCCAGGTCCTGCAGGACCTCGACGTCCTCGTCCTGCACCTGCGGGAGCGACTCGAGCATCTTGGTCGCCAGCTCGAGCGAGCTCTCCCCCGCCTTCGCCTCCGGCTTCGCCGCGCCGCCGTAATACTTTTGAATGGCCTCCAGCACCGCGCTCTCGGACGCCACCACCGGCTCGACGTTGTAGCCCGTCATGAACTTGATGTCGTCCATGGCGAACACATTCGTCGGGTCCGTCATGGCGATCGTCAGGGTGGCACCCGAGCGGCTGAGGGGGATGATCTGATACTTCTGCGCGGTCTCGGCCGGAATCAGCTTGATGACCGACGGGTCGATCTCGAACTGCGAGAGGTTGATCGACGGCACCCCGTACTGCTTGCTGAGCAGCGCCGTGATCTCCTCGTCCTTGACGTAACCCAGCTTGACGAGGTTGTAGCCGAGCTTCCCGCCGTGCGTCTTCTGGTAGTTGAGCGCCTCCTGGAGCTGCGCCGGCGTGATGCGCTTCTCTTTCAGCAGGAGCTCACCGAGGCGAACCGGCATGGCTCCTCACCACCTCGCCTTCCCACACCGCAAGTCTCGTGGCCGCACCCCGTGAATCTGAAGGCTCCGACACTTCTTGTCAATGACAAGTTTTGTCATCGATTGTGTCGTTGTACGACACCCCCGTGATTCACCCTCGCTCCATCTTCCGACCCTTCACAACCTTGCCGCTTGTTGCCCGCATCGGCTCGGGAACGCATCCATCGGCGGAGCCCACACGCCGTGCACGCTCGCTCCGGGTCCGGACTCCGGCTCGGCGGGCGTACCTCGTCCGCGGCGACACGAAGCCCAATACCATCCGGGTCCGGACCCAGCCCGGCGGTGTCGCGCACCGGCCGGGAGGCTCGCGCCTGGCCGCCCGCCCGCCCTCGGGCCCCGCACCCCCTCTTCTCCCGGACCGCCCGCACCGCCGCCGCACGACGCGACGCGGGGCCGACCGAGAGCGCTCAGACAGGAGGTGCCGGCACCCGCCCGCGCGGTCCCGGACGGACCCACGCCGTCGCGGCCGGCGTCTCGAGCGGCCGCGGCCTCGCCCGCCAGCCGGTGGGTC
>CAYZKQ010000186.1:0-6368 GCA_964478975.1 uncultured Vicinamibacterales bacterium | reverse complement strand
CGCCGGCAGCGCCGGCGGGGGAGCGGGGGGCAGGGCCTGGGGCGCCCGCGGAAGGGCCGGTCGGGTCGGGCGCTGGCGAGGCCGGCCCGGAGAGCTCCACCCCCGGCGCGGCGCCGGGAGGACCGCTGGACCGCCCGCGCGGCGAGGCGCCAGACTCGGCGTCGTGATGACGCACGGAGCGGAGAACGAGGCGCGGGCATGACCACGTACGCGGGCGCAGGAGGCGGGGACGCGCGGTACGTGCTCCGGTTTCCGCGCGGCTTCCGCCTCATGCACGGCCTGTTGATGCTCAGCTTTCTGGGCCTGGCCGCGACGGGCCTGCCGCTGCTCTTCAGCGAGGCGCGCTGGGCGGCCGTCCTCGCCCGGCTGTTCGGTGGCTTCCTCGTCGCCGGCACCCTCCACCGCATCTTCGCGAGTCTGCTCATCGGCCTGTTCACCGTGCACGTGTGGCAGTTGCTCCACCGCGTGTTCGTCCGCAAGGAATACGGCATCCTGTGGGGACCGGCCTCGATCGTGCCCCAGCCGCGGGACGTGCTCGAGATGGTCCAGCACTTCCGCTGGTTCTTCGGCCTGGGCCCGCGGCCCCGCTTCGACCACTTCACCTACTGGGAGAAGTTCGACTACTGGGCGGTCTTCTGGGGCATGGCGATCATCGGGACCTCGGGCTTGCTCCTCTGGTTCCCCGAGTTCTTCGGCCGGGTTTTCCCGGGCTGGGTCTTTAATGTCGCCCTGCTCGTGCACGGCGAGGAGGCGCTGCTCGCCGTCGGCTTCATCTTCACGATCCACTTCTTCAACAGCCACCTGCGGCCGGACAAGTTCCCGATGGATCTCGTCATCTTCACCGGGCGCGTGCGCGAGGACGAGTTCCGCGTGGAGCGTCCCGCCGAGTACGAGCGGCTGGCGGCGGCGGGCCGGTACGAGGATCACCTGACGGGGCCGCCCCCCGACGCCCTCGTCCGCGCGGGGCGCATCGTCGGGACCATCGCTGTGGTCGTGGGCCTGACCCTGGTCGTCCTCATCGTGTACGCCTTTCTGACATCGTGAGCCGGGGCTGGGGTAGAATCCCGCGAGTCGCCCGGGAGATGCCGTGTTCGAGTTCCTGAGACTGAAGTACGTGCGCAACTGGCTGTCGTATGCCGGCGCCGGCCTCACGACGGCCAGCGCGTTCGTGTTCCTGTTCGTCTTCCTGGTCGAGCTGCTCGGCTTCCATACCAACCCCTACACCGGGATCGTCGCGTTCCTGATCCTGCCGGCCCTCTTCGTCGTCGGCCTGCTGCTCATCCCGGCCGGCATGTGGACCGAGCGGCGCCGGCAGCTCGCCGGCCGGCGGCCCGAGCGTCCGGAGTGGCCGCGGATCGACCTGAACGACCCCGCCGTGCGGCACGCGGCGTTCTTCGTGGCGGTCATGACGTTCGTCAACGTCGTGATCCTGTCGCTTGCCGCCTATCGGGGCGTCGAGTACATGGACTCGGTGCCGTTCTGCGGTCAGGTGTGCCACGCCGTGATGGAACCCGAGTTCACCGCCTACCAGGAAGGCCCGCACTCCCGCGTCGCCTGCGTGCAGTGCCACATCGGGCCGGGGGCGCCGTGGTTCGTCCGGTCGAAGCTGTCCGGCGTCCGGCAGGTGTTCGCGGTCATGGCCAATACCTACTCGCGGCCCATTCCCTCGCCGGTGCACAACCTGCGCCCGGCGCGCGACACGTGCGAGCAGTGCCACTGGCCGGAGAAATTCCACGGCGACAAGACCGAGACACTGCGGGAATACGCCGAGGACGAGACCAACACCGAGAGCGTCATGACCGTGCGCCTGCACGTCGGGAGCGGCGGCGAGCGCTCCGGGGTCGCGGTCGGGATCCACTGGCACGTGAGCCCGGCGAACCGCGTCGAGTACATCGCCACCGACGACAAGCGCCAGGTCATTCCCTACGTGGAGCTGCACGACGCGAACGGGGGCGTGCGCGTCTACCGCGTTGAGGGTGTCGACGACGGCGACCTGGCCGCCGGCGAACGCCGGACGATGGATTGCATCGACTGTCACAACCGGCCGACGCATCCTTTCGCCGCGTCGGCGGCGCGGGCCGTCGACGCGGCGATGGCGTACCAGGAGATCTCGCCGGCGCTGCCGTGGATCAAGAAGAAGGCCGTCGAGGTCCTGACCGCGGAGTACCCCTCGCGCGAGGTCGCGGCGGAGCGGATCGCCGCCGAGCTCGAGCGCTTCTACCGGACCGAGCACCCTGAGGTCTACGCGGCCCAGCGGGCGGTCGTCGAGCGCGCCATCCGGGCGACGCAAGCCCTCTACCGCCGGAACGTCTTTCCCTCGATGAACGTGACCTGGGGCACGTATCCCAACAACATCGGGCACACCGATTCGCCCGGCTGCTTCCGCTGTCACGACGGCAACCACCGCACCGAAGACGGCCAGGTCATCCGGCAGGACTGTGACCTGTGCCACACGCTGGAGTGATGGAGACCACAACCTACCGAGCGACCCTGACCCTGACGCACGGCTTCGAGTTCGCGGTGACGTTCGACCACGTCGCCGGCCCCCTGGCGCTTGCGCTCGACGAGCCCCCGCCGCTCGGCGCGGCCCGCGGGCCCAACGCCGCGGCGCTCGTGGCGGCGGCCGCCGCCAACTGCCTCGCGGCCAGCCTCCTGTTTTGCCTGCAGAAATCCCGCGTCGCCGTCGGTGCCCTGACCGCGCGGGCAACCGCTCACGTCGCGCGCAACGACGCGGGCCGCCTGCGGCTCGCGCGCCTCGACGTCGAGCTCGAGCCGGGCCTGGCGCCGGACGACCTGGCGCGGTTCGAACGGTGCAAGGGGCTCTTCGAAGACTTTTGCGTCGTGACGCAGAGTCTCCGCCAGGGGGTGCCCGTCAACGTGACGGTGCGCCCGGCGGTCCGCTCGTAGCCGTTCGGCGCGCCTGAAGCGCCCGCCCGACGAACCTTGCCCCGTCACGCGCGTCGGCCGGGTCGCTATCGCTCCGGCGTCGGGAGCCGCGCGGCGGGCGGCGGGGCCTGACACGCCCGTCCTGCGTACGATCGTGTAGTATGGAGGGCGACGCGCGATGAAACCCACGGGCGTGGCAGTTGCCTGTCTGGTCGCCCTCGTCGTGCCGGGCGCGGTCGCGGCTCAGGGGCTGGCGCAGGATGGGTGGCTCTCGCTCATCGACGGCCCGCCGCCGCCGGAGCTGCCCAAGCTCGTGGCCCGCGACGCCGAGGGCCGCGTGACCGTGCGCGCCGTGCGCCTCGAGCGCCCGCTCGTCGTCGACGGCCGGCTGGATGACGAGATCTACACCCAGGTCGAGGCGATCGGCGACTTCATCCAGCAGGAGCCGCACGAAGGGCAGCCGGCGACCGAGAAGACCGAGGCCTGGGTGTTCTTCGATGACCAGGCCGTCTACGTGGCGGCGCGGTGCTGGGACAGCCAGCCCGAGCGGCGCGTCGCCAACGAGCGGCGGCGCGATCACTTCAACCTGTTTCAGAACGACCACTTCGGCGTCATCTTCGACACGTTCCGGGACCGCCGCAACGGATTCCTCTTCTATGTCAACCCGCTCGGCGGCCTCTTCGACGGCCAGACGACCGACGAGCGCGAGACCAACCGGGACTGGAACACCGTCTGGGACGCGAAGGTCGGAACCTTCCCCGGCGGGTGGACGGTCGAGATGGCCATCCCGTTCCGCTCGCTCCGCTATCGGCCCGGCCTGCAGGTCTGGGGCGTCAACTTCCGGCGGGCGGTGCGCTGGAAGAACGAGATGTCGTACCTCACCCTGATCCCGGCGGCCTACAGTCGGAACGGACTCCTCCGGCTCTCGCGCGCCGCGGCGCTCGTCGGGATCGAGCCGCCGCCCGTCGGGCTGAGCCTCGAGGTCAAGCCGTACGCGACCGGCGGCCTGCGGACCGACGTCGAGGAGGGCGTGCGCAACGACCTGGCGCGCAACGCCGGTTTCGACGTAAAGTACGGCATCACCCGCGGCCTCACGGCGGACTTCACCGTCAACACCGACTTCGCCCAGGTCGAAGACGACGAGCAGCGCGTGAACTTGACGCGGTTCAGCCTGTTTTTCCCCGAGAAGCGGGATTTCTTTCTCGAAGGCCAGGGCATTTTCCAGTTCGGCGGCGTCACGACCCGGGGTGGGGGCGGCCCCGGCGGGGGTGGCGGCTTCGACGGGCCGAACAACACGCCGTTTCTCTTTTTCAGCCGGCGCATCGGGTTGGTGACCGACGAGGCGGGCGTCACCCGGTCAGTGCCCATCGTGGTCGGGGGTCGCGTGACGGGCAAGGCCGGGCCCTATAGCCTGGGCCTCCTGCACATTCGCACCGGCGACGAGCCGGCCTTCGGCGCCGTCACGACCGACTTCTCGGTGTTCCGCGTCAAGCGGGACATCCTGCGTCGGAGCACGGTGGGGCTCATCGCCACGCGGCGCGCGCCGGCCGTCGACGGCGCGGGCGACAACTACGCGTTCGGCGTCGACGCCGGCTTCTCGTTTTTCCAGAACCTCACGATCAACACCTACTACGCGCGCACGCGGACGCCCGGCTCCGCCGGCGACGAGTCGAGCTATCGGGCGCAGGTCGAGTATGCCGGCGACCGCTACGGGCTCGAGGTCGAGCGCCTGTCGGTCGGCCGCGGCTTCAACCCGGAGATCGGGTTCGTGCGCCGGGACGACATGATCCGCAACTACGTCCAGGCGCGCTTCAGCCCGCGCCCCAGGCGCCTCCGCGCCGTGCGCAAGTTCGGGTGGGAGGCGAGCCTCGACTACATCACGGACCGGGCGGGCCGGCTCGAGACGCGCGAGGCCCAGGCGCGGTTCAACATCGAGTTCGAGAACGGCGACGACTGGAGCCTCGAGGGCACCGAGACCTACGAACGCCTGGACGAGCCGTTCGACATCGCCGACGACGTCACGATTCCGGCCGGGGAGTACCGGTTCCGCGAGGTGCAGACGAACTATCGCCTCGGGCCGCAGCGCCGGGTCTCGGGGTTCGTCAACGCGTCCTGGGGCGCGTTCTACGACGGCGAGCGCACGCAGGCGGGGTACCGCGGCCGCATCGAGGTCACCCCGTCGGTGTCCATCGAGCCCGGGTTGAGCCGCAACTGGGTCGACCTGCCGTACGGGCGGTTCACCACGACCCTCGCCACGATGCGGGCGACGTGGACCCTGACCCCGCGGATGTTCGTCGGGGCGCTCGTGCAGTTCAACTCGGCCGGCGACCTGGTGGCGACCAACGTGCGGTTCCGCTGGGAATACGTGCCGGGCAGCGATTTCTACATCGTCTACAGCGAAGGGCGCGACACCGCCGTGCGCGGCTTCCCCGTCGTCGAGCAGCGCGCCCTCGTGGTCAAGCTGGCGCACCTCGTGCGGTTCTGAGCCGCGGGTGTCGGGCGCCGCCATGCGTGGCGCGGTCCAGGCGGGATTCCTCGTCGCGTCCGAGACGTTCGTGCCGGCGTACCGCCGGTTGGCTCCTCAGGAGCTCGCCGCGCGGGTCGAGCGAGCGCAGGCGGAGCTGCGCGCGTGCAGAGCCTGTCCGTGGGAGTGCGACGTCGACCGGTGGGCCGACGAGGTGGGTGTCTGCCGGACCGGACGCTACGCGCGCGTGTCGTCGGCCTTCCCGCACTTCGGCGAAGAAGATTGCCTCCGCGGCTGGAACGGGTCGGGGACGATCTTCTTCACCTGGTGCAACCTCCACTGCGTGTGCTGCCAGAACTTCGACATCAGCCAGCGGCCGTCGGGTCGTCCCGTCCCGCCCGAGGGGCTCGCGCGCCTGATGCTCGAGCTGCAGGCGCTCGGGTGCCACAACATCAATCTCGTGACGCCGGAGCACGTCGTCCCCCAGGTCGTCGAGGCGCTGGCGATCGCCATCGAGCGCGGGCTGTCGCTGCCGATCGTCTACAACTCGTCCGCGTACGACGGTCTCTCCAGCCTCGCGCTGCTCGACGGCATCGTCGACATCTACATGCCCGACTTCAAGGTGTGGCGGCCGGAGACGGCCCGGCGCCTGCTGCTGGCGCCAGACTATCCCGAGGCGGCGCGCCGGGCGATCGCGGAGATGCACCGCCAGGTCGGCCCGCTCGTGTTCGACGAGCGCGGACTGGCCAGGCGCGGGGTGCTCATCCGCCACCTCGTGATGCCCGGGCTCCTCGACGAGAGCCGGGCGATCTTCGAGTGGATCGCCGCGACGCTCGGCGGCGACGCCTACGTCAACGTCATGGCGCAGTACCACCCGGCCGGCAAGGTGCTCGAGCGGCCCGACCGCTACGCCGACCTCGCGCGGCGACTCGGGGCGGGCGAGTACGAACTCGCGCTGGACCTGGCGCGCCGCGCCGGCTTGTGGCGGTTCGACGCGCGGAGATCGGAAGAGCACACG
>CAYZKQ010000185.1:0-6437 GCA_964478975.1 uncultured Vicinamibacterales bacterium | reverse complement strand
CACCGAGGCGCTGATCGCTCGCGACCGAGCCACGCGCCAGGCCGTAGCCGAGCTCGGCCGCGACCGTCAGGGCCCCTTGCGTTGCCGCACGCGCCCCCACGACCGCCACGCCCGGCCCGGCCAGCACCTGGGGGGCTCCCCGAATCCACAGCACCGGCGGGGGATCGTAGATGGCGGCCAGAAGCGGCGGATAGCCAGGCCCGCCGAACACCAGCGGCTCGAGACCGGCCCGGCGCGCGCGCACGAGCAGGCGCCCCGCCCGGACCCGCGCCTCCGCCAGCGCCTCGGCTCCGAGCCCGACGGACGCCAGGACGCGTCCGGCGACCTCGGCCTCTCGACCCGCCACGCCCTCTACGGCCGCCTCGCGCAAGCCCGCCGCCACGCGAGAGGGCGGCGCCCCGCGGAGCAGCGACAGGGCGACCAGCGTCTGCAGGTCCATGCCGCACCGGCTCGCAGTCGGACTCGCCGGCGCGGTCCCTCAGGCGCGCCCCCGGAAAGCGAACCAGGGGTCAAGCCTGCCGACTGCTTCACCCGCAACCGGCACGCCCGACCCCTGGCCCGCCCGGGATTATACCTCGGCGGCCCGACAGCGAGAAACGACACAACCCCGTCACTTTTCGTAAACGCCTTCGCGTTCTCGTTCACCGGTTTCGCCGGCCGTTGCGCGTGCCGGCGCCTGCTCGGTGCGATCCCAACTGGTACAGGCTTTGCTGCTCGCCAGGAATTGGCGGGCAGCGACGCAGGCTCCGGGACCGGAATCCCCTTGCGATCCCGCCCGCCGCTCCGTATAGTGGTGCCGAAGCCTTCCATGACTCCACGGGTCTTCGTGGCGGCGGCTCTGATGCTCGTCCTCGCCGTCGCCCCGGCGCGGGCGGACCGGCGTTCCGAGGCGCGCGCCCAGGTGGATTTCGGCATCAAGGTGGCGCAGCGCGGCCTTTGGAAAGAAGCCACGTACCGCTGGGAGCGGGCCGTCGAGATCGACCCCACGTATGCCGCCGCCTGGAACAACCTGGCGGTCGCCTACGAGCAGCAAGGGCGCTTCGACGATGCGCGCAAAGCGTACGAGAAGGCGCTGCGGCTCGACCCGGACAATCTGTTGATCCGTCAGAATTACGATCTGTTCAAGGAACTCAATGACCGCGCGAAGGGTTCTGGCGGGGGCTAGTCTCGGGCTGGCGGCGTGGCTCGGCGCGTGCACGAGCTTTTACGAGGTCAGCATCGAGACGCCGATCCAGCCGAAGCTCGACATCTCCCCGTTCCGCCGCGTGCTCGTCGCCGGCTTCATCACGGGCGGGACCGACGAAGTCGACACGAACGTCGAGACGGTGAGGTTGTTGCGCAGCCAGTTGCGGACGCGCTCGGACCTGACGGTCATCGAGGCGGACGTGTTCAATCTCGCCGAGATCGCCGCGCGGTCGGGCGGCGCCACCGCGCCGGAGGGCCAGCCGCCGGGCGAAGAGATCCGCATTCGGAGCCAGCGGGACCTCGAGGCGTACGAGCACATCTTCGCGGACACGGCGTTCTGGAAGAAACTCGGCGAGGAGTACCAGGAGCCCCTCATTGTCACCGGCACCGTCTTGTTTCTGCCGCACGCACGGGCGGGGATGGTGGAGCGCACCCAGGAAGTCATCGACGCGTTCGGGCGGCGGCGGGTCGTGCCCGTGCGCACCTATCTCGAGCGGAAAGGGTTCATCTTGAGCCCGAAGTTCATCTTCATCGACGGCCGGAGCGGGACGACGCTCTACTCCGAGTCGTTCCGGGAAGAGATTCTCTACAGCGCCCAGCAGGCGACGCCGGCGCTCTCCTCGTACTTCGAGTTGATGGACCGCGTGATGCCGAGCTTCCTGAGCACCCTGAGCACGCAGAAGATCCGCGGCACCCGCGTCCTGCTGAAATAGATTACCGGAGCCCCGGCGGCGCCCGCCTCCCCCCTTGGCAGGGGGCGCGGCGGCGTGGTAACGTGAAGAGTTCGCGGGGTCCCCGGGAGGCTGTGCTGTGTACGCGATCGTGGAGGTTGGCGGGCACCAGGTGCGGGTCGAGCCCGGGGCGGTCGTGACGGTCGACCGCCTGGGCGTGCCCGCCGGAGAGAAGGTCAGTTTCGACCGGATCCTGCTCGTCGACAAGGACGGGGAGGTGCGCGCGGGGTCGCCGGTCGTGGCCGGGGCGCGGGTCGTCGCCGTGGTCGAGGGCGAGGTGCGCGGCCCGAAGATCCGGGTCTTCAAGAAGAAGCGGCGCAAGGGCTACCGCCGCACGCGCGGGCACCGGAGCTTGCTGACGCGGCTGCGGGTCGAGGAGGTGGTGGTCTAAATGGCGCACAAGAAAGGGCAAGGCAGCTCACGCAACGGACGGGACAGTCACGCCCAGCGCCTGGGGGTCAAGCGGTTCGACGGGAACTTCGTGACGGGCGGGTCGATTCTCGTGCGGCAGCGCGGCCGCCGCTTCCAGCCGGGGCTCAACGTGGGGCTGGGCAAAGACGACACGCTGTTCGCCAAGGTCGCGGGGGTCGTGCGGTTCGAGGACCGGGGCCGCCGCGGCCGCTTCGTCAGTGTGATTCCGGTGGCTCCGCAGCCCCCTGAGGCTCCGCGGCCAGCGGCGGACGCCGGCGGCGCGTAACGGCGCGCCCGGTCGGCGACCGGCCGTGTTCGTCGACGAAGTCGAGATCGTCGTGGCGGGCGGGGACGGCGGGCGCGGCTGTCTGAGCTTCCGCCGCGAGAAGTTCGTCCCGCGCGGCGGTCCCGACGGCGGGGACGGCGGGCGCGGCGGGTCCGTCTACCTGGTGGCGAGCCCGCACGTCAACACCCTGATCAACTACCGCTTCCATCCCGAGTTCCACGCCCCGCGCGGCGCGCACGGCCAGGGGTCCAATTGCACGGGCCGCGACGGCGACGACATCGAGCTCGCCGTGCCCGCCGGGACCGTCGTGTACGAACACACGCCGGAGGGGCTCCGGGTCCTCGCGGACCTGACCGAGCCCGGCCAGCGCGTCCTGGTGGCCCGCGGGGGGCGCGGCGGCCGCGGCAACGCGGCGTTCGCCACCTCGACCAACCGCGCGCCGCGGCGGACCGAGCCCGGCGAACCGGGTGAAGTCAAGCGGCTACGCCTCCAGTTGAAGCTGCTCGCCGACGCGGGCCTGGTCGGCTTCCCCAACGCCGGCAAGTCGACGCTCATCGCGCGCATCTCGGCGGCGCGGCCCAAGATCGCCGACTACCCGTTCACGACCCTGACGCCGAACCTGGGCGTCGTGCGCCTCGACGAAGAACGCAGCTTCGTGGTGGCCGACGTGCCCGGCCTCATCGAGGGCGCGCACGCCGGCCACGGGCTCGGCCAACGGTTCCTCAGCCACCTCGAGCGCACGAAGGTCCTCGTGCACATCATCGACGTCTCGCCGGCCTCCGGCCGCGATCCCGTGGCGGACTTCGAGGTCATCCAGCGCGAGCTCGCGCTCTATCGTGGCGGCCCCCCGCGCGCGGAGGCGCCGGTGCTCGCCGACAAGCCGCGCCTGGCCGCGGCCAACAAGATCGACGTGCTGGACGATCCGCGGCGGCTCGAGCGGCTGGCCGCGCACCTCGCCGCGGCAGGCATCGAGCTGTTCCCGATCTCGGCGGTCACGGGCGAGGGCGTACCGGCGCTCGTCGAGGCGATGTGGCGCGCGATCGCGGCGACGCGGGCGCGCGAGGCGCACGCGGCGGCGCAGGCCCGAGGCTGAAGGGACACGCGATGGCGCCGACCGGCGAGGGCGAGCGGACGGGTGGGCGGCCTCGCAGACGCCTCGGCCTGCTCGGCGGCACCTTCGACCCCATCCACGTCGGCCACCTCGACGCCGCCGCAGCCGCACGCACCGCCCTCGATCTGGACGTTGTCCTGATCGTGCCGGCGCGCGTGCCGCCCCATCGGGCCGACCCGCCGCGCGCCTCGGCGTATCATCGATTCGCGATGGTGGCGCTCGCCGTCCTCGACCGCGAAGGCTTGAGGGCCTCGGACCTCGAGCTGGACCGGCCGGGGCCCTCCTACACCGCCGACACCCTCGCCCGCGTCGCCGGGTTCGGTTATCAGGCGTGGCAACTGTTTTTCATTACGGGGGCCGATGCCTTTGCAGAAATCGCCACGTGGAAAGACTATCCCGCGTTGCTCGACCGCGCCCACTTCGTGGTCGTCTCGCGCCCGGGGCTTTCCGCGGCGTCGCTGCGCGCGCGGCTGCCCGAGCTCCGGAGCCGCATGATCGACCTCGCGGGCGCCGGCGCGGCTGGGGCGGATCGCCTGGCAACGGCGGTGTGGCTGCTCGACGCCGCCACAGCCGATGTGTCCTCGACCCTCGTCCGCGAGCGCGTGGCGCGGGGCCTGCCGATCGCGGGGCTCGTGCCCGAGGCGGTCGCCCGGCACATCGCCCGCCACCGCCTGTATGGCCCGGGCGCTCGGCCGGCAGAAGACTTGCATGCCTAGACGGGACCGCACGCGCGCTGGGGGCCACGCGGCGCTGCCACCCGCGCTGGTGGCGGCGGTCGACGCCGCGCGCGGGAAGAAGGCGGACGGCGTCGTGGTGCTCGACCTCCGCAAAGCGGCGGCCTTCACGGACTACTTCCTCGTCTGTTCGGGGCGGAACGTCCGGCAGGTCAAGGCCATCGCCGACGCCATCGAGGAAGCGCTCCTGGCTTCGCGCGTGCGCCCCTCGCTCGTCGAAGGCTACGAGCGGGCCGAGTGGATCTTGATGGATTTCTTCGACTTCGTCGTGCACATCTTCACGCCCGAGACGCGGCAGTTCTACGCGCTGGAGCGCCTGTGGGGCAGCGCGGAGCGGACCGAGTTTCCCGACACCGAGGACTGACGCATGCTGCGGTCCGTCCTGGCGGACGCGCTCGACGGCGTGCTCGCCGTGCTCCTGGCCCCCGACTGTGCGGTGTGCCAGCGGCCCCTCGAGGCGCCGACGCGGGGCCCGGTCTGCGCGGTCTGCTGGCGCGCGGTGCGGGTCATCCCGCCGCCGGTGTGCGACCGCTGCGGCGATCCCCTCCCCTCCTGGCGCGCCGCGAGCCACGCGCAGGGGCGCTGCCCGCGCTGCCGGCGCCGCCCGTCGGCGCTCGCCCGCGCTCGGGCCGCCGGACCGTACGAAGGCGCGCTGCGCGACATCCTCCACGCGTTCAAGTACGGCGGGCGCCGTACCCTGAGCGCGCCCCTGGCCGCGCTCATGGCGGCCCACGGGGCGGCGGTGCTCGACGGCGCCGACTGCGTGGTGCCGGTGCCCTTGCACTGGCGGCGCCGGTTCCGCCGCGGCTTCAATCAAGCCGCGAGGCTCGCCCGCGGCCTTGGGCTCCCCGTCGTGTCCGCCCTGGTCCGCACCCGCGACACGCGGTCGCAAACGGAACTCCCGGCGGCCCAGCGGCACCGGAACGTCCGCGGCGCGTTCCGCCTGGCGCGCCGGGGCATCCTCTGGCGCCGGCCCGTCGACCTCCGGGGCTTGACCATCGTGCTCGTCGACGATGTGGCCACGACCGGCGCGACGCTCGAGGCGTGCGCCCGCGTGCTCGAGCAGGCCGGCGCCCGCGAGGTGCGGGCCCTCACGGCAGCGCGAGCCGTGCGCACACCAGGCTAGCGACCTCCGCCGCGATCGCCTCCACGCTGCGCTCGCCGTCGACGCGAACCCACCGGGGGTCGGCCGCCTGGCGGAGATAGCTCGCCCGGACTCGGCCCAGCAGGTCGAGGTCGCGCTCGAAGCGGTCGCGACCGGCGGCCTTCCGGCCGACGGCCGTCTCGGGAGCGATGTCGAGCCAGATCGTCAGGTCCGGCTGCGGCAGCCGGCGCTGGATGTCGGCCAGCCACGCCGCGTCGACGCCGGAGGCTTCGCCGTACGCCACGCTCGATGCGACGTACCGGTCGCAGACGATGCACTCGCCTGCCGAGAGCCAGGCTTCGAGGCGCGGTCGATACTCGTAGCGGTTGGCGACGAACAGCAGTTGGAGGACGTCGGGCGGGTACGTGACCTCGCCTCCCAACGCGCGGGCGAGTTCCCGACCGATGGCGGTGCCGTAGTCGGGAAACGACAGGAGGCGGCACGGCCGGCCGGCGGCGCGCAGGCGGGCGTACAGCAATTCGGCCTGCGACGCCTTGCCGCTCTGGTCCAACCCCTCGAAGGCGATCAGTCGGCCCGGCATGCGCGTGCGGGATCGGGGCCGGCTTCGAGCGCCAGCAGGTCTTCGATCGTCTCGCGGCGCCGGACGAGGCGCCAGTCGCCATGGTCCACGAGGACCTCCGGGGGCCGCGGCCGCCGGTTGTAGTTCGACGCCATGACGAAGCCGTAGGCGCCGGTATCGAGCATCGCCACGCGGTCGCCGACCGCGGGCTCGGGCAGCGGGCGGTCGCTGGCCAGGACGTCGCCCGACTCGCAGAGCGGGCCGACGAAGTCGCAGCGGACCGCCGGCGCGTCGCGGCGGACGAGGCCCGGCGCC
>CAYZKQ010000184.1:5033-6473 GCA_964478975.1 uncultured Vicinamibacterales bacterium | reverse complement strand
GCCGCCACCTACCTCATCCCGGCGCCGCTTGCGCCGGAGGCGGCCGCCGAGGTGTACTGGGGGGCGCAGGCCCCGCGCCCGGCGCTCGACGCGGCCGGACGGGCGTTCGCCGAGGCGCTCGTGCGGGGCACGCTCGCCCGGCTCGGGGAGATCGACGCCCACATCGCCCGCGCGGTGGAGCACTGGCGGCCCGAGCGGCTGGCCCTGGTCGACCGCCTGATCCTGCGCCTGGCCACCTACGAGTTGCTCGGCGCGCCCGAGACGCCGCCGGCCGTCGTGATCGACGAAGCCGTCGAGCTAGCGCGGACGTTCGGCAGCGACGACAGTCCGGCGTTCGTCAACGGCGTGCTCGACGGCGTCCGGCAGGCGCTCGAGGCGGGGAACCGGTGAGAGACGTCATGGCTCGCCGAGGAGCGATGGATCAACGGCTGCAGCGTCGCGCCAACCTCGAGGCGCTCGCGCGCCTGGGGGTGTCCCTGTATCCGAGCGCGTTTCCGCGAACGGACACGATCGCGGAGCTGGTGGCGCGCTACGGCGGGCGCTCGGGCGAGGCGCTCGAGGCCGACCCCGTCCGGACGGCGACGGCCGGCCGCATCCTTGTGATCCGCAGCTTCGGCAAGGCGAACTTTCTGGTGCTCAGCGACGGGCGGGCGCGCATCCAGGCGTACGTGCGCCAGGACTCGCTGCCGGTGCGGGAGTTCGAGGTGTTCACGCGGCTCGACTTCGGCGACTTCGTCGGGGTCGAGGGCCGCTTGTTCCGCACGAAGACCGGCGAGTTGACGATCTGGGCCGACCGGTTGGTGTTCCTGGCCAAGTGCCTGGCGCCGCTCCCCGAGAAGTGGCACGGGTTGCAGGACATCGAGCTGCGCTATCGCCGCCGCTACCTCGACCTCCTCGTCAACCCGGACTCGCGGCGGGTCTTCGAAACGCGGGCCAGGGTGGTGGCGGCGCTCCGGCAATTCCTGGCGGCGCGCGACTACCTGGAGGTCGAGACGCCCATGATGCACCCGGTGGCCGGCGGCGCGCTGGCCCGGCCGTTCGTGACGCATCACAACGCCCTCGACCTGGACCTGTATCTGCGCATCGCGCCCGAGCTCTATCTCAAGCGCCTGGTGGTGGGGGGGATCGAGCGGGTCTTCGAGATCAACCGCAACTTCCGCAACGAGGGGATCTCGACCCAGCACAACCCGGAATTCACCATGCTCGAGTTCTACCAGGCGTACAGCGACTATCGGGACCTGATGGCCCTGACCGAGACCCTGATCGCGGAGGTCGCCCGCGAGGCGGTGGGCACCGACGTCATCCGGTACGGTCCCCACGAGATCGCGCTCCGCCCGCCGTTCCGCCGCGTGAGGTTGCGCGAGGTCACGGCCGCGGCGGCGGCCGAGCGCCTCGGGCGTCCGGTCCGAGACGCCGACCTGCGCGACGCGCGCCGCGCGG
>CAYZKQ010000184.1:0-4996 GCA_964478975.1 uncultured Vicinamibacterales bacterium | reverse complement strand
CCACGAGGGGCCCGGCGGAATCACGCTGGCGATCTTCGAGCACCTGGTCGAGCCGACGCTCGTCGAGCCGACCTTTGTGTACGACTACCCGACCGAGGTGTCGCCGCTGGCCAAGCAGGCGCCGGACGACCCCGACACCGTCGAGCGCTTCGAGCTGTACATCGGCGGTCTGGAGATCGCCAACGCCTTCAGCGAGTTGAACGACCCCGTCGAGCAGCGCCGCCGGTTCGAGGCGCAGCTCGAGGCGCGCACCCGGGGCGACGAGGAAGCCCACGCGATGGACGAAGATTACCTCGAGGCCCTCGAGTACGGGCTGCCGCCGACCGCCGGCGAGGGGGTCGGGGTCGACCGGCTGGTCATGCTGCTCACCGACCGCCACTCGATCCGGGACGTGATCCTCTTTCCGCTCTTGAAGCCCCGGAAGGAGTGAGGGGCCGTCATGCGCGTGCCCTTCGAGCTGTTCGTCGCCTGGCGGTACCTGCGGGCGCAGCGCAAGCAGGCCTTCATCGCCGTCATCTCGACCATCTCCACGCTGGGGGTGGCCGTCGGCGTCATGGCCCTGCTCATCGCGCTGGCGCTCATGACGGGGCTCCAGGGCGAGCTGCGCGACCGGATCGTGGGGTCGGCGGCGCACATCTACGTGTGGAAGGCGGGCGAGGGCGGCATCGTGGATTATCCCGCCGAGGCGGCGCGCCTCCGCCAGGTGCCCCACGTCGTGGGCGCGGCGCCCGTGATTCTTGGGAAAGCGCTCGTGACCAGCGAGCACGGCGAGGCCTTCATCACCGTGAAGGGCATCGACCCCGCCCTCGAAGCGCAGGTCACCGAGATCGAGCGGGCCATGCGGTCGGGCAGCCTCGCGGAGCTGGGCCGGCCCCGCGCGCGCGAAGGGATCGTCGTCGGCGAGGACCTGGCGCGGCAGCTCGGGGTGCAGGCGGGCGACGTCCTCACGATCGTGACGGCCGAAGGGACCCTGACGCCGATGGGCCTGGTGCCGCGCCAGCGCCTGCTCGAGGTGATCGGCACCTTCGCCCTGGGGCTGTTCGAGTTCGACTCGGCCTACGGCTTCGTCTCGCTCGACACCGCGCGGCGGCTGTTCCGGCGCGAGCGGGTCGACTTCATCGAGCTCCGCGTCGACGACATCTGGCAGGCGTCGCGGATCGCCGCGGCCATTCCCGAGCAGCTCGGCCCGGCGTACTTCACCCAGGACTGGGCGCAGCTCAACCGGTCGCTGTTCTCAGCCCTCTGGCTGGAGAAGTACGCCATCGCCATCACGATCGGCCTCATCGTCATGGTGGCCGCGCTCAACATCGTGGCGTCGCTCGTCCTGCTCGTGATGGAAAAACACCGCGATATCGCCATCTTGAAGACGATGGGGTGCTCGTCGGCGAAGATCCGCAACATCTTCGTCCTCCAGGGGTTTATCATCGGGCTGGTCGGGACGACCCTCGGCTCGCTCGTGGGCCTGTCGGCCATCTACGTGCTGGACCGCTATCACCTGATCCGCGTGCCGAGCGACGTCTACCAGATCACCTACGTGCCGTTCACGCTCGAGGCGGGCGACTTCGCAGTCGTGGTGGCCGTGGCGGTGCTCATCTGCCTGGTGGCCACCATTTACCCGTCGCGCCAGGCGGCGCGCCTCGACCCGGCGCAGGCCCTGCGCTGGGAGTAGCGAGGGCGGGGGGCGATGGCCTTCGTCGAGGTGCGGGATCTGCACAAGTCCTACTGGGTCGCCGCGCGCGAGCTGCCGGTCCTGCGGGGCTTGGACCTGGCGGTCGACAAAGGCGAGATGGTCGCGATCATCGGGGCCTCGGGCGTCGGCAAGAGCACGCTCCTGCACGTCCTCGGCGCCCTCGACCGCTTCGAGGCCGGGTCGGTCCGGATCGCGGGGATGGACCTGGCCGCCCTGAGCGAGGCCGACCTCGTGGCGTTCCGGAACCGCGAGGTGGGCTTCGTCTTCCAGTTCCACCACCTGCTGCCGGAGTTCACCGCGCTCGAGAACGCGGAAATGCCTCTCCGCATCGCCGGCGTGGCGGCGGCCGAGCGCCGCGCCCGCGCCGAGCGGTTGCTGCGCCGCGTCGGCCTCGGCGACCGCCTCCATCACCGGCCGGCGATGCTCTCCGGGGGCGAGCAGCAGCGCGTGGCGATGGCGCGCGCCCTCGCCATGCACCCGTCGCTGCTCCTCGCCGACGAGCCCACCGGCGACCTCGACGAGCATACCGCCGAGGACCTCCACGACCTGATCCGCGAGATGCACCGCGAGCACCACCTCACCTCCATCATCGCCACCCACAACCCGCGCCTGGCGGCGTCGTGCGACCGGGTGCTGCGCCTCCACGAAGGCGTGCTGGAGCCGGCCTAGCCGCGCGCCGGTCGCCTCGCCGCCCGCCGCGCTCGGCGCGCCCCCGACTCGAGAGGCCGTGACGCACTCGCCCTTCGGGCATCTGCCAGAGGTCGCGTGCCGGCTGCGGCATCGGCGGCGCCGGGTTGGCCGGCCGCCGGGCCCTGCCGTATAATGCGCGCAGGGGCGCCAGAGTCTCACCAGGGTTCACTGCGGATGTTCGAACGGTATACAGAGCGCGCGCGGCGTGTCCTCTTCTTCGCTCGGTACGAAGCCAGCCAGTTGGGCAGCATTTCGATCGAGACCGAGCACCTCTTGCTGGGCCTGATCCGGGAGGGCAAGGGTCTGACCAGCCGGATCTTCGCCCGGTCGCACCTCTCGCTCGAGAGCATCCGCAAGGAGATCGAAGGGCGGACGGTGTTCCGGGAGAAGGTCTCCACGTCGGTCGAGATTCCCTTCTCGGCGGAGACCAAGCGCGTGCTGCAGTACGCGGCGGAAGAGGCCGACCGGCTGCTGCACAACTACATCGGGACCGAGCACCTCCTGCTCGGCATTCTCCGCGAGGAGCGGTCCGTGGCGGCGAGCATCCTGATGGAGAAGGGGATGCGCCTCAACACCGTGCGCGAGGACATCGTCCAGCTCCTCAACGAGAAGACGACGCTGACGCGGGTGAAAGAGACGCCGCTGCTGTCGGAGTTCAGCCGGGATCTGACCGAGGCCGCGCTGCGCAACCAGCTGGACCCGCTGGTGGGGCGGCAGGCCGAGCTCGAGCGCGTGCAGCAGGTGTTGTGCCGCCGCACCAAGAACAACGCGGTGCTCATCGGCGAGCCCGGCGTCGGCAAGACGGCGATCGTCGAGGGGCTCGCCCAGAAGATCGTCTGCGGCGACGTCCCGCACTTCCTGGCCGACAAGCGCATCCTGGCCCTCGACATCTCGCTCATCGTGGCGGGCACGAAGTACCGCGGGCAGTTCGAGGAGCGCCTCAAGGCCATCATGAAGGAGCTCGTCGAGAACCCGAACATCATCGTCTTCATCGACGAGCTCCACACGCTGGTCGGGGCGGGTTCGGCCGAGGGGTCCCTCGACGCGGCGAACATCCTCAAGCCGGCGCTCTCCCGCGGTGAGATCCGGTGCATCGGCGCCACGACCCCGGCCGAGTACCGCAAGTACATCGAGAAAGACCGCTCGCTCGAGCGGCGCTTCCAGGCCATCAAGGTGGACCCGCCCACCGAGCGCGAGACGATCGCGGTGCTCGCGGGCATCAAGGACCGGTACGAGGCGTTCCACCACGTGGAGTACACGCCCGAGGCGCTGGAAGCGGCGGTCTACCAGTCGAGCCGGTACATCACGGACCGCTTCCTGCCCGACAAGGCCATCGACCTCATCGACGAAGCGGGGGCCCGGGCCAAGCTGCGGGAGGCCGGCTACAGCGAGGAATTCGGCGAGATCAACCGGAGCATCCGGCTCGCCGTCGAGCAGATGGAGAGCGCGGTGTCGCAGCGCGACTTCGAGCGGGCGCAGTTCTTCCGCGAGCAAGAGGTGCTGGCCCGCGAGAACCTGCAGTTCGTGCGGGAGAAGTTCGAGGTCAAGACGAGCGGCCGCCGCGTCATCGTGAGCAAGGCGGACATCGACGAGGTGGTGGCCAAGTGGACCGGCATCCCCATCACGTCGATCAGCCAGGACGAGAGCGACAAGCTGCTCCGCATGGAGGAAGAGCTCCACCGGCGCGTCGTGAGTCAGGACAAGGCCATCTCCGCCGTGGCGCGCGCCATCCGGCGCTCGCGGGCGGGCCTGAAGTCGCCGAACCGGCCGGTCGGCAGCTTCATCTTCCTCGGCCCGACCGGCGTCGGCAAGACCGAGCTGGCGCGCGCGCTGGCCGCGTTCCTGTTCGGAAGCGACCACGCCCTGATCCGCTTCGACATGTCGGAATACATGGAGAAGCACTCGGTGTCGAAGCTCATCGGGTCGCCGCCGGGCTACGTGGGCCACGAGGAGGGCGGCCAGCTCACCGAGAAGGTCAAGCGGAGCCCCTACTCCGTCATCCTCCTCGACGAAATCGAGAAGGCCCACCCCGACCTGTTCAACATCCTGCTCCAGGTCTTCGAGGACGGACACCTGACCGACGGGCTGGGCAACCGCGTCAACTTCAAGAACACCATCATCATCATGACCTCGAACATCGGGGCGCGCTTCATCCAGAAGAAGTCCGCCCTCGGCTTCCAGACCGCCGACGCGCGCGAAATCCACAAGAGCGTGTCCGACCTGGTCCTGGGCGAGGTCAAGCGCACGTTCAACCCGGAGTTCATCAACCGGATCGACGAGATCATCGTGTTCGAGGCCCTGACCGACGACGACCTGCGGAAGATCACCCAGTTGCTGGTCGACCAGCTCAACCAGCACCTCGTCGACCGGCGCCTGCGCGTCGTCCTGACGCCGGAGGTCGTCGACTGGATTATCGAGCAGACGTGCCAGGACCGCTCCTACGGCGCTCGGCCGCTGCGGCGGGCGATCCAGCGGTACATCGAAGACCCGCTCTCCGAGGAGCTCATCCGGGGGCACGTCCGGAGCGGAGACATCGAGGTCTATCTGGATCAGGGCGCGCTCAAGTATCGCGTCGTCGGCCAGGACGTCGAGGCCGGCCGCGTGCTGGCGTGAACC
>CAYZKQ010000183.1:0-6482 GCA_964478975.1 uncultured Vicinamibacterales bacterium | reverse complement strand
CGGTGGCGTACAATACCGTCATCGATGACTCGCGACCTCGCGCGCCTGGCCGAGACACCCGTCGACCTCCTCGTCATCGGCGCCGGCATCTACGGGAGCGCGATCGCCTGGGACGCGGCGCAGCGCGACTTGCGAGTGGCGCTCATCGACCGCGGCGACTTCGGCGCGGCGACGTCGTTCAACAGCCTCAAGACGATCCACGGCGGCCTCCGCGAGCTCCAGCGCGCGGCCATCGGCGACATGCGCGCGTTCATCCGCGAGCGGCGCGCCCTCAGCCGCATCGCCCCCCACCTGGTCCATCCCCTGCCCTTCATCGTACCGACCTACCGGCGGCCCCTCCGCAGCCGCGCCCTGATGCGCGCCGTGCTCGCGGTCAACGACCTCGTCGCCTTCGACCGCAACGCCCTCGACGACCCGTCGAAACACCTGCCGGCCAGCCGCGTCCTCTCCCGCGCCGACTGCCTCGCCGCGCATCCCCTCGTGGACCCGGATGGCGTGACGGGCGGGGCCCTGTGGTACGACTGCCAGATGATCAGCGCGGACCGCCTGACGCTCGCCTTCGTCCTCTCGGCGTGCCGGGCGGGCGCCCTCGCGGCCAATTACGTCGAGGCCCTCGGCTTCCTGGGAAGCTCCGCGCAGGTGACCGGCGTCCGCGCGCGCGACCGCCTGACCGGGGACACCTTCGACATCCGCGCCGCGCTCGTCGTCAATGCCGCCGGGCCCTGGGCCCCGGCGCTGCTCGCCACGCTCGGGACGCCGGTCCGGCCGCTCGTGGCCGGCTTCTCGCGCGCGATCAACCTCGTGGTCGGCCCCCTGGGCCTGACGAGCGGCCTCGGCGGTCTCGTGGACGGGCGGTTCCTCTTCGCGGCGCCGTGGCGCGACGCGACCATCGTGGGCACCCGCCACGACGCGCACGACGGCTCGCCTGAGGCCCTGCGGGTGACCCGCCGCGACGTCGAGGTCTTCCTCGCCGAGGCGCGCCGGGCGTTTCCCCGGGCCCCGTGGTGCCTGACCGACGTCCGCCTCGTCCATCGCGGGCTCCTGCCGGCCCGCCGGGGCGGCGCCGGCCCCGACGTCCTGCTCAAACGCAGCCTCGTGCGGGACCACCGCCGCGACGGCGTGGCCGGCCTCCTGACCGTCCTCGGGGTGCGCTACACCACGGCGCGGGCGACGGCCGAACGCACCGTCGACCTCGCGCTGGCCGTCCTCGGACGCCCCGCCGTCCCCTGCCGCACAGCCGCGACCCCGCTCGCCGGCGGCGCCATCGCCTGCTTCGAAGACTACGAGCGGCAGGCCGTCGCGGCCGCGCCGCCAAACGTCCCGCCGGCGGTCGTCCGCCGCCTGGTCCGGGCCTACGGAACCGACCACCGCGCGGTGCTCGATCTGATGCGCGAGCGACCCGACCTGGCCGCTCCGCTCGCACCTGGCGTGCCCGTAACGCGCGCAGAAATCGTCCACGCAGTACGGCACGAGATGGCCCAGCGCCTGCCCGACGTGGTGCTCCGCCGCACCGACCTCGGGTCGGCCGGACACCCGGGGCCGGACGCCGTGCGCGCGGCTGCCGAGATCCTCGCTGCCGAGCTCGGATGGACGGAGGCCCGGGTGCGCGCGGAACTGGACGACGTGGAGCGGTGTTATCGCCTGCCGGACTGACGCCGGGGGCGGCGGCCGGTGCGCGCCGTAGCAACTCACCGCAGGAACTCGTCGGCCCAGCGCTCGAACACCATCAGGCTGAACAGCACGTGGGCGTGGTTCTCCCGCCCTGCGAGGTGTTCGCGGACGAGGCGCGCCACTTCGCGGGGCTCGAACAGCCCGCGGCGCGCCACGCGCTCCGGCGCCAGCAGATCCACCAGCAACGGCTTCAAATCGCGGCGCAGCCAGTTCTTCATCGGGATGCTGAAGCCCTCCTTGCTCCGCGTCAAGATGCGCGGCGGCACGAGACCCTCGAGGGCGCGCCGCAGCACGATCTTCCGCCGCCCGCCGCGGACCTTGAGCCGCCCCGGCATCGAGAACGCCAGCTCCATCACCCCGACGTCGAGAAACGGCGCCCGCGTCTCGAGCGAAGTCGCCATGCTCATGCGGTCGACCTTGACCAGGATGTCGTCGGCCAGGTACACGCTGAAGTCCGCGTAGAGCTGGCGGTTGAGCACGTCGTCGCCGCCGAGCGCCCCGAGAACCTCGCGGATCGGGCGGTAGACGTCGCTGCCGGCGAGCGTCGCTCGAAGCGCCGGCGTGTAGAGCCGGCGCTTGGCCGCCGGGCCCAGGAAGCTCATCCACCGGTAGTGGGCGATGTCGGCGGGTTGTTCGGCCAGCCCCTGCACGAACCGCTTGACCTTGTTGACCAGCCCCTTCTTCCGCTCGCTCGGCGGCCAGAGCGCCGCCAGGCGGTGGACCACCGCGATCGCGGCGTCCGGCGCGAACCGCGCCAGCCCCCGGGCCACCCGGTCGGCCACGTAGGTGTCGTAGCCGCCGAAGAGCTCGTCGCCGCCGTCGCCGGTCAGGGCGACCTTGACGTGCTCGCGCGCCAGGCGCGAGACGAGATACGTCGGAAACAGCGAGACGTCGGCGAACGGCTCGTCGAGGTGCACCACCAGGCGCTCGAACAGATCGCCGACGTCCGGCGTGACGAGACCTTCGTGGTGCTGCGTCCCGAAGTGGGCGGCCACCTCGCGCGCGTACGGCAACTCGTTGTAGCTGCCGTCGGCGAAGCCCATGCTGAACGTGGCGATGGCGTTCCCCGCCGCCCGCGCCGCCCGACTCATGCACGCCACAACCGCACTCGAGTCCACGCCGCCCGACAGAAACGCGCCCACCGGCACGTCGGCCATCATCTGGCTCGCCACCGCCTCTTCGAGCCGGGTCCGCAGCGCCTGGGCGGCCTCCGCTTCGGTCCACGGTCGGCGCTCCACGCCGCGCGGGTCCCAGTAGCGCCGGAGATCGAGCCGGCCGTCGCGGTACACCAGGTAATGCGCCGCCGGCAGCTTCCGGATGTGCCGAAAGATCGTGCGCGGCGCGAGGATGTATTCGTAGGTGAGGAACTGGTCCAACCCCTCTTCGTCCAGTTCCCGCGGGACGTCCGCCTTCGACAGCAGCGCCTTGATCTCCGACGCCAGCCGCAGGCCGTCGGGGGTCGCGGCATAGTAGAGCGGCTTCTCTCCGGCGCGGTCCCGGGCTGCCAGCAGCGTTCGGCTTCGCGCGTCCCACAGCGCCAGCGCGAACATCCCGTGCACCCGCGTCAGGAACGTCTCGCCCCACTCCTCGTACGCGTGCACGAGCACCTCGATGTCGGACCGGCTGCGGAACCGGTGGCCCCGGCCTGCGAGGTCGGCGCGCAGCGTCCCGCAGTTGTAGATCTCGCCGTTCGCCACGAGCCACACCGACTCGTCTTCGTTCGCGAAGGGCTGCCGGCCGCCCGCCAGGTCGACGATCGACAGCCGGCGCATGCCGAGGCCGACGCCCCCGACCGCCACGGTGCCCTGCTCGTCGGGGCCCCGGTGGACCAGGCGGCGCACCATCCGCTCGACCTCTTCGAGCGAGACCGGGCGCGCCAGGTCGCGTTCCACGATCGCCACGATGCCGCACATCAGCGCTACACCGATCGCGTGGCCGCCGCGGCGCCGTCCCGGCGGTCGCGGATGACGCGCGCCGGCACCCCCGCCGCCACCGCGAACTCCGGAATCTCGCCCACCACCACGGCGCCCGCGCCCACGATCGCGTCCCGCCCGATGCGCGCGCCGTCGGTCACGACCACGTGCGCCCCCAGCCAGACGTTGTCGCCCACCTCGATGCCGCGGGCCGTCCGGCCCTGTTCGAGCACCGGCACGTCGGTCCGATCGTACAGGTGATCCCCGCCCACCAGGTACGTGTAAGCGGCGATGAGCACGTTCCGCCCGATCGTCACCCGCGCCGCTGAGAACACCTCGACGTTGAACCCGAGGTTCGCGTTCTCGCCGATCACGATGTCGCCGTTCTTGCAGCTCAGGATCGTGTTGCGGCCGACGAACACCCCATCCCCGATCACGATGCCCCGGTTGTCCGTCCCCTTCGCGTCCAGGCAGCACCCATCGTCGATGACCACGTTGTCGCCGAGCGCGATCTTGTGGGGATGCCGCAGCACCACGTGCGACCCGAATGCGACGTTCCGCCCCGCCCGTCCGAGCAGCCAGGGGTACAGCCGCGCTCGCAGCGCGAGCCCGAGGGCGCCGGGCACATTCGCCGACGCCAGAGTGATCAGTTCGTACTTGAGCAGCGCCCGCAGCCCGCGCCGCCCGACGACAAGATCCGCGTAGCGCGCCACCTTCGAGCGCCGCTCGTCGGCCAGCTCCCGCTGGATCACCGTGATCCGCGGATCGGGTCGCCGCCCACCGGACCCGGTCGCCTCCCCCACGATGCCCTCAACTCTCGGTGCCCGAGCTCCCCTCGGCCGGGGCCTCTCGAATCTCGCGAATCACGTACACCGCCTTCCCCTGGGACTCGTGATAGGTCCGCGCCACCATCTCCGCCAGCAGCCCGATCGTCACGAACTGGACCCCGATGAACGTCAGGAGCACGCCCAGCAGCAAAAGCGGCCGATCCCCGATCGCCTGCGGCGTGAACAGCCGGATGTAGGCGAGATAGACCAGGATCGCCCCGCCGAGCCCGCCGACCCCGAGCCCGATCAGCCCGAACATCTGGAGCGGCCGCGTCGAGTAACTGAGCAGGAACTTGACCGTGATGAGGTCCAGGAGCACGCGAATCGTCCGCCCCAACCCGTATTTCGACCGCCCGTGGCGGCGCGGCCGGTGGTTCACGACCACCTCGTCGATCCGCACGCCCATTTCGCTGGCGATCGCCGGCAGGAAGCGGTGCATCTCGCCGTACAGGCGCAGCGGCTTGACCACCTCGGCCCGAAAGGCCTTCAACGAGCAGCCGTAGTCGTGCAGCCGCACGCCGGTCGCCGCGGAGATGAGCCAGTTCGCGACCATCGACGGCAGCCGCCGCGTCAGCCACGGGTCGCGCCGCCGCCGCCGCCAGCCGCACACGATGTCGTAGCCGCGCTCGAGGCGCTCGACGAGCACCGGAATGTCCCGGGGATCGTTCTGCAAATCGCCGTCGGCCGTCACGATGACCCGGCCGCGCGCATGGGCGAACCCCGCAGCGAAGGCCGCCGTCTGGCCGAAGTTCCGGCGAAACCGGATCACCCGCACCCGAGGATCCGCCTCCTGCAGGCGCGCCGCCACCTCGAACGTCTCGTCGCTGCTGCCATCGTCGACCAGGACGAGCTCGTACGGCCGGCCCCAGGAGGCCAGCGTGTCCGTGAGCTCCCGGTAGAGCTGCGGCAGGTTCGGCGCCTCGTTGTAGAGGGGGATGACGATCGACAGATCGGGCACCTGGAGTCCCATCCGGCAGGCCCAAAACTCGCATTATAGGGACCTGCGAAAAGCGGGGTCAACGCGGACGCCGACGCTTGACGATCCAAAACACGCCCGCCGCCACCACGACCAATCCGACGCCGATCCAGAGCCCTCGCGCGTGTCGCCCGAGGAACGCGAAGGCCTGCTCTCCGAACCAGACGGCCAGCAGGCCTTCGCCCAGATAGCGGGCGCCCCGCGCCAGCGTGACGGACACGGCGAACGGGATCGCCCGCATCCCTGCCACCCCGGCGAGAATCACGAACAGCTTGAACGGCGCGGGCGGCGGCAAGACCGCCGGCACCGCGATGGCCAGCGGCCCGTACCGTTCGAACAAGGTGTGCGCCCACGTCAGCCGCTCCCCGCTGACGCGACGGCGCAGAAACGCCTCGCCCCCGCGACGCCCGAGGTAGTACATCACGAGACAGCCGGCCAGCGAACCCAGCGTCGCCATCGCGGCGTAATAGACGACGCGCCCCGGGTGCTTCGTCACCAGCCACACCACGAGCAGGTCGTTGATCTGCGGTAACGAAAGAAACGACGAATCGAGGAAGGCGACCACGAAGAGACCCGGGCCGCCGAGACCGAGCGCCCAGGTCCCGATGCGGGTCATCGAGGGACCCATTATACGTGGGGGCGAGCGTGCGCTTCCGAACCGGGGAATTTCGAAGCCGTCAAGTTGGTCTAAGCTGTCGTCTAAGCCGTGGGAGTGGTATGCCGGGACGCGCCTTTCTCCTGACCCTCGCAGGGGCCGCCGCCTGCTCGGTCGGCGCCCTCGCGTCGAGCTCGACCCGCGGGGCCCTCCCGAGCCAGGCCGCGGCCCGCGCCTGTGAGATCTCCGGCCGGGCGACCGCCCATGGAGTTCCGCTCCCCGGCGTCGCCGTCACGATCGCCGCCTTCGAGGGTGCGGTCGTCGCTGAGACATCGAGCGGCGTCGATGGGACGTTTGCCGCCGCGGTGCCCGGACCCGGCCGCTACGTCTTGAGCGCCGACCTCGCCGGGTTCGCGCCGGCGGCGCAGGACGTTCGCGTCGACGACTCGTGCCGGGCCGCTGTCGAGCTCGTGCTCGTCCTGGCGTCCCGGGCCGCCGCG
>CAYZKQ010000182.1:0-6486 GCA_964478975.1 uncultured Vicinamibacterales bacterium | reverse complement strand
GTCAAACGGCCACCCTGTGGTGGTGGTCACGATCTCCTGCCACCGCCACGAGGTGAAGTACCAGAACTTGTCGCGCTGGATCGGTCCGCCGATGTTGCCGTTCGGATCCAGGTACCTCACGATGCGCGTGCCGACGCCGACGCCCTGGCGGACCAGCTCGCGGTCCTTCGACACGTTGTCGCCCTGCAGGTTCTTGTTCTCGTAGTCGAAGCAGATATCCCCGTGCACCTCGTTGCCGCCAGACTTCAGCACCGTGTTCACGAATACGCCCGGCGTCACGGCCGACGCGTCGGCCGCGTTGGCAATGCCGAACGACACCTCGTCGAACGCGCCGTAGTCGAAATAGAACCCGGCGGCCGAGGTTCCTTCCGTCGTGTTCGCCCCGTCAATCTGCACACGGTTCTGCCCGCTCGCCCCGTACGACGTGTAGCCGGTCTGCGTCCCCGCCGTCGACCCGCCCACATCGAAGCGGCTCACGGTCATGCCCGGCGCCTCGGCGATGAGGGACCAGATGTCCCGCGCGTTCGGGATGTTCTTCATCATCTCGGCGTTGAACGCGTTCTTCACCGCCGTGTTCTGCACGTCCACGACCGGCGACTCACCCGTCACCGTCACGGTCTCCTCGAGCGCGGCCACCGTCATCTTGACGTTCACCGTCGCCTGGAACCCGATCTGGATGATCACGCCCTCGCGGACGACGGTCGTGAAGCCAGGCAGTTCGAACTTGAGCTTGTAGGTCCCCGGCGGCAGCGCCGGAAACCGGAAGTCGCCGGTCGCATCGCTCACCGCCGTCTGGACGCCGAGCAGCGCAGGACTCTCGGCCGTGATCGTCACACCCGGCAGCACGGCCCCCGTGTTGTCCACGACCGTACCCCGGATGCTCCCCGTCGTCGGCTGCGCCACCGCCGGCCCCGCCACCAGCAGCAGCAGCAAGCCCAGCCGCGCCACAGACCGAATCTGGGACTTGCTTATACGCACCCTCCAGGCGAGCTCATCCACACCCCCCGGCCTCGTTCCGAGTCGGGGGCCCGGATGCGAACCCCAACAGGCCACCGCAGACGAGCCTAGACTTTTGCCGCCACCGCCGGTATCAGGTCGATACAGGATTCTGGCCAGCCACGAAACCCTAGGTCTCGGCTCGGCCGGCCGGCCGCCTGGACCCGAGCCTCCCAGTCTCCCCCGAGGGGGGGTCGTGAGGCTGCCGACCACCGTCCCTCCCGGGCGCCGCCTGATGGACAATGAACGGCCGTGCCCGAGTTCTGGCCTGCCGTCCTCCTGCTGGGGACGGGCTTCGTGTCCGGGGCACTCAATGTGGTCGCGGGTGGCGGGTCGTTCCTGACCCTGCCCGTCCTCATCTTTCTCGGTTTACCGGCCTCGGTGGCCAACGGCACCAACCGCATCGGCGTCCTGATGCAGAACGTCGGGGGCGTCTGGGGCTTCCACCGCCACGCGGTGCTCGACTGGCGCTGGGGTCTCCGGGCGAGCGTGCCGGCCGTCGCCGGCGCGGCGCTCGGGGCGTGGCTGGCCCTCGACATCGGGGATCAGACGTTCCGCCGGATTCTGGCGACGGTCATGCTGGTCGCCGCGATCGGGCCCATCGTGGGGGCGACGCCGGGCCCGCCCACGAGGCCGCGGCCGGCCGGGTCGCTTCTCATGACGGCGGGGTTCTTCCTGGTCGGCGTCTACGGCGGATTCCTCCAGGCTGGCGTCGGGTTCCTGGTCCTCGCGCTGACGAGCCTGGCCGGCCTCGACCTCGTGCGGGGCAACGCCGTGAAAGTCCTGAGCGTGCTGCTGCTCACCGTCTTGTCGCTCGCCGTCTTCGCGTGGCACGGCCGCGTCGACTGGCCCCTCGGCCTCGTGCTCGGGCTCGGCAACGCCTCGGGGGCGCTCGTCGGCGTGCGCCTCGCGGTGGTCAAAGGCCACCGCTGGCTGCGGGGCGTCGTCACGGCGGCGATCCTGGCGTTCGCGGCCCGGTTGTGGATGGGCTGACGCGGCCGCCCTGGACGCGGGTCACCCACCACCGCTCGTAGCGCGGGGCGATCCACACCGCCCACGGCACCAGCAGGGCGCCGGCGATCAGGTCCACGACCCAGTGGTGCCGCAGATACACGGTCGCGACGAGCAGCCCGGCGACGAAGGTCAGGAGGATCGGGAAGAACCAGCGGCAGTACTTCCACGCGTAGTACAGGCTGAGGAGGCTGACGGCCGAGTGCAAGCTCGGAAACGCCGCGCGCGCCGCGTGGTTGGGCATCATCTCGAGCAGGGCTTGCTGGAAGTCGGTGATGGGGCCGCCCTTGAGCGTCACCGTGAACAGCCCGAGGGACTCGAAGTACAACCGCGGCGGCGCCGCCGGGAACACGATGTATAGGACGTAGCCGCTATAGAAGCACAGGATGATGCCGAGCAACGCCTGGCGCGCCTCGACCCGGCGTCCGCTCAGCCACAGGATCGCCACGACCGACGGCGCGACCAGGTAGAAGTTCGCGTAGAAAGCGTTGAAGAACTCGGTGCGCGCCGGCGTGATGTAGCGCTCGGCCCAGACGACCGGCTGGCCGCCGAAGATCCACTCCTCGATCGCCGCCAGGTACTGGTGGATGTCGTGGGGGTTCACGTAGCGCACCGTGTCGTGGAGGTTCGTGTAGACGGCGATGCACATCAGGAACGGCAGCATCGTCCTGAAGAACTCGGCGACCGCCAGGCCCCGGCGCGAGGGCTGCGGCCGCCGCAGGTACCGTTCGAGCGCCGGGAGCACGGCGGCCAGCGCGACCACGACGGCGAGCCGCAGGAGCCCGCCCTGGATCTTGCGGGAATCGATGCCCTTCTGCGCCAGGTCGACGTTGGCGTAAATCGTCACGACGGCCGACGCGACGAAGCCGATGACGAGCAGCCCCTCTTCGGGCCGAAGGCGGCGCAGCCAACCCATGTGATGGCAGTCTGGCACGAAGGGCGCCGCGCTTCAACGCCGATCGGGAGGGGAATCCGGCGCCGGCGGCGCTAGAATGTTTCCGCTCCCGTGATCCGCCCGGCGGGCGCTCGACGCATGCGATCCCTTCGCGTCCTCGTCTTGATGCACCACTATTTGGTCCCCCCTGAGGACGCGACCGGGCACGACCTCGAGACCGCCGAGTGGAAGACGGAGTACGACGTGATCTCGACGCTGCGGCGTCTCGGCCACGAGGTCAAGGCGCTCGGCGTGCGGGACGAGCTGGCCGGCATCCGCCAGGCTGTCCAGGAGTTCCGGCCGCACATCGCGTTCAACCTCCTCGAGGCGTTCCACGAAGTCGGCACGTTCGACCAGAACGTGGTGAGCTATCTGGAGCTGCTGCGCCTGCCGTACACGGGATGCAACCCGCGCGGTCTCATCCTCGCCCGCGACAAGGCGCTGTCCAAGAAGCTCCTCGCCTACCACCGCATCCCGGTGCCAGACTTCGCGGTCTTCCGCCGCGGCCGCGTGGTCAAGCGCCCCGCCCGCCTCGCGTTTCCCCTCATCGTGAAGCCCCTGACGCAAGAAGCCTCGATCGGCATCGCCCAGGCGTCGGTCGTCGACGATGAGGAGCGCCTGCGGGAGCGGGTGCGGTTCGTCCACGAGAGCGTGGGGACCGACGCGATCGCCGAGCGCTACGTCGAGGGGCGCGAGCTCTACGTGGGCGTCATCGGGAACGACCGGCTGCGCGTGCTGCCCGTCTGGGAACTGCGGTTCACGAAGCTCCCCGAGGCCCGCCACCGCATCGCCACCGAGCGGGTCAAGTGGAGCCACCGCTATCAAACGAAGCACGGCATCGAGGCCGGCGAGGCGGCGGACCTCTCCGGCCCCCAGGCCGCCGCCCTTCAGCAGATCGCCCGCCGCGTGTACCGGACCCTCGAGCTGAGCGGGTACGCCCGCGTCGACTTCCGGTTGGCACCCGACGGACAGCCCTACGTCCTCGAGGCGAACCCGAACCCCCAGATCGCCGACGGCGAGGAATTCGCGGAGTCCGCGACGCGCGCGGGCCTCCCGTATCCGCGGCTCATCCAGCGCATCCTCACCGTCGGCCTGCGGTGGCAGCCGGATCGGGCGGGGTGACCCCGAGTCGCCGGAGCAACTCGCGGACGGCGGCCTCCAACTGACTGTCCCGTCCCGCCAGCCCTTCCCCCAGCGGGCGCTCCACGAAAAGGTCGACCGGCCGCGGCCGGCGCTCCATGTCGCGCCCCTCCCCATCGGTCACCCGCATGCGCGGCAGGCGGAAGGTCGAGCCGTCGACGAGCCGCGCGTTCCACGTGTAGATGATCCACCCCGCCGTCGGCTCGCCCACGACCGGCCCCAGCTTGAGCGCGCGATAGCCTTCCGTGAAGTCTTCGGCGTCGGACAGCGAGTGCTGATTGGTGACGAGCACCGTCGGCCGTTCGAGGCTGCGCTGCCCGAGCACGACGCGCGCCGGCGAGGCCGGCTGGCCGCGCAGCGCCATGGTGAGGTAACTCCGACGCGCCAGCACGTCGATGGCGTAGACGTTGACGAAGCCGCCGCTGTTGTTCCGGATGTCGATCACCACCCCCTCGCGCCCGTGGTTCTCGGCGTCGAGGTCCACATAGAGCTGCTCGAGGGCGGCTTGCGACATGTTCAGCATGTGGACGTAGCCTAGCCGGCCGCCGCTCGCCCGATCCACGAACGCCCGGTTGGCCTCCACCCACTGCCGGTAGACCAGCGCTTTCTCGGCGGCGCGGTCGACGGGCTTGACCGCGACCTCCCGCCGACCGGCGCCGTCAGGGCCGCTCGCCACGGTGAGGACCACGCGGCGGCCGACCTTGTGTGCCAGGAGCGCGTCGAGGTTGGTCCGGCCGTCGACCGGCACGCCGTCGACGGCGAGCAGGAAGTCGCCGGGCGCCACCTGGCGCGACAGGGCCGCCGGCCCGAGCTCGATGACCTCGGTCACCCGCAGGCGCCCGCGCCGCTCGTACTCACCCGGGTCGAAGCGGAGGCCGATCCGCCCGATCGACGCCGCGGCGTCGCCGGGCGCGCTCACGCCGAGGTGCGAGGCGTCGAGCTCGCCCACCATCAGGGCCAGAACCCGCCGCAACTCGTCCCGCGTCGCCGCGCCCGCGGCGTAGGGCTCGAAGCGCCGGCCAGTCGCCTCCCAGTCGACCCCGTGGAACGTGGGGTCGTAAAAGTTGTCCCGCTGCAGCCTCCAGGCCTGGCGGAACACCTCCAGGCGCTCGGCGGCGAAGTCGACGTCGAGCTCCGCGCGCACCGCGAGCGCGCGCGACTCGCCGCGCTCGACGGGGACGACCCGGATGCGCCCGTCGTCCAGGTAATAGACCTCCCGGCTGTCGGGGGTGATCTGCGGATCCGCCTTGGGCCCGCGCGTCGAGGTGAGCTGCCGAGCGACCGGACGCTCCTGCGCCAGCTCGTCGAGCGCATACGCGTAAAGGTTCGGTTGACCTTCGGCGCCGGCGATCATGATCAGCCACTTGCCGTCGGGGCTGATGCGCTGCGCGGTCACGTCCACGCCGACCGGCACCAGGCTGAGGCGCCGGCGGATCCCTTCGAACACGACCTCGACGGGCGCGGGTTGGGCTCCCGCGCTCGACGCGTCGGCCGCAGTTGTAACAGATCACCTCGCCGATCCGCGCGAACAAGAGCTCCAGCCGCTCGTTGAGCTGCGTGCTGCTGCCCACCGTCGCCCGGCTCGAACGGCTCTCCCGCAACGGACCTCCGCTTCGGGTAGCTCTCGTGCGGGCTGGCACGGTGGTGCTCGAGCGGACCCTCCTCGAGAACGAGGACCTTCGCTTCGACGATCCGTCCCCTCCCGCGGGGTGCACGTATTACCGGCTCGTCGGCTTCGAGCGGGGCAGGCCCGCGCTGGTGGCGAATCCCGTCTTCGCCGAGCCGCCTCCACCGTAGGCCCACCCGAGGTATGCTACGAGAAGCTCGCGATGCTGCTCGCCTACTTCGGACATCACAAATGCGGCACGCGCTGGATCCTGTCGGTTCTCCGCCAGGCGTCCCGGGACCTGGGGCTCCGGATCGCCGAGGTGCACAACGCCGACCGGGTGGAAGGAGAGCTCGGCCGCTACGTGCGGGAGCGGCGCCTCGACCTTCTCGCCTACACGAACGCGGACCCCGAGCGATTGGGCGAGCTCGGAGAGTTCCGCGGCGTCCACGTGATCCGCGATCCCCGGGATATCGTGGTTTCGGCGTACTTCTCCCACCTCTACAGCCATCCCGTGACGCCGGAGTGGCCCGAGCTCGCCTTCGAGCGCGAGCGCTTGCGGAGCCTGGACCGAGAGCAGGGACTCCTCGAGGAGATCGCGCTCTGCGCCGAAGAGTTTCGCTGCCTCGCCCAGTGGCCTTACGGCCGGCCGGACGTCCTCGAACTGCGGCTGGAGGACCTGGCCGCCGATCCCTACCGGGGGTTCCTCGCCGTGTTCCGGTTCCTCGATCTCCTCGACGAGGAGCCTTTCCGCGCCCGCGCTCGGGTGCGCCATCTCTTCGGCGTCGCCCTGCGCGCC
>CAYZKQ010000181.1:0-6549 GCA_964478975.1 uncultured Vicinamibacterales bacterium | reverse complement strand
GGGCTCCTCCCGCGGCACGTTCAGCAGCATGACCACGAACAGGAAGAGCACCATGATGGCGCCGGCGTAGATGATGATCTGGGTGACGGCGGCGAAGGGCGCGTCGAGCAGGACGTAGAGCCCCGCGAGCGCCACGAAGGACACGACGAGCAGCAGGACGCTGTACATCGGGTTGCGCTGGCCGACCACCAGGCCGGACGCCACGACCGCGAGCGCGCCGAAGAGGTAAAAGAGCGCCAGCTCCACCGCCCTCACCCCCAGGACACGACGCCCGCCGCCGTCACGAGCAGGTTCACGACGGCGAGGGGTAAGAGCACCTTCCAGCCGAAGGCCATCAACTGGTCGTAGCGGTACCGCGGCAAGGTCCAGCGCATCCACACGTAGAAGAACAGCAAGGCGAACGTCTTCACGAGGAACCAGACCCAGCCGAGCGCCGGCGGCAAGAGCGGCCCGTGCCAGCCGCCGAAAAACAGGTTCGTCGCGACCGCCGACACCGTCACCATGTTGATGTACTCCGCCAGGAAGAACATGGCGAAGCTCATGCTGCTGTACTCGGTGTGGTAGCCCGCCACGAGCTCCTGCTCGGCCTCGGGAAAATCGAACGGCGCGCGGTTGGTCTCGGCCACGCCCGCCGTCAGGAAGATGAGGAAGCCGACCGGCTGCAGGAAGATGTTCCAGCGCGGGAGCACGCCGAACCACGTGCCCGCCTGCGCGTCGACCAGCTCCCGCAGCGACAGCGACCCGCCGATCATGATCACCGAGGCCAGCGCCAGCCCGTACGACAGCTCGTAGCTGATCATCTGCGCGGACGACCGCAGGCCGCCGAGCAGCGAGTACTTGCTGTTCGAGCTCCAGCCCGCCAGCACGATCCCGTACACCCCCATCGACGTGATCGCGAAAATGACCAGGAGCGCCACGTTGACGTCGGCCACCTGCAGCGGGATCGGCTCCTCGAGCAACCCGAACAACGTCGTCTCGCCGCCGAAGGGGACGACGGCGAAGGCGGCGAAGGCGGCAGTGGCCGAGAGGATGGGCGCCAGCGTGAAGAGGATCGCGTCGGCCGCGCGCGGGCGGACCTCTTCCTTGAACATCAGCTTGATGACGTCGGCGAAGGGCTGGAGCGCGCCGTAGGGGCCGACCAGATACGGGCCGAGCCGCTGCTGGATGTCGGCGGCCACTTTCCGCTCCATGTAGACCATCCCGGCGGCCGCGAGCAGCAGGCCGGTGAAGACCGCCAGAATCAACCCGAGGTGCACCACGACCCCGAGATCCACCGCCATGGGTTCAGCGCCCTCCGACCCGCCAGTCCGCCGGCAGCGGGCACCGCCCTTCCCGGACGTGGGCCTCGTACTCGTGCCGGAAGTGCTGCACCGTCGAGAGCGCCGGCGCGATCGCGGCGTCGCCGAAGGGACACAGCGTCTTGCCCCCGATGTTGCCGGCGACGCTGACGATGAGGTCGATGTCGGCCATGCGGCCCTCGCCGCGCTCGATCCGGCGGATCAGCTTGTACAGCCAGTCGGTGCCCTCCCGGCAGGGCGTGCACTTGCCGCACGACTCGTGCCGGTAGAAGTGCAGCAGGTTCTCCGCGACCCAGACCATGCAGGTCGAGTCGTCCATGACCATGATGCCGGCCGACCCCAGCATCGAGCCCGCCTGGGCGATCGCGTCGAAGCTCGCGGGGACGTCGATCTGGTCCGGCAGCATGACCGGCACGGACGAGCCGCCGGGGATCACGGCCTTCAGCGCGTGCCCGTCCCGGATCCCGCCGGCGTAGTCGTAAATCAACTCCCGCAGCGTCGTCTGCATCGTCGCCTCGTAGACGCCGGGGCGCTTGACGTGGCCGCTCACGCAGTAGAGCTTGGGCCCCGTGTTCTTTTCCGGCCCGAGACTCGCGTACCACTCCGCGCCCTTCAGGACGATCCAGGGAACGCTCGCCAGCGTTTCGACGTTGTTGACGACGGTCGGGCAGTTGTAGAGGCCGACGGCGGCCGGGAACGGCGGTTTGATCCGCGGTTGCGCGCGCTTGCCCTCGAGCGACTCGAGCAGGGCCGTCTCCTCGCCCGCCTCGTAGGCGCCGGCGCCCCGGTGCACGTAGATGTCGCAGTCGAAGCCGGTGCCGAAAATGTTGCGGCCGAGATAACCCGCGCGATAGGCCGCCTCGAGCTGCGCCTCGAGCACGCGCTGCACGTGATAAAACTCGCCGCGGAGGTAGATGTAGGCGACCTTCGCGCCGATGGCGTAGCAGGCGATCGCGCACCCTTCGAACACCAGGTGCGGGTTGCGCTCGAGCAGCACGTGGTCCTTGAACGTGCCGGGCTCGCTCTCGTCGGCGTTGCAGCAGACGTAGCGCGGCCGGTCGTCCTTGCTGACGAAGCTCCACTTGAGTCCCGCCGGAAACCCCGCGCCCCCGCGCCCGCGCAACCCCGACGCCTTGACGAGCGCGGTCACCTCGTCGGGCGTCATGGCGAGCGCTTTGCGCAAGCCTTCGTACCCGCCGTGCTTCAGATAGAAGTCGAGCGTGTAGCTGTACGGCTCGCGGACGTGGCGGGTGAGGATCGGAATCATGCGTCCTGCGTGTCTTCGAGGTGCCAGTGACAGCCGCTCAGCGCGGCGGGCCCGCGGCGGCGGAGATCGTCCAGGAACCTGCCCACATCCTCCGGCCTCAGCCGCTCGTGCCAGTCAGTGTTCACCATCACGACCGGGGCCCGGTCGCACGCCCCCAGGCACTCGACCTCGACCAGCGTGAACGTTCTCGTCGGGTCGGTTTCCCCCGGCCGGATCCCGAGCGTGCGCTCGAACGCCTCGGTCACGCGCTCGGCTCCCGACAGGGCGCACGCGAGCGTCCGGCACACGTGGATCACGTACTGGCCGACCGGGCGCTTGTGGAACATCGTGTAGTACGAGGCCACGTCCTCGACCTCGGCCGGCGTGCACCCGATCACCTCGGCCACGTGGCGGGCCGCGTTGGCCGTGATGTAGCCCTGCTGCTCCTGCGCCAGGTAGAGCGCCGCCAGGATGGCCGAGCGGCGCCGGTCCGGGGGATACCGCCGGCAGATCGCCTCGAGCTGCGCCCGGCGCTCGGGCGTATAGGCGAAGGGCGGGCCTTCCTCGAGCACCGCCCGCTGCGAGCGGTGCCAGCCCGGCCCGTAGTCCATCGCGGGATGAAAGCTCATCGGTCCACGTCCCCCATCACGACGTCGGTCGAGCCGATGACCGCGATCACGTCCGCCACGAGGCCGCCGACGATCAGCTTGGGCAGCGCCTGGCAGGCGAGCAGCGACGGCGACCGTGCCTTGACCCGCCACGGGCGGTTCGTCCCATCGGACACGACGTAGAACCCCTGCTCGCCGCGCGGGCCCTCGATCGGCACGTAAGCCTCGCCGGCCGGGACGCTGAACCCCTGCGAGTACACCAGGAAGTGCTGGATGAGCGCTTCCATCTCGGTGTAGACGCGGTCCTTGGGCGGCGGGACGATGCGGTAGTCGCCGATGTCGTAGACGCCGGTCGGCGTGATGCGGTCGATGAGTTGGCGGCAGATCCGGGCGCTCTGGCGCATTTCCTCGACGCGCACGAGGTAGCGGTCATAGACGTCGCCGTTGGTCCCCACGGGCACGTCGAAGTCCACCTCGTCGTACTTCAGGTAGGGAAACGCGCGGCGCACGTCGTAGGGCACGCCCGAGGCGCGCGCGAACGGCCCGACCAGACCCCAGGCGACCGCGTCCGCCTTCGAGATGACGCCGATGCCGCGCGTCCGGCGCACCCAGATCTCGTTCTGCGTGAGCAGATCCTCGTACTCCTTGAGCTTGCCCGGGAACCGGTCGAGGAACTCCCGGACCGCCGCGTGGAAGCCGGGCGGGAGGTCCTCGCGGAGGCCGCCGACCCGGATGTAGCTCGGGAACATCCGGAAGCCGGCGATCATCTCGTTGATGTTGAGCAGCAGCTCGCGCTCGCGGAAGCAGTAGAGCATCACCGAGACCGCCCCGACCTCCATGCCGTGCGTCCCGAGCCACACGAGGTGGCTGTTGATGCGCTGCAGCTCGGCGAGCAGCATCCGGATGTAGGCGACGCGGTCCGGCACCTCGATGCCGAGCAGCTTCTCGACCGACAGACAGAAGGCGAGGCTGTTCGACTGCGCGCTCAGGTAGTCCATGCGCTCGACGAGCGGGATCACCTGCTGCCACTTCTTGTTCTCGGCGGTCTTCTCGATGCCGGTGTGGAGGTACCCGATCGTCACGTCCGCCGAGACGACCAGTTCGCCGTCGAGCTTGAGCACCAGGCGCAGCACCCCGTGCGTGCTCGGGTGCTGCGGGCCCATGTTCACCGTCAGGACCTCGGTGCGCAGCTCAGGCATCGCGGCTCTCCAGCCGGGCCTCGACGATTTCGCAGAGCACGTGCAGCAGGGTGCGGTGCACTTCCTGCACGCGCGGCGTCGACTCGCCGGGGACATTCACGTGGATGTCGGCGGCGCGCCCGATAGGGCCGCCGTCACCGCCCGTGAGCGCGATCGTCGTGAGGCCCGCGGCGCGGGCCGCCTCGAGCCCGCGCAACACGTTGACCGACCGGCCGCTCGTCGAGATCCCGATCGCGACGTCGCCCGGCCGGCCGAGGGCGGCGATCTGGCGGACGAACACGCGGTCGAAGGCGTAGTCGTTGGCGAGCGCCGTCAGGAGGCTCGTGTCGGCCGTGAGCGCCACCGCCGGGAGCGCCCGCCGCTCCCGGGCGAACCGCCCCACGAGCTCCGCCGCCAGGTGCTGCGCGTCGGCGGCGCTGCCGCCGTTGCCGAAGGCGAGCACCTTGCCGCCCCGCGCGAACGCGCGCAGCAGCGCGTCGGCCGCCGCCACGAGCGGCGCCGGGTCGACCTCGAGGAGGCGCTCGTGCAGCGCCACCGTCTCGGCGACCGCCCGCGCGAGCGCATCCCGCACGACCGAGGCGTCGACCGGCGCGCTCACGGCTCCCCACCCGTCCGCCGCCGCGCCGCGTCGATCGTGGCGACGAATTCCTCCGGCGTGAGCTGCAGCGGCTCGACCGCCCGCACGGGCATCCGGATCTGCACGGGGTAGTCTTTCCGAAGCGGGTGGCCCTCCCAGTCGTCCGGCATCAGGAGCCGCCGCAGGTCGGGGTGCCCCTCGAACACGATGCCGAACAGGTCGTAGACCTCGCGCTCGAGCCACCCCGCCGCGGGCCAGACCTCGGCGACCGTCGGGAGGCGCGGGTCCGAGCCCGGCACGCGCACCTTCAGGCGGAGCCGCAGCGGCGCCGACGGGACGTTGGAGGGGAACCCCGGCGTCCCCAGGGAGGCCAAGTGATAGACGACCTCGAAGCGCGGCTCGCGCGGCAGGTAGTCGACCGCCGTCAGGTCCGCGAGCAGCGAGCACTGGAACGCCGGCGCGTCGCGCAGGACCCGGCACGTCTCGACGAGCCGCTCGCGGGGCACGTAGACGGTCGGCTGGTCCGTCGCCGCGCCCGGCTCGAAGACGGCGCCGGGCACGGTGCGCTCGAGGATCGAGATGATCGCCGCTCGGTCCATGGGACGAACGCTGACGGGCGCTACGCGATCAGTTGGGCGCGCTGGCGGTCGATCTTCTTCTGGAGCTGCACGAGCGCGTAGAGCACCGACTCGGGCCGCGGCGGACAGCCGGGCACGAACACGTCGACTGGCACGACCTGGTCGACGCCCTGGACGATCGCGTAGTTGTCGAAGACGCCCCCGCACGACGCGCACGCCCCCATCGAGATGACCCACTTGGGCTCGGGCATCTGGTCGTACACGCGGCGCAGCGCCGGCGCCATCTTGCGCGACAAGCGGCCCGCCACGATCATGAGGTCCGACTGGCGCGGCGAACCGCGGAAGACTTCGGCCCCGAAGCGCGCGATGTCGTACCGCGACGCGCTCATGGCCATCATCTCGATGGCGCAGCACGCCAGGCCGAAGGTCACGGGCCAGATCGACGATCGCCGGGCCCACTGCACCATCTTCTCGACCGTCGTCGTCAGGACGGGCAGCTCGAAATCGGGCATCAGGGTTTCTTCCCCCAGTCGAGCACGCCTTTCCGCCACACGTAGACGTAGCCGGCGAGCAGCAACGACAGAAACACGACGACCTGCACGAAGCCGACCCACTGCAGGTCGCGCAGCGCCATCGCCCACGGGTAGAGGAAGGCGACCTCGATGTCGAAGAGCAGGAAAATCATGGCCACCAGGTAGAACTTCACCGGGTGGCGCTCGCGGGCGTCGCCGACCGGCGGCATGCCGCACTCGTAGGGGGCGAGCTTCTCCGGCGTCGGGTGGCGCGGCCCGAGCAGGTGCGACAGGAACACCGAGCCGGCGCCGAAGGCCGCGCCGAGTCCGATCATGATCGCGATGCCCGGCCAGCCGGAGAGCGGCGTGTCCATATGGAAGCGCGGCGGGCGCGCCGGGCGCTTGTGACGCGAGGCTCAAGCGCCCGCACAAAAAAGGCCGGCGCGGCCCGCGCGCCGCGCGCGGCCTCTCCATGCTATCGGAGCCTTCCGAGCCAAGTCAATCGATCCGCGCCGCCGCGCAGCGCCCGCG
>CAYZKQ010000180.1:0-6572 GCA_964478975.1 uncultured Vicinamibacterales bacterium | reverse complement strand
CGGCGGCCCGTAAAGGGCCGCCCTACGTACGCATCCGACCCCGGCGGGCCTAAAGGCCCGCCCTACGACCGACCGGGGCCGGCGCGCACCTCACGCGCGCTCCGAACCTCAGCCCGTCACCGCGCCCCGGGAGGCCGACGAGACGAGCCGGGCGTACTTGGCCAGCACCCCCGTCGCGTCCCGCGGAGGCGGCGGGGTCCACCCGGCGAGCCGCGCGGCGAGCTCCGGCGCCGCGACCTCGACGTCGAGGCGCCTGGCCGCCACGTCGATCGTCACGACGTCGCCGTCTCGAAGCACCGCCAGGGGTCCGCCCGACGCGGCTTCCGGTGCGACGTGGCCCACCATCAACCCGTGCGTCGCCCCCGAAAAGCGGCCGTCGGTCACGAGCGCCACCGACGAGCCGAGTCCGGCCCCGACGAGCGCCGCCGTCACGGCCAGCATCTCGCGCATGCCGGGTCCGCCCCGTGGCCCTTCGTACCGGATCGCCACCACATCGCCCGGCTGAATGACTCCGCGCTCGAGGGCCGCGAACGCCTGCTCCTCCGCCTCGAAGACGCGCGCGGGTCCGCGGTGGTAGACGCGCGCGTGACCGGCGAGCTTCACGACGGCCCCGTCGGGCGCCAGCGACCCGCGGAGGATCGCCAGGCCTCCCGACGAGCTGATCGGCTGCTCGACCCGCCGGACCACCGTCTGGCCCGGCGTCTCGACGGCGGCCGCGGCTTCTTCGGCCAGTGTCCGGCCGGTCACCGTGCCCGCGTTGCCGTCGACGAGCCCGGCGTCGATCAGCCGCCGGGCCACCAGGGGCGTCCCGCCCGCGCGATACAGGTCGGTCGCGACGAAGCGCCCGCCGGGCTTGAGATCTGCGATGATCGGCACCCGCCGGTTGATCCGATCGAAGGTCTCGAGGTCGAGCTCCACGTTCGCGTCGTGGGCGATCGCCAGCAGGTGGAGGACGGCGTTGGTGGACCCGCCCGTCGCCGCGACGGCGGCAATCGCGTTCTCGAAGGCCGCGCGCGTCAACAGCCGGCGCGGGCGCCGCTCGGCGCGTACCAGCGCCACGGCGAGGGCCCCGGCGGCGCGGGCCACCTCGGCCTTTTCCGGCGCCGCCGCCGGGACCCCGCCGCTGCCGAGCGGCGCGAGCCCAAGAAACTCGACGGCGGTGGCCATCGTGTTCGCCGTAAACTGCCCGCCGCACGCCCCGGCGCCCGGACACGCTCGATCTTCGACGGCCCGGAGCGCCTCGACGGGCAGGCGGCCGGCCGCGTGGGCCCCGACGGCTTCGAACACGTCCTGGATCGTCAGGGCTCGTCCGTCGAGCTGTCCGGGCGCGATCGACCCTCCGTACAGCACGAGGCCCGGCAGGTCGAGGCGGGCGAGGGCCATGGCGGCGCCGGGGATCGTCTTGTCGCACCCGACCAGAGCGACGAGGCCGTCGAGCCAATGGCCGCGCGCCACGAGCTCGATCGAGTCGGCCACGATCTCGCGGCTGACCAGCGAAGCGCGCATGCCGGGTGTCCCCATCGAGATTCCGTCGGAGATGGCCACCGTGTTGAACTCGAGGGGCGTGCCGCCCGCCTCGCGCACGCCGGCCTTGACGAAGGCCGCCAGCTCCCGCAGGTGGTAGTTGCACGGCCCGATCTCGGTCCACGTGTTGGCGACACCGATGAGCGGCCGGGCGAGGTCCTCGTCGGTCAAGCCGGTCGCCTTGAACATCGCGCGCGCCGGCGCGCGGTGGGGGCCCTCGAGCAAGGCGGCGCTGACACGGGGTCGCGACGGCGACATCATGAAGCGGCCTCCACGCACGCCTGCCCGGCGGGCGCCGCGGGGGCCGCCGCAGCGGGCTCGCGCCAGGCGCGGTAACTGCCGAGCGTCCTGGTCCAGCGGGCGAACTCAGCCAGGTGCTCGAGGGCCCGCACGCACGCCGGGTCGTGGCGCCCCGCGGCGATGTCGGCGTAGAAGACGTACTCCCACGGACAGCCCCGGACCGGACGCGACTCGAGCTTGGTGAGGTTGAGCCCGCGCAGCGCGAAGACGCTCAGGGCCTTGAACAGCGCGCCCGGCACGTTCGGCAGCGCGAAGACGACGGTCGTCTTGTCGGTGTCTTCCGGCGGCGCCGGGCGACGACCGACCAGGACGAACCGGGTCAGGTTGACCCCGGGGTCCTCGACGTGCTCGCGCAGGATCGCGAGGCCGAACACCTCGGCGGCGCGGCGCGACGCGATCGCCCCCACGTGGCGCAGCCCGCCCTCGCAGACGAGCCGGGCGCCGCCCGCCGTGTCATACACGGCCACCACCTCCACGCCCGGCAGGCTCCGCAGGAATCGCTCGCACTGGGCGAGAGCCTGGGGATGGGAGTGGATGACCTGGAGGTCCGCGAGGGCGACACCCGGCAGGGCCAGGAGGCAATGCTCGACGCGCACCTCGACCTCGCCGACGATGGGTAGGTCGTGCTCCAGCAGCAGGTCGTAGTTGCGGTGGATGCTGCCCCCGATGGAGTTTTCCATCGGGAGGATCCCGTGGGTGGCGCGCCCCGCGGCCACCGCCGCGAAGACCTCCTCGAAGGTCCGGACGGGCAGGGCCTCCGCCTGCGGGTCGAAGCGGAGGGCCGCGGCTTCGCTGTAGGCCCCCGGCTCGCCTTGGTACGCAATCCGCCGGCCGCCGTGCGTCGACGCCATGGCTCCCTTGTAGCCGCCCGGCGGGCCATTAGTCAAATCGATTCTTTTTAGAAAATGATTAGCGACGCTATCGGGCCGCCAAACGCAGCCAGAGCGGACGCTGGCTGACCAGCTGCTCGATGGCGAGTAGACGCGGCGCCCCCCGGACGGTTCCGCCGGGCGCTCGCTCAGCCGGCGGCGCTCCAGTCCGTGTGCGGCGCGCGGTTCTCCACGAACCACCCGTAGAGCAGCCGGCCGTAGGACTGCCACGTCATGCCTTTGCGCGCGTAGAACGGCTCGAGCGCGCGCTGGAGGGCCGGCAGGCGATACAGGGGGACGCCAGGGAAATAGTGGTGCTCCAGGTGATAGTTGGAGTTCAGGAAGGCGAAGTCCCAGAACCAGTGCCCCCGCATCAGGGTCCCCCACCGAGCCGGGTCGGCCGGGTCGATGTTGTAGTGCTGACCCAGGCGGTTCAGCGTGAAGGCCACCGGAAAGACGAAGAAGACCGGCACCAGATACGCGCGGAAGGCCGCGCCGGGGCCGAACACCCACCCGAGGAGCGCCAGGACGGCGAGGTGAACGGCGACGGCCAGGCGACGCTCCCACGCGATGCGCCGCTGGAGCGGCCTCGGGTAAACACCCGCTTCGCGCCGCGCCGCCCGGAAGTAGAGGACGAACAGCGCCGGCGTACAGTAGAGCAGCTTGTACCACCGGGCGTTCCGCCTCGGGGACAGGTGCCGGCGCTTGGGGTCGTCCTCCGGCGAACCGAGCTCGGCGTGGTGGTCGAGGTGCCACTTCGCGAACTGGCTCGGCGACAAGCCGCTCGGCAAGGCGTACAGCCAGGCCAGCCACCGCTCGAGCCGGGGGCGCGGCCGCGCGAATACGAGGTGGTGCACGACCTCGTGGAGCAACACCGTGAAGTTGAACACGGTGAACCCTTGCACGACGGCGAGGGGGATCCAGAAGATCGGGTCCGCGACACGGACGAGCCCCCAGCCCGCCAGCAGGAACAGGCCGGCTTGCCGGCCCGCGACGAGGAAGTGGCGGCCCGCCTGCTTCCGGTGCAGCGCGCGCAGCGTCTCGCGCGGCAGCGCCGCCTTCAGCTCGGCGCGCAACGCGACCGCGTGCTGGGCGAAATGGTGCGCCCGCGCAGCCATACTTCGCGGATGCCCTTAGATTACCACGAGCCGCCCCTCACTCTTCCGCGGGCGCCGCCACCGGACCGCGCTCGAACCGGGCGAGGGCGATGCCGCCGAGCACGGCGGCGGCGCCGGCGGCCTTGGCCCAACCGACGGGCTCGCCCAGCCACAGCAACGCCACCACCATGGCGACCACAGGCGTCAAGTTCGAATAGAGCGCGGTGCGAGCGCTCCCGATGAGGCGCACGGCCGTGTACCAGATCAGGTAGGCCAGGCACAACGCCAGCACGGCCGAGCCCAGCAGGGCGAGCCAGGTCCCGAGGCTCACCGCCGCCCACGCCGTCCGCCGCAGCGCCGGCAGGGCGAAGCCCGCGTAGGGAACGGCCCCCAGCGCCATAGAGAGGCCGGTGACGCCGAGGGGCGAGTGCCGCTCCATGAGCCGCTGGCTCATCAGGGTGTAGGCCGTCCAGCACAGGACGGCGAGGGCGGTCAGGGCGTCGCCGGCGAGCGCAGTCGGGTCGACGGCCGCGCCGCGCCCCACCACGAGATAGAGGCCGGCCAGCGAGAGCGCGAGGCCCATCCAGTGCCGCCTCTGGACCCGTTCCTGGCCGAGGAGGACGCCGGCGAGCGCCACGGTCGCCGGCGTGAGTCCCAGGATGAGCGAGCTGTTGGCGACCGAGGTCCGGGCCAGTCCGCCGATGAAACACACCTGATAGCAGAAATGCCCGACGAACCCGATGACCGCCAGGTGGAGCCAGTCGCGCCGCGTGAGCGGCGCCTCGGTGTAGAAAAACCGCCACCACGCGGGCGGGTCGGGGCCCCGCGGCCGCCACCGCCCCACGCCGGCGATCAGGGCCAGGAAGACGCCCGAGGCGACGAGCAGGCGGAGGGCGTTGAAGGCGGGCGGCTCCAGCTCGCGGAGCGCCGACTTGACGACGGCGAAGTTGCTGCCCCAGACGAGCGTGACGACCAGCAGCCACAGATCGACCCGGGACATGGTCCGTGCGGGCGGCGTCAGGGCCACTCGCGCCGCGCTGGGGCCGCGCCCGCCGGCGGGTGGCGACGGCCGCCGCCCGTCAGGCTGTGGCCTCCGCGGGTCGCCCGCCGGCCCTCCTCCGCCGCGCCCTCCGGCGCGCGCTCATCCACCGAACGGCTTGAGGAAGAAGAGGATGAGCGAGATGAGCAAGACGTAGATGACGAGCGACTCGATGAGCACCAAACCGAGGATGAGGGCTCCGCGGATTTCGTTCGCGGCGCTGGGATTCCGCGCGATGCCCTCGGCGGCGGCGGCGAGCCCCCGCGCCTGAGCCAGCGCCCCGAACGCGGCGGCGAAGCCCAGGGCGAACCCGCCCGTGATGATCGACCAGCGGATGATCTCGATGTCGGAACCCGTCGCGGCGGCGGCCTCCTGAGCGTGCACAGGCGCGACGGCCGCGAAGAGCACCAACGCCAACCCCAGCCAGAACGCGGAATACTTGCTCACGATCCCAACCTCCTCGTCTCTCATGATCGGCGGGGACCCCTGCACCCCGCCCTTCCTTCCATCCCCTGCACCCTACGCCGCCGCCGGCTGAGCGGCCGCGGTGTGGCGCGGGTCTTCCTCTTCCGCCTCGTGCGCGTGCTCGACGGCGACCGCGCCCTGCAGGTAGATCACCGTCAGGAGGACGAAGATGAACGCCTGCAGCGCCCCGGTCACCAGCCCGAGCACCATCATGGGCAGCGGCACCAGCCAGGGCACGATGCTGAAGAGAATGGCGATGACCAGCTCTTCGCCGAAAATGTTGCCGAACAACCGCAGCGACAACGAGAGCACCCGCGACAGGTGGCTGATGATCTCGATCGGCAGCATGATCGGGGCCAGGAAGACCGAGGAGCCCGGCGGCACCGCGAAGTGCTTCACGTAGCTCCACAGACCCTGCTCGCGGACGCCCTGCCAGTGGTAGTACACCCACACCGTGAGCGCGCACCCGAGCGTCACATTGATGTTGCTCGTCGGCGACATGAGACCGGGCACGAGCCCCGCGTAGTTCGACGCCAGGATGAAGACGCCCATGGTCCCGACGAGCGGGAGGTACCGACCGCCCTTCGGCCCGATCCACTCGCTCAACAGGCTGTGAATCGCGCTGACGCCGTCCTCGAGAAGGATCTGCACCGGCCCGGGATTCTCGACGCTCAACCGCGACCGGACGATGAGGCACCCGACCGTGACGGCGGCCACGATGAGGCCGGCGATCACGAGGTAGTCGGGAATCACCGCCTCGCCGGGGGCGAACTCGACCCCGAGGGGCCGCAACGCCGCGGCGATCGCCGGTCCCAGCGCGGCGTTGACGAGTCGCACGATGAGCAGCTCGTGGTGCAGCGCGTCCATCTCGCTCTCGGTCGCGTCCTCGTTGTCGGGCCAGCGCGGCGACCGCCCCCGGCCCGCTCCCCACCGCGGCACACTTCAACAGCCGGCGCGGCGGGCGGCGGTCGCGGGGCTCTGTGGCCCTGTGCCCGTCCTCCTCGCAGCCTGTACCCGCGGGAGCCTCTCGGCCTCGCTCCGCTCGGTGTGTCGCAGATGTTCAGGACCGATAGGCTCGGATGGCTTCGGTCGCGGCGGCCGCCCCGACCGCTGAGGCACCCAAGAGCAGCCCTATCGGGTGCAGGCGCAAACGCGCCATCATAACGTACGCCAGAACCGCCAGTAAAGCGTAGCGCACAGTGAGCACCAGGACCGCCGTCGCCACCCGCCGCCGCCCCACCCGCCGACCCGGCTCATCCCGCCCCGCGCGCCCGAGGC
>CAYZKQ010000179.1:0-6600 GCA_964478975.1 uncultured Vicinamibacterales bacterium | reverse complement strand
CCTCACGACCGCGCTCGAGACCGTGGCCCTGCTCGGCCTGGCGCCCGCGGCCGCCCAGCTCTGTGCTGCTCACGACGACCCGGGCCCGCTTGACCGGACGGCCCGTATCGGCGGCGACGACGTAGCCGGAAATGACGCCGGTTCCAGCCGGCGCCGGCTGCGTGGCCCCGCGGTCGCGGGGTGGCGTTTGCGCCCTCAGGCCCCCCGCGAGGCAGGTCGCCGCCACGCCGGCCGCCAGGGCGGCGAGTCCCACCCACCGGGGTCTGGCGGCCCGCGCCCACGACACTCCCCGATCGCGCCTGTTCGCTGTCACATTGCTCTTAGACCCGGCCTGTGTCTCTCCCGTTTACCACCGCCGGCCCGCCCCGCTCCGCCAGCCGGACGCAAGCGAGCGCGCGGGCGTGGAAGCGCGACGTTCCGCGGCGTCTTGCGTGCCTGTCCGCCTTTCACTAAAGTGCGGCCGGTACAGAACCTCCTCGGGGGGCCCCATGAGCGCTTCGAGCTTTCCCGCCAAGCCCGCGGTGCTGCGCTGCTCGCGATGCGGGCGGTTCGTCGACTGGGAGGAGGCGCGGCTCCAGGTGGTCTGCGGCTGTCGCCCTCGCGTCACGCTGCCCCCGGTCGTCATCCGGCCCGCTGGCGAGGGCGACCGGCCGGCCGTCCTGGAGCTGTTCGAGCGCGACTTCGGGGCCACGACCGTCGTGGCCTTCGGCGAGCGGGTCGCCCTCGCCGAGGCTCCGGCGCTCGCCGCGTGGCGAAAGGACGAGCTCGCGGGAGCGCTCGCGTATCGCCTGCAGCCGGATGCCCTGGTGATCCTCGCCCTCGCCACGGATCCCATGTGGCAGCGCTCGGGCGTCGGCGGCGAGCTGGTGGCTGAAGTCGAGGCCCTCGCGAGACGCGAGCAGCGCCCGCGGGTCCTGGTCTCGACGACGAACGACAACCTCCCGGCGCTCTATTTCTACCAGCGGCGGTGCTATGTCATCACCGACGTCGTGCCGGGGGGCCTGTTGCCGCACCTGAAGGACCCCGGCGTCAGAGGGTTCGGGGGAATTCCTCCGAGAGACGAGATTCGCCTGGCGCGGGTGCTGGGGTAGCTGGCGAATCCTTACAGTGCCACGATGGTCCCGATGCCGGCGGCGATGAGGATCGCTTGCCGCACCCCGCTCGGGTCCAGCCCGCCGCGGTGAAGCGAGGGGATGAGGTCGGCCATCGCGACGTACAGGAAATTACCGGCCGCGAAGGCGAGGACTCTGGGGACGAGCGTCGGCAGCGAGTGGGCGAAGAGGAGCAAGGCGACGGCGCCGGCGATGCCGGCCGTCCCCGCAAGCAGATTCAGTCCGAGCGCCCGCCACCGCGGCACCCCCGCCCCGAGCAGAATGGCGACATCGCCGACCTCTTGCGGGATCTCGTGCGCCACGACGGCGAGGGCGGTCGTGACCCCCAGGGGCAGTGAGACCATGACCGCCGTCGCGATCACGACGCCGTCGACGAACGTGTGCAGCGCGTCGCCGAGGACGATGAGCGGGGCCGAGCTCGGGTGGATCGCGCAGTCGGGATCCCCGTGGCAGTGGCGCCAGAGCACGAGCCGTTCGAGCACGAAGAACGTCAGGACGCCCGCGAGCAGCGTCGCGAACGCGTCCCGCGGCGGGAGCGCGCCGAGCGCCTCCGGAAGGAGTGCGAGCAGCGCGGCCCCGAGCAGCGTCCCGACCGCGTAGCTGATCAACCAGGGCAGGATCCGCGGGCGCAGGCGGTCGCCGAGCAAGAGAAAGCCGCCGGCCAGCAGCGCGCCCCCGAAACTGCCGAGCGCGCTCAACCCGACGGCCGCCGCGTACACATGCACGGGGGGATCATAGTCCGAAACGCGCAGGTCCCCCGGCGCAGCGACCCGGGCCCGCGCGCACCCCTTCGCCCGGGTCCGGCCCGCGACCGGCCCTCGCCGGTTTCGGCGCGTTTCACGGCGTGGCCACGTACCCTCGCCGGGCGCGCACCAGGTAGCGGCCGCGGGTGACCTCGACCCGGATCGAGTGCCAGCGCCCGTCCCGCACGGCGGGGGATTCGTAGCCGAGGAAGTACTGCCGCGTCAGTTCGTCGGCCACGCCGGCCGTCGCCGGGTCGAGATCCCGCGCCTCGCGGATGACCTCGGTCCGGCCGCCGCTCTCGTCGGTGATCGCCCGGAGCGCGGCGACGTTGACACGCTCGCCGCCGTGGCGCGTCGCGCCGCCGCCCGAAGGCACGCGCGGCACCGTCGGAGGAAACCGCCGGCCGCCGCCGGGAATGGGGAACGGAACCGGCAGCCGCGGCGGGCGCGGGATGGGCAGGGACCCGCCGAGCGTCGGGGTCGCGTCGCCGTCGATGCCCACGGCGTAGACCAGGACTTCCGTCTGGCGGATCAGCCGCACCAGTTCGCCCACTTCCGTCCGGCTCGCCGTGTCGTTCCCGTCGGAGATGATGACGAGCGCCTTCTTGCGATGCCGTCCCGCTTGCGCCCGCGGGATGGCTTCGGCGACGGTGTCGTAGAGCGCCGTCCCGCCGCGCGGCCGGAGGCGATCGAGCGCCCGCACGATGCGCGCCCGGTCCGTGGTCCAGTCCTGGATCAATTCGGGCTGGCTGTCGAACCGGTACAGGAAGACCTCGTCCGCCGGGTCGAGCAGATCGAACAGGAACCGCTCCAGGGCGCGGCGGGCGTGTTCGATCTTCACGCCCTCCATGCTGCCGCTCGTGTCGAGGACGAGCCCGAGGCTCACCGGCACGCGCTCGGCGCTGAAATGCGCGATCGCCCGCGGTTCTTCGTCCTCGTAGACCCGGAAGTCGTCCCGGCGCAACCCGGAAACGAAGCGACCCTGGCCGTCCACGACCGTGACCGCCACGTTGACGAGCGCCACGCCGGTCCGGAAACGGAACGGACCCGGCGTCTGGGCGTCCACCCCCGTGCGGGAGAGCCAGCCCGCGAGGGCCGCTGCGAGCGCCGCGGCAGCGAGCGGTCGCGGGGTCATGGCCGGATCCCCTCGGATGCCACCGCCGGTCCCGCGCGCCGATCCACGTGCCCGATAATCCGCCCGTCCGAGCCTCGGAAGCCAACGCGGTAGCGCGCCGCGGCTCGGGCACCCGCCAGGGTGACGGCGAACGGTGCCCGCGCGCCGGGCATCAGGGGCCCCCGGACGAGCGGCGCGCGCGCCGACCCCGCCGGCGCTCCGGTGTCGTCCACCGCAGACACCACGACCCACACATCGTCCAGGATCGCCCCGCTGACCGGGTTCGCCGCCACGCCGGAGACAGTCAGAGTGTCGCCGTCGGCGGTGTGCTCGAGCGAGAGCAACATCAGGGGCGTGTTCGGGGGCGCCGCTCGCGGGCCCGGCGCACCAGCGGCCCCGGCGGTACCCACCCGCCAGAGCACGGCCAGCGCCACGCCGGCCACCGCCACCGCCGCCACCGCCAGGACGGCCCGGTGATCCGGGGTGCGGGGCAGCGGCGCCGTGTTGAGGATCACCGCCGGCACCGGTCGCGCGGGGGCGCGTCCCGCTGAATCGGATTGCGCGGTCCCGGGGGTGGCACCCACCGGCGCGCGCACCGCCACCGCGGCCGCCGCGACCGGCTCTGCGGGCGGGCCGGCACGGCTCGCGCCCGAATCCCGATCGACGCCGGCGGCACGGGCTCGCAGCCACGCGATGCGGGCGTCGCTCCGGCGTCGTTCTTCGCGCCAGAGACCCCACGCCACGAAAGTCATGGCGGTCGCGAGTCCCAGCGCCACGACGGTCACGACGATGAGCAGCGGTTCCATCGGGGCCTCTCGTCTACTGGTGCAACCATCCGCAATCAGCGGAGCCGAAACTCGACCGACACCTCGACCACGACGTCCACGGGGAGGCCGCGGCGCGTCCCCGGCGCGAAGCGCCACTGTTTGACGGCCTCGACCGCGCGCTCGTCGAGGCCCGCCCCCAGGGGCCGGAGCACCCGGATGTCGCCCACCGTTCCGTCGGCCCGGACCACGACTTCGAGCACGACCTCGCCTTCGACGCCTGCGCGCCGCGCCGCTTCGGTGTAGCGCGGCTTGACCTCGTGCAGCAGCCGGGGCGGCTCGATGCCGCTGCCCGGTGCGAACGGTCCGCCCCCGTAACCTCCGCCCCAGCCGGCACCCACCCCAGGTCCGTGCCCCTCGCCGATGCCCGTGCCCGTTCCCGTGCCGGCGCCGCCGCCTTCGCCGGGACCGCGGCTGTCGGCCTGTACGGCCGTGTCCGTCAGGCTGCCCGGTCGGTCGAGGGCTTGGCTGGCTGCGGAGACGACCGGCGCGATGATCGGCGGAAGCGGCTCGCCTGCGAGTGGCGGCGGCGACAGGTTCGGGGGCGGAAGTGCCGCCGGCCGTGCGCGAGGGGGCGCTCGCCGGATGGGGATGGGGGACTTCGCCTCGGCACGGCCCTTCAAGCTGGCCGGAGGCGGTGGGGTTGCGTGGCGCAGCCCGCCGCCTCCACCTCCTCCTCCGGGACCCGGTGAGGCGAGGAACACGAGGTGCGTCACCGGCGTGGCGGCGGAGGCCCGGTTGGGGTGCGGGTCGAACAGGCCCAGCGACGAGACCGCGACCACGAGGACGAAACCGGCGGTATGGACGGCGCCGGATGCGGCGAGGGCGGCGGCCCGAGGGGGCCACAGCGGTGCGAGTGCCGGCTTCGCCGGCGAGACGTCGGCCGCGGCGCTTGTGCCTGCGCCCGCGTGCGCGTTCGTGCGGAGCAGGCGGACCAGGCGGACGGCCTCGGGCTCGCTGAAGTACTCCCCGTCGATCGCGCGGGCGATCCCCGAGGCCGCCAGCGCGAGCACCCTGCGGCGACTGGTCCCGGCCGCGGCGGCGATCTCGCCGGCTGAGTAGACGTCGTTCACGGTCTCGTCCCTCCGTCGGGGCCGGACGGTCCCGTCGGACGAACCGCTCGGTACCGTGGCTGTCGGCAAAAAGCCTGCCGCCGGGCGGGTGCCGGGCGAGGTCCTGCTCTCGGCTTTTCGGCCGGAAAACATGAAGTCTTTTCTGGGTCGTCCCGGGGACCTGTGCTCGGGTCGCGACAGGCCCTGTCGCACCCTGCTGACACGCGGGCCCGTCCGTGGGGCGTCCTTCGTGGGTGGCCGATGGAGGCGCGGCCTCCAGGCGGCTGGTCGGCCGCGCCGCACGCCGCGCTCGCATGCGTACGTAGGGCGGCCCTTTACGGGCCGCCGTGGCGGTCCGGGGGACGCAGTACGTAGGGCGGGCCTTTAGGCCCGCCGGACGTGGTTCGCGACGCTGCCTCGTGTCCATCCGGGGGCTGGGGTGGCGCGGGCGTTAGCGCCTTGCAGGCTGACGCCCGGCGGCGTCCTGGGCCGGGCCGGGGTGAAGCGCGCGGCCTCCAGGCGGCTGGTCGGCCGCGCCGCACCGCCGCGCGGCCGTGTACGTAGGGCGGCCCTTTGGGGGCCGCCGTGCGCGAGTCCGGGGGACGCAGTCCCCCGGTGAAGGACGCCGCGCGGCCTGACGTTGAAGGTCCGCCGAAGGTGTCGCGCCTGGGCATTGCGCCGGGTACGGAGGGCTGGCGGCGCGTCCGCCCGGCGCTTCTCTGGGGCCCGCCTCGTCGCTGTGGTACAACAACCCCATGGCGACGAATCGGAAGGTCGCGGTCGTGACGGGTGCCTCGAGTGGCATCGGTCGCGCGACGGCGCTGGGGTTCGGGCGGGCCGGCTACGACGTCCTTGCCGTCGGGCGGGACCGGACGGCGCTGGCCGAGGTCGTGGGGGCGATCGAAGCGGCGGGCGCGCGTGCGGCCTTCGTGGCGGTCGACCTGACCGCGGCGGAGGCGCCGGAACGCGTGGTCGGCGAAGCCCTGGCGCGCTTGGGCGGGATCGACGTCCTGGTCAACGCGGCCGGCATCATCGCCAGCGGCACGATCGCCCAGACGACGGATGAGGCGTGGGACGAGATGTTTGCGATCAACGTGCGGGCCGTGTTTCGCCTGATGCGCGCGGCGGCGCCGCACCTGATCGCCAGGCGGGGCGCCATCGTGAACGTGTCGAGCGTGACCGGCCTTCGGGCGTTTCCCGGCGTGCTCGCCTACGCGGTGAGCAAGGCTGCGGTCGACCACCTGACCCGATGCGCCGCCCTCGAGCTGGCGCCGCACGGCGTCCGCGTCAACGCCGTGAATCCCGGGGTCGTGGTCACCAACCTGCACCGGCGCGGCGGGATGGACGAGACGCAGTACGCCGCCTTTCTCGAGCGGTCCCGCGAAACACATCCCCTCGGCCGGCCGGGTCGGCCCGAAGAGGTGGCCGAGCTCGTGGTGTTCCTGGCGGGGGATGGCGCGGGGTGGATGACGGGGGAGACCATCGCGTTCGACGGCGGCCGGCACCTCACGTGCGCGCGGTAACCCCGGACCGCGCCTGACCTCGGCCGGACCGTCCCGGAGACGCCGCGCGCAGCGGCGACGGACTCAGCGGCGCTGGCGCCGCGGGGTGTCAGGGTGTGCGCGGCTTGACGCCTTCGACGAATCGGTAGCCTTCGCGCTCGCTCAGGACGCGCACGGCGACGAAGCCGGCGGCCGTGAGGGCCCCGGCGGCGCCACCGCCGGCGGCGTACGCCGGGTCGGGCGCCGGCGCCCG
>CAYZKQ010000178.1:0-6685 GCA_964478975.1 uncultured Vicinamibacterales bacterium | reverse complement strand
CCGCACCCGCCCCCCCGCCCCGGGCGGGGCGGCTGGACCGTGCCGGGCGGCCAATGGCGAATGATGGTACCATCAGGCATGCCCGCGCGCGTGACCCGCCGCGACGTGGAAGCGATTGCTGCGCTCGCCCAGCTCGAGCTGACCGAATCCGAAATCGACGCGTTCGCCGACCAGTTGACGGCCATCCTGGCGTTCGCCGCCCAGGTCAACGAGGTGGAAACGACCGGGGTCGAAGCCACCTCCCACGTCATCCCCGGAGCGACGCGGCTGCGGCCGGACGAACCCCGGCCCGCGCTGGCCAGGAGCGACGCGTTGGCCAACGCGCCCGACGCGGACCGGGACGCGGGCTTCTTCCGCGTCCCCCGAGTGCTCGGGTCCTGAGAGCCGGACGGTGGTCGACTGGACCGCTTGCCAGATCCGCGACGCGGTCGCCGCCGGGACCGTGTCGGCCGTCGAGGTGTGCCGGGCGTTTCTCGACCGCATCGCCGCGGTCGACCCCCACCTGCACGCCTTCGTGACGGTCGACGCCGACCGCGCCGTCGCCCGCGCGGCGCAGTGCGACCGCTGGCGGGCCGAGCGCGCCGACCGGCCGCTGCTCGGCGTCCCGATCGCGATCAAAGACAACATCTGTACGCGCGGGCTGCGCACGACGGCAGCCTCGCGCATCCTCGCGGGGTTCGTCCCCCCCTACGACGCGACGGTGGTCGAGCGGCTGGAAGCCGCGGGCGCGGTCATCCTGGGCAAGACCAACTGCGACGAGTTCGCGATGGGGTCGTCCACGGAACACTCGGCCTTCGGCCCCACCCGCAATCCCTGGGCGCTCGACCGGACCCCCGGCGGGTCGAGCGGCGGGTCGGCCGCGGCGGTCGCGGCGCGCCTCGCGCCGGTCGCCCTCGGGTCGGATACCGGCGGGTCGATCGCGCAACCGGCGGCCCTGTGCGGCATTCTCGGGCTCCGGCCGACCTACGGGCGGGTGTCGCGGTACGGGCTCATCGCCTTCGCCTCCTCATTCGACCAGATCGGGCCGATGGCGCGCACGGTCGACGACCTCGCCGCCCTGTTCGCCGTCATGGCCGGGCCCGACCCGCGCGACCAGACGAGCGTCGCCGCCCCGGTACCCGCGCTCGCCGACCTGCTCGGGAGCGCGCGGCCCGGCGTGAGGATCGGTGTGCCCCGCCACTTGCTCGGCCGCGGGGTCGATGCGGAGGTGATCGCGAGCTTCGACGCCGCCCTCCACCGCTTCGCCGACCAGGGCGCGGCGCTCGTCGACATCGAGCTGCCGCACGCGCGCTATGCAATCCCGGTCTACTACCTCATCGCCACCGCGGAAGCCAGTTCGAACCTCGCCCGTTACGACGGCGTCCGCTACGGCTTCCGCGCCACCCCGCCCGACGGCACCCTCGGGACGATGTACCGGCGGACGCGGCGGGAGGGTTTCGGCGCGGAAGTCAAGCGGCGCATCATGCTGGGCACCTACGTTCTCAGCGCGGGCTACTACGAAGCCTACTACCGGAAAGCGCAGCAGGTCCGCACCCTCATCCGCCGCGACTTCGACGAGGCGTTCACCCGCGTCGATGTGGTGGCCCTGCCGACGAGCCCGACCGTCGCGTTTCGACTCGGCGAGAGGCTCGCCGACCCGTTGCAGATGTACCTCGCCGACGTGTTCACCGTGAGCGCGGGGCTCGCGGGCCTGCCCGCCCTGAGCCTTCCGGCGCCGCCGGCGCCGGACGGCTTGCCCGTCGGATTGCAACTGCTGGGGCGCCCCTTCGAGGAGAGCACCCTCCTGCAGGTCGCCGGCGCCTTTCTGCTCGACGCGCCGTGGGCCGATCGCGCGCCCCCGCTCTGAGCGCCCCGCGGCCGCCGACGCGCCGCCGAGGTACGGCCCACAGGAACCCGGCCGCCCGCGGGCGCCGTCACCGGATGGCGTCCCGCCACGCCGCGAAGGTCGCCGGGTCGAACTCGCCGGCGCGCAGGGGCGTGAGCGCCGCGTAGCCGTGCTCGACCGCCCAGAGGTCCGTCCCTTCCGGGTCCCCGGAAGGGTCACGATACACCGACCAGAAGTAGCGCCGGCCGGCCGGCGTCCGCCGCTCCACGAACGTTTCCAGCCCCATCTGCGCGCTCTGGCGCGCGAGGCGCAGTCCGCGGAGCGCCGCCCGCGTCCCGGCGGGCACGTTGAGATTCAGAAACACCCCGCGGTCGAGGCCCCGGGTCTTGACGAGGGCCACCACGTCGCGAAGGATCTGCGCCGCCGCTTCGTAGTTCGGGTGGCCCGACGCCTGCAACGACGCCGCGACCGCCGGCACCCCTTCGAGGGCCGCTTCGCGCGCGGCCCCGACCGTGCCGGAAATGTAGGCGGTCATCCCCAGGTTGTACCCGCGATTGATCCCGGAAACGACCAGGTCGGGACGCGGCGACAGCAGGGTGGCGAGCGCCACTTTGACACACGTGGCCGGCGTGGCGCTCAGGGCGATCGCTTTGAGGCCTCCGGGCAGCTCGACCTCGTCTGCGTAGATGGGGTCCGTGATCGTGAGCGCCTGGCTCTTGGCGCTCTGGTTCTCCAGGGGGGCCACGACCGTGACCTCTCCCAGGTCGCGCAGCGCCTCGACCACCGCCAGCAACCCCGGCGCGCGCACGCCATCGTCGTTGGTCACCAGAATGCGGTATGGCGCCGCGGCGGGCACCACCTGAGCCGCCGCCCGCGAACCCGCCAGCGCGAGCGGCACGAGCAGCACGAGCCACAGGGCGAGCAGTCGAGGCGCGAACGCGTGATGATCCGGTCGACGCAAGCCACGCATGGGCGCATGCTACCATGCCGGCCGGGGCGTCCCGGCCGGCGCGTGGCGGCGGCGCTGGACCGCGGCAGGGCGGGACCGGCGGCCGCACGCGCTTGCGCCGAGGCAGTCCGGGCGAACCCGGTCTTCTGTGCGGCAACGCGAGGTTTCGGGGAGGACCTGGTACGGTCAGCCCGCGACGGCCGGGCGGGCGGCCGCGCGGACCAGCACCCAGACCACGAAGCCGACCACGAGCGCCGGGATCAGCACCACGGCCAGAAGCGCCAGCGCCACCATGCCTCCGGCGGCGAGCACGAGGGCGGCGAGCGGAAGCAGCAGGAGCCCGACGAGCACGGCGAGGAGACCCTTGAGGACGAGGAAGGGCAGCAGCAGCACCCACTTGAGCAGGCGGAACGGGAGCAGGAGGAGGAACAGGAGAATCTTGAGGGCGACGAGCGCGACGACCGCCAGCAACCCGAGGGCGACCAGCCCCACGACCACGAGTCCGCCCGCGACCAGCGCTTCGATCATCGCCCTCCTCCCCTCCAGGCGACTATCCTGATCGACGAGCGCTCGCACCTGCGGGTTCCGCGGCGCGGAGCTGATCGACCGGGCCGCGGGGGGCCGTAGGCGGCAAGTACCGCTCCGGACGGCCGAGGGCTTCATCCAGACTGCGGACCACGCGGGTGCCGGGACCGCTCGGCCGGAGCTTGAGCCACCCGACGAGCACGGTCGCACCGATCAGGAGCAGCAGGACCACGAACGTGGCCGCCCCGAGCCCGGCCACTGTTCCCGCCAGGAGCGACCAGATCGAGCCCGTCATGACGAGCCGCCCTCGCGGCGACTGCCGGGTTCGTCCGGCAGGGTATAGGGAATGAGGCCGCGCGCCACTTCTTCGATGGCGATGCGCTCCGGCTTGTGGTCCGAGTTGACGAGAGGCGGCGTCGTGCTGGCCGGATCCGGACGCAGCTCGGGCAGGCGCGGGAGCGCGCCGCGCCGGAGCTGTTTGGCGCGCTGGGCCGCGACGTTGACGAAGAGGAAACGGCTGCGGGGAGGCTCTACGCGTTCCGGCGCCGCCCCCTGGGCTGGCGGGGTCGGCGCGCCAGTGACGTCGGAGTCGCGCCGGTCGTCCATAACCTTCCTAGGGTACCCGAAGAGGCGGCTGGCAGTCGAGCGACCGACGCCGACTGCCAGCCGGTTACGCCGATTTATCGACACCCAGCCCGTGCGGGCTAGGACCGGACCTCGACCTTGATCTGCTTCGGCTTGGACTCCTCGCGGAGCGGCAGGGTCACGGTGAGGACCCCATCCTTGTACTCGGCCCGCACCTTCTCCGGGTCGACCGTGCTCGGCAACGTGAACGAGCGCGTGAACGACCCGTAGGTGCGCTCCATCCGGTGATAGCGGTCCTTCTTGATTTCGCGCTCCTGCCGCCGCTCACCGCGCAGCGTCAAGGTGTTGTTCTCGACGCGCACGTCGATGTCCTCGCGCTTGAGGCCGGGCAACTCGGCCTTCAGCACGATCTCGTGCGCGTCGTTCTGGTAGATGTCCACCGGCGGAATCCAGTCTCCGCTCAGCGTCACGTCCTCTTCGCGGCCGAAGTCCTCGAAGAGGCGGTTGAGCCGCTCGTGGAGCGCGGCGAGCTCCCGGAACGGATCCCAGCGAACGAGCGCAGGCATCGTCCACCCCTCCTTTCGGCGACCGACGAGCCCCCCCTCACTTGACGGCGATCTGCCGCGGCTTGGCTTCCTCGCGCTGCGGCAGGGTGATGGTGAGGAGCCCGTCTTCGTACTTCGCGCTGATCCTGGCCGTGTCGAGCGTGGCCGGCAACGTGAACGACCGCGAGAACTCGCCCTGGCCCCGCTCCATCCGGTAGAACCGGTCACGCCGGATCTCCGGCTGGTAGGTGCGCGTGCCGCGGACCGTGAGCACGTTGTCCTCGACCGTGATCGCGATGTCCTCGCGCTTCATGCCCGGCAGCTCGAAAGCCATCACGATGTCGTGGTTGTCGTTCTCGTAAATATCGACGGCCGGCGTCCAGCGACCGGGCTCGAGCACGCGACCCCACAGGTCGTCGAACATGCGGTCGAGCTGCTCGATCTCCAGCGACGCCAACTGCCGCCACGGATCCCACCGTACGAGCGCCATGGTCATCTCCCTCCTCAGACCGACGAGTCGCCGGAGGCGGAACCGTAGCCTGAACGCTCCGGCTCCGCCCCACGGTCTCCGGTAGGTAATATAGGCCGCTGATGAGCGGCTGTCAAGCATAAAATCTGCGCATAACGCGCTCATCCTGCCCTCAACACCAAGCACGTCATCTAAGTCGCATATATCCAACAAGCTACCGACTAGAGTCACCGTAGCAACCGCCGGGCGGCCCCGGGGGAGCCGTGTCGGCAGAGTCGGGCGCATGCCCTTATCATGGCACACCGAACCCCCGGGAGGCTGCCGGCTCCCGAGCGGGGCCCGGACCGCACAACGATCGGCTCGATGGTAAGATAGCGGCAGTCGATGCCCCACCTCTTCGACGAGGTCCGCGAGCTGGCCGAGGACGTCCGGCGTCTGTTCGACGAGATCGAGGCGCGCCGCTCGGGTCGCAGCGTCTCGGGCGAGTGCGTGCCGGCGCTCGACGTGGTGGAAACGGCCGACACAATTGAAATCACCGTGGACCTCCCCGGGGTCGACCCTGACCGGGTCCGGGTCCTCATCAAGGCCGGTACGGTCCTCATCGCGGGCGAGAAGCCTCCGGCCGGGCTGCCCGCCTCCGACGCCACGTATCACCTGGTCGAGCGGGGCTTCGGGCGGTTTGCGCGGGCGGTCCCGCTCGCCGTCGCCGTCGACGCGTCGCGCGCCGAGGCCGTCCTGGAGGCGGGCGAGTTGCGCGTGGTCGTCCCGAAGATCGTCGACCGCCGCGGGCGCGAGATCCTCGTCCCGGTCCGGCGCGGGCCCCGGGTGGTGTGACGGCGTCGGGCCGAGCTCCGGTCGCGCGACATGAGTCCAGGTGACTTGTTCGACCTCCCGTTCGACGAAGCGCCGACCGATCGGGCGCAGCCCGACGCGCTGCCGCGGCGGATCCTGACCGTTAGCGAGTTGACGGCTGCGATCCGCGATCTGATCGAGTCGTCCATCGGAGAGGTGTGGGTCGAGGGCGAGCTGTCCAACTGCCGCCCGTGGCAGAGCGGTCATCTGTACTTCACGCTGAAGGACAGTGCCGCGCAGATTCGCGCGATCATGTTCCGGTCGGCGGCGCGGTGGTTGAAGTTCAAGCCCGAGGACGGCCTCCACGTGATCGCGCGGGGCCGGGTCGGGCTCTACGAGCCGCGCGGCGAGTATCAGCTCGTCTGCGAGTATCTCGAGCCCCGCGGCCTGGGGGCCTGGCAGCTCGCCTTCGAGCAGATCAAGAAGAAGCTGCAGGCCGAAGGCCTTTTTGACGAGGCGCGCAAGCGCCCGCTGCCGGCGCTGCCGCGCAAGATCGGGGTGGTCACGTCGCTCGACGGCGCGGCCCTGCGCGACATCATCAAGGTGCTCGCGCGCCGCTATCCGCAAGCGCACCTGGTCATCCGTCCGGCGCGCGTGCAGGGCGAGGGAGCGGCCGAGGACGTCGCGCGCGGGCTCGCCGCCGTCGTCCAAGTCCCGGGGGTCGACGTGGTCATCGTGGGACGCGGCGGCGGCTCGGTCGAGGACCTGTGGGCGTTCAACGAGGAGGTGGTGGCGCGGGCGATCGCCGCCTCGCCGGTGCCGGTCATCTCCGCGGTCGGCCACGAAATCGACTTCACGATCGCGGACTTCGCGGCCGACGTGCGCGCGGCCACGCCGTCGGCGGCGGCCGAGATCGTCGTGGCCCGCCGCGACGAGTACATCGCCCGCATCGAGCGGCTGCACGAGCGCCTGCGGGCGGCGGCGCGCACTGCCTC
>CAYZKQ010000177.1:0-6692 GCA_964478975.1 uncultured Vicinamibacterales bacterium | reverse complement strand
CCCTGGCCGACCGCGACTGGGCGGTGCGGGTCCGGGCGGCGGAGCTGCTCGCCTCGCTCGGGCCGGGCTTCGCGGTGGCGCCCGAGACCATCCGGCCCGCGCCCGGCGCGCCGCCGCCCGGGGTGGACCGCTACGACGCCCCGGAGGTGCTGCGGCCGCCTTATTCGCCGCACGTCTACATCGAGACGGACAAGGGCACCATCGAGATCGAGCTGGCGGTCGTCGACGCCCCGGTCACCGCGCGGGTGTTCATGGGGCTCGTGCGTCGGGGGTTTTTCGACGGGCTCGCATTCCACCGCGTGGTCCCGGGCTATGTCGTCCAGGCGGGTGATCCCCGCGGGGACGGGGAGGGTGGACCCGGGTTCACGCTGCGCGACGAGATCAGCGAGCGGCCGTTCTTGCGGGGCACCGTGGGGATCGCCCTGGACTGGGCCGACACAGGCGGGTCGCAGTTCTTCATCACCGAGGCGCCGCAGCCCCAGCTCGACGGGCGATACCCGGTCTTGGGTCAAATGGTGGCCGGGTTCGAGGTGCTCGACCGGCTGCAGCAGTGGGACGTCATGCGGCGCGTTCGGGTCTGGGACGGCGTGACCGCCGAGCGGCGGTAGCGCGCGCCGGCGCGCGGCGGGCGTACGCAAAAAAGGGGGCGAGAACCGCCCCCTTTTCCGGCGGGTCGTGCGGCCTTACCGCTTCTTGCCGCCCTTCTTCTTCCCGCCCTTGGCTGCCTTCTTGGCCATCGCGTGTCTCCCCCCCTTCTTTGGGTGTTCGCTTGCGCGAGCTCTCACCGCGCCGCAGGCCCGCTGCCGCCTGGCACGCCGGGCTGCCCGCCGCGGTGCTCGTCGCCGTGGGAATCGGCTTCCGCCCGGAACGGAAGCCGTACCGAACCACGCGAGGTCACGCGCGTGACCTGGTGGCGCGGCCGGCGGCGGCTAGCACTTCTTGCCGCCCTTCTTCTTCCCGGTCTTCTTCGCCATTTCTCCTCCTCCGCAGTCGGCGGCTCACCCTCGGTACCGGGGTTCGAGGGTCCCAATAGGTGGGCTGAGCGAGCCGCCCTCATACGAGATGTAGATTATGGATGAGAAAATTCGTCTGTCAAGCAGAAAGTGCACGGCGCGGCAAAATTTTTTTACGGGGTGGTGCGCAACCGCTGGCGCTCGGCGTGCCGCTCCAGGGCGAGGGCGATCAAGCGGTCGAGGAGGGCGGGGTAGGGGAGGCCACCGGCTTCCCAGAGCTTCGGATACATGCTGATGGTGGTGAAGCCGGGGATCGTGTTGACCTCGCTCACGAACAGCGCGCCGGTGCGCCGGGCCATCAGGAAGTCGACGCGCGCCATCCCGGCGCCGTCGATCGCTCGGAACGCGGCGACGGCGAGCCGCTGTACCTCGGCCGTCTGCTCGGGGGTGAGCGGAGCCGGGATGAGCAGCGACGAGCGGTCGTCCAGGTACTTCGCCTGGTAGTCGTAGAACTCGCGCGACGGGAGGATCTCGCCCGGCACCGACGCCTCGACCTCCTCATTGCCCAGCACCGCGCATTCGACTTCCCGCGCCTCCGGGACCGCCGCTTCGACGAGCACCTTGGTGTCGTACTCGAATGCCTCGTCGACGGCCGCGGCGAGGGCCTCGCGCGTGTGCACCTTCGACACCCCGACGCTCGAGCCCAGGTTCGAGGGCTTGACGAACACCGGGAGTGCCAGCCGGTCGAGGACCCGGGCGATCTCGGCCTCTCGCCGGGTCGCCCACGCCCGCCGGCGGAGACAGACGTGGTCGACAACGGGCAGCCCGTGCGCAGCGAACACCGCTTTGGCCGCGGCTTTGTCCATCGCGAGGGCCGACGCCAGGACGCCGGCGCCCACGTACGGAACCCCCGCCAGCTCGAGCAGACCCTGAATCGTTCCGTCCTCGCCGTAGGGGCCGTGCAGGACCGGGAACGCCACGTCGAGGCCGAGCCGGCGGACGCGCACCGCTTCGTCCGCGAGGTCCGGTGCCCGAGCGTCGTGCCGAGGGGCCATCACCACGAGCGGCTCCGGGTCCGGGTACGGCGCCACGTGCAGGAGGCGGTCTGGGGAGGACGCCGCCGCGGGCGCCGCCGCGGACTGGCGCCGGCTTTCCGCGATCACGACGGCCGCCGACGCGCTCGTCGGCGGGCGCTCCGGCAGGACCCACCGGCCGGACCGTTCGATGTGGATCGGGATCGGATCGTAGCGGCGGCGGTCGAGATGGGCCAGCACCGCGGCGGCCGAGGCGATCGACACTTCGTGTTCACCGGAGCGGCCGCCGTAGAGCACGCCCACGCGAAGACGGGCCACGCCGGAAGCATCGCAAGGATGCGCAGAGAAATCAAGGTATCCTGGTGCCTGTGTCCGACCTGCCCCGCTACCGGGTGACGCACCGCGCCGGGCCCGCGCGCCGCGGCGAGCTCGTGACCGCGCGCGGGGTGGTCGAGACGCCGGCGTTCATGCCCGTCGGTACCTCCGGCGTCGTGAAAGGGGTGACGCCCCGCGACCTCGAGGCGCTGGGCGCGCAGATCATCCTGAGCAACACCTACCACCTGCTGCTCCGTCCCGGGCCCGCGGTGATCGCCCGGGCCGGCGGGCTCCACCGGTTCATCGGCTGGCCCCGGCCCATCCTCACCGACAGCGGCGGTTACCAGGTCTTCAGCCTCGCCGCCATCCGGCGCGTCGACGAGGCGGGCGTGCGGTTCCGGTCGCACCTCGACGGGCGCGAGTACCTCCTGACCCCGGAGCTCGCGGTCGACGTGCAGGCGGCGCTCGGCTCGGACATCACGATGGCGCTCGACGAACTCTGCGCGGCGAGCGTATCCGAGGCCGACGCGCGGGCGGCGATGGAGCGGACGCTCCGGTGGGCCCGCCGCGCGCGGGCGCACTTCCTAGCGCGGCGCGCCGCCGGTCCCGGTGCGCCGTCGGCCCAATGGCAGTTCGGGATCGTCCAGGGGGCGGTCTTCCCCAGCTTGCGCGAGGCGAGCGTCGAGGGAACCGTGGCCCTCGGCTTCGACGGCTACGCGATCGGGGGGCTGGGCGTGGGCGAGCCTGTCGAGACCATGTACGCCATCGTGGAACACACCGCCCGGCTGTTGCCCGACGACCAGCCGCGCTACCTCATGGGGGTCGGGATGCCGGACGACCTGGTCGAGTGCGTGGCGCGCGGGGTCGACCTGTTCGACTGCGTGCTCCCCACGCGCAACGCGCGCAACGGCCAACTGTTCACGCGGAGCGGGCGGATCAACATCCGGAACGCCCGCTACGCCGAGGACCTGTCGCCGCCGGACGCGGACTGCCCCTGCTACACGTGCCGCCATTTCTCCCGCGCCTACCTGCGGCACCTGGCCGTCCGGGGCGAGATGCTGGGCGCGATGCTCAACACGCTGCACAACCTCTTCTTCTACCTTGACACCATGCGGGAGATCAGGGAGGCTATAGTGTTTGGCACGTTCGACGCGCTCCGAGAGGACCTCCGCCGGACCTACTCGCGGCAGCCGGTCGCCTGACGGGTGACCCCGAACACTGAACGCCTATGGACGCCAGCAGCTTCCTTGTCCAGCTCGTCCCGTTCCTGCTGGTCTTCGCCATCATCTACGTCTTGATCCTGCTGCCGATGCGTCGGCGGGAGAAGCGGATCCGCGAGTTCCAGAGCGCCCTGAAGGTGGGCGACAAGGTCATCACGACGAGCGGGATCTACGGGCAGATCACGAAGGTCGGCGAGCGGTCCGTGCAGTTGCAGATCGCCGACAAGGTCCGCATCGAGGTGGCGAAGGCCGCGATCGGCGGCTACCAGGGAGAGGAACCGGTCGTGCCCGAGTCGACTCGGCCGTGACGGCTCGGCCGGGGGTGGGGCGATGAACAGAACCCTGCGCTGGAAGATCATCACGACGCTGGCCGTGACGGGCCTCGCCGTCTGGGCCTTCTACCCGCCGCGCGAGCGCGTCAAGCTCGGCCTCGACCTCCAGGGCGGCGTGCACCTGGTGCTGCGGGTCAACACCGACGATGCGCTGCGCGTGGAGACGGAGGCGGCGAGCGAGCGGTTGCGCGAAGAGCTCCGCACCCAGGGCCTCACGGTGGGCGCGCTCCGCGTCGAGAGCCCCACCACCTTCGTGGTCGACGGCGTGCCGGGCGACGAGGACGCGGAGTTCCGGCGGATCGCGGACGACCAGGTCGGCGGCCTCTACGACCGGGTCTCGGGGGCCGGGGGCCGGTACACCTTCCGGATGAAACCCAACGTGGAGGTCCGGACCCGGCAGGACGCCGTCACCCAGGCGCTCCAGACCATCGAGCGCCGGGTCAACGCCCTCGGGGTCTCCGAGCCGATCGTCGCCCCGCACGGGTCGGCCGGGGACCAGATCCTGGTGCAGTTGCCGGGCGTCACCGACGTCAATCGCGCGAAGGAGATCATCCGATCGACGGCCCTGCTCGAGCTGAAGATCGTCGAGGACGGGCCGTATCCCACGCGGGAGGCCCTGCTCCAGGCGCACAACGGAGTCGTCCCGGCGGACATGGAGGTGGTGCCGGGGGTGCCCGACAGCGCGGGTGGGGGGACGGCGTACTACCTCGTGCGGAAGGTGGCCGCCGTCACGGGGCGCGACCTCCGGACGGCGCGGCCCACCATCGACGAGAACAATCGGCCGGCGGTCGGCTTCAGCTTCAACCGCGAGGGCGCGCGGAAGTTCGGCGCGGTCACCGGGGCCAACATCGGGCGGCGCCTGGCGATCATCCTCGACGGGCGCGTCCAGCTCGCCCCGGTCATCGAGTCGCGCATCTTCGACGAGGGGCGGATTACCGGCACCTTCACGACCCAGGAAGTCAATGACATCGTCCTGCTGCTCAAGTCGGGCGCGCTGCCCGCGTCGCTGACCTACCTGGAGGAGCGCACCGTGGGGCCGACGCTCGGCCGCGACTCGGTCCGCGCCGGGGTCGTGGCGTCGCTCGTCGGGTTGGCGCTGGTCGCCCTGTTCATGCTGGTCTATTACAAAGCGGCGGGCGTGAACGCCATCGTGTCGGTCGCGTTGAACCTGGTCATCCTGCTTGGGTTCATGGCGTACGTCGAGGCGGTCATGACGCTGCCCGGCATCGCCGGCTTCATCCTCACGATCGGCATGGGCGTCGACTCGAACGTCTTGATCTTCGAGCGGATCAAAGAGGAACTCGCGGCCGGCAAGGGCGTGCGGCAGGCGGTGGCGGCCGGGTTCGACCGCGTGTTCCTCACGATTCTCGACACCCACGTCGCGTCGCTCATCGCGGCGGCGTTCCTCTTCCAGTTCGGCACGGGGCCGATCCGCGGTTTCGCGACCACGCTGTTTTTCGGGTTGCTGTCGAACGTGTTCACGGCGGTGTTCGTGTCGCGCACGATTTTCGAAGCCGTGCTCTCGCGGCGCACCGTCGCCCGCCTGAGCATCTAGCCCACCGAGTCCACGAGCCATGCACCTGTTCACCCGGACGACCGACATCGACTTCCTGCGCTGGCGGTGGCACGCCCTGGCGCTCTCGGGAGCGGTCATCGTGGCCGGCCTCGTCACGATGGCCGTCAAGGGGCTGCCGCTCGGCATCGACTTCTCCGGCGGCACGGTCGTGGTGCTGAAGTTCGAGCGGCCCGTCGGCGAGCAGGCGGTGCGCGAGGCCCTCGGCGGGTTGCCCGGGGAGAAGGTCGTGCAGCAGTACGGCAGCCCGGGAGACCACCAGATTCTCGTCCGCCTGCCGGAGCTCGTGACCGAGCAGGGCACGAGCCTCGAGCAGGGGGCGAAGAGGGTCCTCCAGGCGGTCGAGGTGGCGGGGCTCGGTCCCTTCGAGGTCCGGAGCACCGAAATCGTCGGACCGGTCATCGGCAAGGACTTGCAGCGCAAGGGGATTTACGCCACGCTGGCCTCGCTCGCCGGCATCCTGGCCTACATCGCCCTGCGCTTCCGCTTCAGCTTCGCTGTGGGCGCCATCGTGGCGACGCTGCACGACATTCTGGTGACGCTCTCGTGCCTGACCTTTTTCGGCTACGAGCTGTCGCTCAACGTCGTGGCGGCGCTCTTGACCATCACGGGCTACTCGGTCAACGACACCATCGTGATCTTCGACCGGGTTCGGGAAAACCTGCGGACGAGCCGCCGCGACGCCCTCGCCGAGATCGTCAACCGCAGCGTGAACCAGACCCTCAGCCGCACCATCATCACGGCGGGCACGACGTTTCTGGCGGTGCTGGCGCTCTTCCTGTTCGGCGGCGAGGTGCTCCACGGCTTCGCCTTCACCATGCTCGTGGGCATCGTGACGGGCACCTACTCGACCGTCTTCATCGCTGCGGCGGTCGCCATCATCATGAGCCAGCGCCGGGTCCAGGCGCGCGCCCAGGCGGAGGTCGCGGCGCCGGCGGGGGTCAAGGCGCGCCGGCCGTCTCGCAAGGTGCGGGCGTCGTGACCGCAGCCGGCCGGCGGGGGACAGGCCGCGTGCGGGCGGGACACGCAGCGTGACCGTCGGGACCGCGGTGGCGTTGGGCATCGTGCAGGGGCTGACCGAGTTCCTGCCGGTCTCGAGCTCGGCCCACCTGATCCTCGCGCGCGCGGGGTTCGGTTGGGCGCCCGGTCCGTACGCCCTCCCCTTCGACGTCGCCGTGCACGTCGGCACCCTCGCGGCGGTGGTTGCCTACTTCCGCCGCGACCTCGCGGCGCTCGCGGCGGCCGCGCCGGCCGCGTGCCGCCGG
>CAYZKQ010000176.1:0-6746 GCA_964478975.1 uncultured Vicinamibacterales bacterium | reverse complement strand
CGTCGCGCGAGCGTGGCCGCGGCGACCAGGGCGAGCCCGGCGAGCGCCAGCGCGCGCCGCCACTCGCCGAAGATCGCGTCGCCGGTGGCGAACAGCACGCTGTAGACGAGCACGACCCCGGCGATCCAGTCGACGAAGAGCCACGCGAAGCCGGGCTCCGGGGCCACCTCAGGGCACTGGCGGGCCACCGGCCGCCAGCCGGGCCCCGGCGGCCTGACGCGCCGGTAGAACGCGCACAGCGTGTCGCCGGCGGCGGGCGGCGTCGCGAGCGTGACGGCCACCCAGGCGGCCGTCGTGATCCCGACGATGAGGTACAGACTCTCGGGGAACGCGATCGCGGTCCGCCAGCGGACGACGGCGGAGATGGCGAGGGGGACGAGCGTGGCCGTGATTTCGCTCCACGCGTTCACGCGCCACCAGTACCAGCGGAGGATGAGCACGAGCCCGAGGCCCGCGCCCGCCTCGATGAGGAGCGCCCAGGCGCCGGAGACCGTGTCGAGCCCCGCCGTGACCGCCAGGGACGCGGCCATCAGGACGAGCGTCGTGAGGCGCGCGACGCGGACGAGCTCGCGCTCGTCGGCGCCGCGCCGGAGGAAGCGGCGGTACAGGTCGTGGACCAGATACGAGGTACCCCAGTTGAGCTGTGTCGCGATGGTGGACATGTACGCGGCGAAGAACGCGGCGAGCAAGAGGCCTTTCAAGCCCGCGGGCAGGAAGTCGCGCATCGCGTAGACGTACCCGAGGCGCTTGGCGTCGGGGGGCAGGTCCGGGTAGAGCACGAGGGTGGCGAGCGCGACCAGGATCCACGGCCACGGACGGAGGCAGTAGTGCGCAATGGTGAACCACAGCGTGGCGAAGACGGCGTGGCGCTCGTCCTTCGCCGACATCATGCGCTGCGCCACGTAGCCACCGCCGCCGGGTTCGGCGCCGGGATACCACGACGCCCACCACTGCACGCCGGCGAAGGCGAAAAAGGCGGGCAGCGTCAGGGCGAGCCCGCCGAGCGCGGCGCCGCCGCCGGTGGACCCGCCGGCCGCGTGGCTCCCGACGGTCGGCAGCGTGCGCAAAGCCCACGCCGGCAGGTGCGTCTCGAGCCCGGCGAGTCCCCCGACGGCCGGGACGGGGAGGACCACGACGGCCAGCACCGTGGTGGCGGCCATGGCGAGGGCGAACTGTGCGGCGTCGGTGACAGCGACGCCCCAGAGGCCCGAGAGCGCCGAGTAGAGGGCGGTCACCAGGAGCGCGGCGCCCACCCACCACAACACCTGCGCGGCCGGCACGCCGAGGAGCCCTTCGAGCACGGAGGCCAGGGCGAGGTTGACCCAGCCGATGATGACGCAGTTGGCGAACAGGCCGAGATAGACCGCCCGCACTCCGCGCAGCCACGCGGCGGCGGGCCCGCTGTAGCGCAGCTCGACCAGTTCGACGTCGGTGAGGACGCCGGCGCGCCGCCAGAGCCGCGCGAAGAACACGACCGTCGCCACGCTGCCCGCGGCCATGTTCCACCACAACCAGTTGCCCGCGATGCCGTGACGCGCCACGAGCTCGGTGACGGCGAGCGGTGTGTCGGCGGCGAAGGTCGTGGCGACCATCGAGGTGCCGGCGAGCCACCAGGGGAGGCTCCGGCCCGAGAGGAAAAACTCCTCGACCCCGCGGCCGGCGCGCCGCGCGTACGCGAGGCCGAGGGCCGCGCTGGCGGCGAAGTAGACCCCGACGATGGCCCAGTCGAGGCCGGTCACAGGGCGACCCGGTGCCGCCCGCTGTGCAGATAGTTCATCGTCTGCACGGTCAGGAGCACGAGAAAATCGAGGCGGGTTTGCTCCTCCGGCTCGCGCAGGTGCAGGCCGAGCTCGTCGCAGCGGGCCGCCATGTCGGCGATGACGCGGTCGATCGTGTACTGGTACGCGCCCGTCCACGCCGTCACGGTGCGGCGGACCTCCCTGCGTACCCGGTTGATGAAGCGCGAGGCCTTCGGAAGCGACGCGTGTTCCGGCGCGTCGGAGAACAGCAGCCGGAGGTCCCGGTCGTAGAAGGTCGGATGCTCGAGGCCGTAGTGCCGGCGCTTGCGCGCGTAGTGGTCCCGGAGCGTGCGCCGCAGCCGCTCGACGGGGTCGACGCGGCGGCGGGTCCGCACGAGCGGCGGCTTGGGGCCGATGTCCTGCATCAGCCGGTCCATGTAGCGCAGCTTGCGGAGCGCAGGCCACCCCGCGTACCGGGCGCGCCAGTCCGACGCCGGGTCGAGCCAGACCGCGAACGTCTCGGCGAAGTCCTCGTCCGGGTGGCTCTGCGCGTACCACGCATCCAGGTGCAGCACGAACTGCTTGCTGTACGGCTTCGGCGTGTAGAAGTCCGGATACGGGGTCGACGGGCGCCCGAAGAGCGCGACCCGGCGGCGCCGCCGGCGGAGCCGGTACGCGTTGTCGATGGCGTGCCCCGTCTCGTGCCGCAAAATCCGGAGGCACGACTCCGGGGTCCCACCCTCGACCTCGAGCATCTGCCGTTCTTCGAGCTTCATCAGGCGCGGGTGCGCGAGGTAGAAGGGAATCGCGATGCCCGGCACGCCGTCCGGGGTGAACCACTCGTCCGACAGCCAGCAGTGCGGGCGAAACGCGATGCCCCGGGCCGCGAGCTCGCCGAAGAGCTGGTCGAGACAGGACTCGACCAGGCTGCCGCGGAGCGACAGATCGAGCTGGCAGAAGCGCAGGTCGAGCAGCGCCTCGTCCGAGAGCGAGGCCCAGTCGGCGCGGACCGGAAACGCCCGCCGCGCGGGCGTGTCGGCGGCGGGCGGGCGAGGCGCGTCGGTCATGGGCTGTCCGCAGGCGCCCCTCGGGCGCGCAGCCCCGCTAGTGTAGTTGAATCCGGCCGCCCCTTGAGGTATAAGGCGACTGGCCTTCCGAGAGAGGCCCGGAGGACTCCTCTTTATGCGTCTGACACCGTGGACGTTGGGACTCTTGCTGGTGTGGGCGCCGGGCTCGACCCTGGCGCAGGGGCCCGTGAGCCCCGCGGCGGGCGAGGCCGGCGGGTCGACGCCGGCGGCGGCCCAGGCGGCGCCGCAGAAAGCCGGGGGCGACCAGAAGCCCGGCGAGCAGAAGCCGGCCGAACCGCCGGTCACCTTCGAGGAGGTCGTGGTGGTGACGGCCTCGAAGGTCGAGCAGGCGCTCGTCAACGTGCCGGCCACCATGAGCGTGATCGACCAGCGGGTCCTGGCGAGCGGACCGGCGCAGAACTACGGCGACCTGCTGCGCCAGGTCCCGGGGGTGAACGTGAGCCAGATGTCGGCGCGGGATGTGAACGTCACGAGCCGCGGAGCGACCAGCTCGCTGTCGACCGGGCAGCTCGCGCTCGTCGACGGTCGCAGCATCTACCAGGATTTCTTCGGCTTCGTCGCCTGGGATTTCCTGCCGATCAACTTCAGCGAGATCAAGCAGATCGAAGTCATCCGCGGACCCGCCTCGGCCGTGTGGGGCGCCAACGCGCTGTTCGGCGTGGTCAACGTGATCACGAAGACCCCGCGCGAGATGGCCGGGACGCACCTGACGGTCGGGGTCGGGGGCTTCGACCAGTCGCCCGGCGGGTCGGCACCCGGCGGAACGGGCGGCCTGTTTTCGGTCAACGGCACCTACGCGCAGGCCGTGAACGACCGCTGGGCGTACAAGGTGTCGGCCGGCGTCTTCACCATGGACCCGTTGCCCAGACCGACCGGGCGGATCGACAACACGTTCGGCACGGCGTATCCCCCGTACACGAACAAGGGGACCACCCAGCCGAAGGTCGACGCGCGGGTGGACTGGGACGGGCCGAATCAGCAGCGGGTGGTGGTGAGCGGGGGGCTCGCCGGGACCGACGGCATCATGCAGAGCGGGATCGGGCCGTTCGACATCCAGCGCGGGAGCGTGCTGGGTTACGCGAAGGTCAACTACAGCCGGGGAGCGCTCAAGGCGAACTTCTTCGTGAACCGGCTCGACGGCGACGCGACGAATCTGCTGGCGTTCGGTCCGACCGGGGCGCCGATCGTGTTCGTCTTCAAGAACACGACGTACGACTTCGAGTTCGGCAACGCCCAGGCCGTCGGGACGAAGCAGGTGTTCACCTACGGGGGGAACATCCGGCACAACGGCTTCGACCTGTCGATCGCGCCGGGCGAGGACGCCCGGAACGAGGGCGGGCTGTACATCCAGGACGAGATCTTCCTGCACGAGCGCCTCCGGGCCGTCGTGGGGACCCGCGTCGACTGGTTCGACGTCCTCGACGGGGCGGTTGTGTCCCCGCGCGTGGCCCTCATCGTGAAGCCGCACGCGGACCACGCCGTGCGGGTCTCGTACAACCGCGCGTATCGGGCGCCGTCGATGATCAACAACTACCTCGACGCGACCATCCTCAACCAGCTCGACCTCGGGCTCATTAACCCGCTGTTCGCCGGGACGACCTACGTGTTCCCCGTGGTGGCCCGGGGCAACCCGAACCTGAAGGAGGTCGTGCTCGACGCCTACGAGGTGGGCTACACGGGGCGCGTCGCGCAGCGCCTGAGCGTCTCCGGGGCGCTCTATCGCAACGTCATCCGCGACGACATCTTCTTCACGCAGGTCGGGGTCTATACCTCGCGGACGCCGCCGCCCCGGTGGCCGCTCCCGCCGGTCGTGCTGGACCTGCTGGCGGCCGCCGGGCGCGGCCTGCCGTCGCAGTTCACCTACCTCAATTTCGGGCGCACCCGCCAGTGGGGGCTGGAGCTGGGTCTGAGCGGGTCGGTGACGGACGAGTGGCGCCTGTTCACCAACTATTCGTATCAGCCGGAACCCGACGTGAACTTCGACAAGTCGGAGATCAACTTGCCGCCCAGGCACCGATTCAACGCGGGGGTGGGGGTCGACTACGGCCGGGCGTTCGGGAGTCTGGACGTCACGCACACGGACAAGGCGTTCTGGCAGGATGTGCTCGACGCGCGCTTCCACGGCTACACCCGGGCGTGGACGATGGTGAACGCGGCGGTGGGGACGCGGTTCGGCGGGGAGCGCTTCACCGCGTCGCTCAAGGTCACGAACCTGACCAACCGGGCCATCCAGCAGCACATTTTCGGCGACGTGCTGCGCCGCCAGGTCCTCGGTGAGCTCCGGACGTCGTTCTGACGGGCGCCGATCTCTCGGGCGGTCCGGCCAGCGTCGGCGGGCCGGGCCGTCCGGGGCCCTGAGCCGCGGCGGTCGCGGACGGCCGGCGCTGGGTTCATGAGTCTCGCCACCACGGTCCACGACCTCAAGACGCTCGTCCTGTCCTATCACCCGGTGGTCGTGATCGAGACCGTGGAAGAAGAGCGGGTGCGGCACCTGGTCGGGGCAACGGCCGCCGGCCTGGGCCTGCCGCTGTTCGAGTGGTCCGTGACGCGCGGTCTGCGCCGCGCGGGCGCGCCGCCGGGCGGCGCCATTGCCGGCACGGCCGATCCGCTGGGCGCGCTCCGGCACCTCTCGACCCTGACGATCGAGGCGATCGTGGTGCTCGCCGATTTCAGCCCGCACCTGGCGGAGCCGGCCGTCGAGCGGGCGTTCCGCGAGCTGGCCGAGCGGTACGCGCGTACGCGCTCCACGATGGTCTTGACCGGGGCGGACGTGGTTCTGCCGTCGCGGCTCGCGCCGCTCGTCGTCCACCTGCCGTTCAGTCTGCCCGGCGAGGACGAACTGCGCGGCGTGGTGGAGGAAGTCCTGCGGACCACGCGCGCGCGCCGCCCGGTGGTGGTCGAGCTCGGGCCGGACGAGCGGGCCGCACTCCTGCGCGCGCTGGCCGGGCTCACCCTCAATCAGGCGCGCCAGGCCCTGGCCTACGCGGTGCTCGAAGACGGGCGCCTGTCGGCCGGCGACCTCGACGAGATTCTCGCGCGCAAGGCGGCGTTCATCCGCGACGGCGGGCTGCTCGAGTACCTGCCGCCCGACGCGAACCGGTTCGAGGTCGGCGGCTTCGCCCGGCTGAAGGCCTGGCTCGACCGCGCGCGGGTCGGCTTCAGCCCGGAGGCGCGCGCCGTCAACCTGGCCCCGCCGCGCGGGATCCTGCTCGTGGGGGTCCAGGGGTGCGGCAAGTCGCTCGCGGCGAAATTCGTCGCGCGGGTGTGGCGTCTGCCCCTGGTCAAGCTCGACGCCGGCCGGCTCTACGACAAGTACCTCGGCGAGTCGGAGAAGAACTTGCGCCGCGCCACGACGCTCGTCGAGTCGATGGCCCCGGCGGTCCTGTGGATCGACGAGATCGAGAAGGGCTTCGCCGCCGGCGGCGCCGACGCCGACGGCGGCGTGAGCCAGCGCCTGCTCGGGACGTTCCTGACCTGGTTGCAGGAGCGGCGGGCGCCAGTCTTCGTCGTGGCGACGGCGAACGACCTCGACAGGCTGCCGCCCGAGCTGCTGCGCAAGGGGCGCTTCGACGAGGTCTTCTTCGTCGACCTGCCCGACGCGGCCGAGCGCGAGGCCATCTTCCGGATCCACCTGGCGCTCCGGAAGCAGGACGCGCGCACCCTCGATCTCGCGCGCGTCGTGGCGGCGAGCGAAGGCTTCAGCGGCGCCGAAATCGAGCAGGTGGTCGTCGGCGCCCTCTACCGCGCGCTGCACGGCAAGCGGCCGCTCGACACGTCGCTGCTGCTCGCGGAACTGCAGGCCACGGTGCCGCTCGCCGTGACCCGGCGCGCGGACATCGAGCGGTTGCGCGCCCGCGCCGCGGGGCGGTTCGTCCCGGTGCGGTGAGGACGCGCGGCGGCGGCTTGCCGCGCGGCGGCG
>CAYZKQ010000175.1:0-6871 GCA_964478975.1 uncultured Vicinamibacterales bacterium | reverse complement strand
CGCGCGCCCGGCGGCGCCAGCCCGCCGCGCCTCGAGCCGGGCCCTGAGCGCCCGCAACTCGGCGAGTGCCGCCTGGTTCGCCTCGATGCCCCGATAGAGCTGCATCGACAGCGTGAACTGCAGCGCCAGGCCCTCGTCCGGCGTCCGGACCCGCGGGTCCATCTTCACGGTGAACGACTGGCGGTAGCGCCGCCCGGCGACCGTCAGGACCGCGGTGTAGCGGCCCGGGTGGGCCCAGGGGCCCCGCGGCTCTTTCCACGTGTTCCGGTACACCGCCGAGATGGGATAGGAGAAGGTCTGGACGGGCGGCGGCGCGTAGTGCAGGTCCCACACGAAGCGGTGGAACCCGGCGGTCCGCGACAGGATCGGTGTCGGCCGGATCCAGTAGCGCGGCACGTTGCCGACATCCTCGATCGGGTCGGGAACATCGTCGCTCGAGTACCGGCGCACGAGGGCGCCGGAGGCGTCCAGGATCTCCAGCGTCACGGGCCCGGGCGCGTCGTGTCCCAGCAGGTAGTCGATGATCGCGCCGTCCGGCGGATTCTGGCCCGCGGGCTCGTCGGGCGGCAACGGCGTGTCGGTGTTGCGGTTCCACCGGACGCGCCAGGCGTCCTGCGGTTTGAAGAGGAACACGTCGGCCGCCGCGACCTCCGGCGTGAACTGGCGCAGCGGCGTGATGTTGTCGAGGATCCAGAACGCCCGCCCGTGCGTCCCGACCACCAGGTCGTCGTCTTTGATGACGAGGTCGCGGATCGAGGTCGCGGGCATGTTGAGCCGCAGCGACTGCCAGTGGTCGCCGTCGTCGAACGACACGTAGACCGCGCGTTCGGTGCCGGCGAACAGCAAGCCCTTGCGCTGCGGATCCTCGCGGATCACGTTCGTCACGCCGCCGTCGGGAATGCCGTTCGTGATCCGGGTCCACGTCCGGCCGCCGTCGTGCGTGCGGTAGAGGTGCGGCCGGAGATCGTCGAGCCGGAAGGTGTTGACCGCCGCGTAGGCCGTGTCCGCGTCGAACCGCCCCGCGTCCATCAGGGAGACCTTCATCCAGGGCTTCAGGTCCGGCGGCGTGACGTCGCGCCAGGTCCGTCCGCCGTCCCGCGTCACGTGGATCAACCCGTCGTCCGTGCCCACCCAGATGGTGTCGGCGTCCACATACGACGGCGCGATCGTGTAGATGACGCCGCGCCGGGTCGGCCGCGCCGACTCGCGGTCACGATACTTCCCGACGGTGGCCGGGACCTCCCAGGTCGGCCGGGAGAGGTCCGGGCTGATCTGGGTCCAGTGCTGCCCGCCGTCGGTCGTTTTCCAGAGCGTGTTGCCCGCGAAGTACAGGGTCCGGGGATCGATCGGCGAGAAAAGAATCGGCGCGGTGCGGAGCACGCGCCAGTCCGACGCCCGAATCGGGCGCGGCGCGATGTTCTGGACCTGTCCCGTGCGCCGGTCGTAGCGCACCGGCGTGCGGCCGCCGTACACGATGTCCGGGTCCAGCGGGTCCGGCGCGACGTAACCGTACTCGTCTACCCCCACCGGCGTCCACTCGCGGAACGTGATCTGGCCGTAGTCGCCGCGGCTCGCGATGCAAACCGACCCGCTCTCCTGCTGGCCGCTGCACACGCGATACGGGAACGCGTTGTCGGTCGTGACGTGGTAGAACTGCGCCGTCGGCTGGTTGTACCACGAACTCCACGTCTCGCCCCCGTTGACCGTCACGATCGCCCCCTGGTCCGACGTCATGAGGATGATGTCGGGGTTGTCGGGATTGATCCAGATCTTCTGGTAGTCGTCCCCGCCCGGAGCCCCGCGGAACGCCCGCCAGGTCTTGCCCCCGTCGGTCGACTTCCACGCCACGATCGTCGCCGAGAACACGGTGTCGGGATCCCGCGGGTGGACCACCACCTCCGCCGCATCCGACGGCCGCATCGCGATCCGCGTGTCGTTCGTCGTCCGGTACCACGACTCGCCGGCGTCGTCGGACCGGTAGATGTAGCCCTGGCCCGCGACCTCCACCGTGGCGTAGAGCCGGCGGGGGTCGCTCGGCGCGACCCCGATGCCGATGCGGCCCAGCCCGTCCTCGAAGGTGGGGAGCCCCCGCGTGAGCCGCCGCCACGTCGTCCCCCCGTCGGTCGACTTGTAGAGCCCGCTGCCCGGACCGTTCCACACCGCGTTCTCCCAGGGCCCCTGCCGCGACTCCCACAGGACCGCATACACGATGTCGGGATTCGAGGGATCGAACGCGAGGTCGGACGCCCCGGTGTCAGGGTCTCGGTAGAGGACCTTTTCAAAGGTCCGACCGCCGTCGGTCGAGCGGAACACGCCCCGCTCTTCGTTGGGACCGTACGGATGGCCGAGCACCGCCACGAACAGGCGGTTCGGATCCCGAGGGTCGACGATGATCTCGGGGATCTGCTGGCCGTCGCGCAGCCCCAGGTGCGTCCAGGTGCGTCCGCCGTCGGTCGACTTGTAGACGCCGTCGCCGGTGGACAGATCGGGGCGCTGCAGGCCTTCCCCGCTGCCGACGTAGATGATGTCGGGGTTGGACGGAGCGACCGCGATAGCGCCGATCGAACCGGTCGGCTGGTCGTCGAAAATGGGCGTCCACGTCCGCCCGTAGTCCGTGGTCTTCCAGACCCCGCCGTTGACGACGCCGACGTAGAAGACGTTGGGCCGGCTGGGCACCCCGGCCGCCGCCTTGGTCCGGCTGGCGCGGTGCGGCCCGATGTTCCGCCACTTCATCTCGCTGAAGAGCGCCGTGTCGACCGGTTGCGCCCGGAGGCTCGGCCACAGCGCCCTTCCGGCGACCAGGACAACCAGCAGAGTGCAGGCGAGGCGACCCACACGCACCATCACATTCACCTCCGCGCCCGCTATCATGCCTCAGGTCGCGCCGATCGTAGCCCTCTCAGCGCTCCGCCAGGGGCCGGAAGCGCTGGGGATAGGCAGGGCCGGTGTACTCCGCCCGGGGGCGGATCAGCCGGTTGTCGGCCTGCTGCTCGAGGACGTGGGCAGCCCACCCGGCCACCCGGCTCACGACGAACAGCGGCGTGAACAAGTCGAGGGGGATCCCGAGGGCGCGGTAGACGAGGGCGGAGTAGAAGTCGACGTTCGGCAGGAGCCCCTTCTCCGCCTTGACGACGTGCTCGACGCGCTGAGCGACCGCGAACCAGGCGGGCTCGCCGCGTTCCTCCCCGAGCTCGCGGGCGAGGCGGCGCAGGTGGGTGGCCCGGGGATCTTCCGTCCGGTAGACGCGGTGGCCGAAGCCCGGGATGCGCTCCTTCCGCGCGAGCCGTTCGCGGACGGCGGCTTCGGCGCGGTCGGGCCCGGCGTCGGGGCCGAGCGCGAGCAACATCCGCATCACCTCGGCGTTGGCCCCTCCGTGAAGCGCGCCCTTCAGCGTCCCGATGGCCGCCACGACGGCCGAGTGGAGGTCGGTCAGGGTCGAGGCGGCCACCCGGGCGGCGAACGTGGACGCATTGAGCTCGTGGTCGGCGTGCAACACGAGGGCCGTGTCGAGGGCCCGCACCGCGGCCGGTGCCGGCCGCTCGCCGGTCAGTTGATAGAGAAGGTTGGCGGCGTGGCCGAGGGCCAGGTCAGGGGCGACCGGCGCGCCCCCCTCGGCGAGCCGGCCGTAGGTGGCGACGATCGACCCGACCTGGGCGGTCAGCCGGATCGCCTGCTCGACGGTGGCGGTCCGCCGGGGGCGATCCGCTTCCTGAGCCCCGAGGAGCGAAACGAGGGTCCGCACGGCGTCCATCGCCGGCAGCCCGGCGACGGCGCGCACCCAGCGGAGGGTCGGCTCCGGCAACGGCCGGGCGGCGGCGAATCCGGACAGGAGGTCGCCCAGTTCGCCGCGCGTGGGCAACCGGCCGTACCAGAGCAGATAACAAACCTCTTCGAACGACGCCCCGCAAGCGAGGTCGTGGATGTCGTAGCCGCGGTAGGCGAGCACGCCGCGCGCGCCGTCGAGGTAGCACACCGCCGACCGTGCGGCGACGACTTCGTCGAGGCCGCCCCGAGGCGCGGGTCGCTCGCTCACGGCCGGCGCTCCGGCAGCGACGGGTGCGGGCGGTACACGAGCCCGATCACGATCCCGTAAAGGGTCATTTCGACCAGCGTGTCCAGGGCGGAGACCGCCGCGAACCCGGCGGGTGCGGGCTGGAGCACCGCGGTCCACCCCACGCCGAACGTGGCGAGCACGAGCCCGACGAGCATGCCGAAGCGGAGGCCTTCCTGGACGCCGCTGGTGCCCTCGTAGCCCTTGGCGTACATGTAGGCGAGGGCGAAGCACCCGAGGAGCTCGATGCCGAAGCCCAGCCCGAATCGGGTGTCGGCGGCGGGGCGGAACAGGGGTGGCTGCGCGGCGGCGAACTCGGTCCGGAGGTAGGCGACGGCTGCGGCGCGGACGGGCCACGAGGCGGCCCAGGCGGCGACGGCGGCGAGGCCGACGCGCGCGAAATTCACGCGGGGTCGCCTCACTTGCTCCACAACGCCGGCGCGTCGCGCAGCACGACGTCCGACCCGTACTGCTGGAGGATGGACACGAGGCCCATGTACAGGTAGCCAGCCTGGAACAGGACAAGGAACGGCAGCGACGCGTAGATGCCGTTGGCCGCGGCGTAGACCACGGCGCCGGTGAAGTACAGGCCGATGGCCAGCTCGACGAGCGGCTGGGCGACGACGAGCTGGCGGTACTTCTTGGTCATCCAGTCGTCGCCGCTCCGCTCGACGCCGTACTTGGGCGTGCGGGCGAACGGGCTCTCGCGATTGAACAGCGCTTCCAGGACGGCCCGGGTATTGTTGATCGACAAGCCGATCCCGACGGCCATCAGGAGGGGCAGATACTTGATCCGCGCGCGCCAGTCCGGATACACCTCCCGCTGGGACACCGTGTAGAAGTACCCGACCGAGGCGGTCGCGGCCACGAAGAACGGGACGTCGATGAGGAGCATCTCGGTCCACCCGCTCGTGTAGCGGATGTACATGGCGGGGAACATGAGCAGCGACAGGACCGTCATGAGCGGGTAGTTGAAGTTGGCCGTCAGGTGGAAGAAGGCTTCCGCTTTCACGACGGTCGGCAGGTCGGCGTCCAGGATCCGCGGCAACAGCTTGCGGCAGGTCTGGATCGACCCTTTCGCCCAGCGGTGCTGCTGCGACTTGAAGCCGTTCATCTCCACCGGGACCTCCGCCGGCGCCACCAGGTCGGGCAGGAAGACGAACCGCCAGCCGCGGAGCTGCGCCCGGTAGCTCAGGTCCAGGTCCTCGGTCAGGGTGTCGTGGTGCCAGCCGCCCGCCGACTCGATGGCCGCGCGGCGCCAGACGCCCGCCGTGCCGTTGAAATTGAAGAAGCAGCCGGCGCGGTTGCGCGCGCCGTGTTCGAGGACGAAATGCCCGTCGAGCAGGATGGCCTGGACCTTCGTCAGCAGCGAGTAGTCCTGGTTCACGTGGCCCCAGCGGGCCTGCACCATCCCCACCTGCGGGTCGGTGAAGTAGGGGATCGTACGCTGGAGGAACTCGGGGGGCGGGATGAAATCCGCGTCGAAGATGGCGATGAATTCGCCGCGCGCCACCTTCAAGCCCTCGGCGAGCGCCCCGGCTTTGTACCCACGGCGGTCGCTCCGGTGGTGGTACGTGACCTCGAACCCGCGGGCGGCGAGGCGCCGCGCCGCCGATTCGACGAGGGACCGCGTCTCGTCGGTCGAGTCGTCGAGTACCTGGATCTCGAGGAGCGCCTTCGGGTACTCCAGGCGGCCGACCGCCTCGATCAGACGTTCAGCGACGTAGAGCTCGTTGAAGATCGGGAGCTGGACCGTCACCCGCGGCAGTTCGGCGAACCGACCCGCGGGACGCGGCCGATGGTCCCGGTGTTTCGTGTAAAGATAGACGAGAAAGTACCGGTGCCAGCCGTAGACGGCCAGGACGCTCAGAATGAAGAAGTACGATCCGAGAATGAAAGCCTCGAGGGGCGTCATACGGGCGAGGGCCGGCCGGGCGGCCGGAAGCGCCATCTTATAACCCGCCCCGGGTGAAGTCAAACGCCAGTGGGACCCCAACAGGGGCGATGTCGATGACCCGAAACGACCTCCGCAGCCTCCTCGAAGCCGTCCGCGCCGGCGCCGTGCCCATCGAGGTGGCCGAAGCGCGGGTACTCCACGCGCTGCGTCAGGCGCCCTTCGAGGACCTGGGCTTCGCCCGGGTGGATCATCACCGGCCGACGCGGCAGGGATTTCCGGAAGTGGTGTTCGGTCCGGGCAAGTCGCCCGACCAGATCGCGGCCATCGCCGAACGCATCGTGGCGGCGGGCCACAGTCTGCTCGTCACGCGGACGACGCCTGACGCCTTCGCCGCCGTGCAAGCGCGGATTCCCGCGGTCGAGTTCCACCCCGTCGCCCGGACGATCACGTTGCGGCAGGGGGAGGTCCCCCCCGGCCGGGGTGTGATCTTCGTGGTGGCCGCCGGAACGTCGGATGTCGCGGTGGCCGAAGAGGCCGCCGTCTGCGCCGACCTGATGGGCAACACGGTCGATCGCCTCTACGACGTCGGGGTCGCGGGGCTCCACCGCCTCCTGGCCGCCCACGCGCAGCTCGTCGCGGCGCGGGTCGTGATCGTCGTGGCGGGCATGGAGGGCGCGTTGCCATCGGTGGTCGGGGGGCTCGTGGACGTCCCGGTGATCGCGGTCCCGACGAGCGTGGGCTACGGCGCGAGTTTCGGGGGGCTGACGGCGCTGCTGGCCATGCTGAACAGTTGCGCGATGGGCGTCGGCGTGGTCAACATCGACAACGGGTTCGGGGCGGCGGCGCTGGCGAGCGCGATCAACCACCTGCCGTGACCTCCCCGGCGCGGGGGCCGGGGCGGGCGCCCTGAAGCCCGCCGGGGG
>CAYZKQ010000174.1:0-6903 GCA_964478975.1 uncultured Vicinamibacterales bacterium | reverse complement strand
GGTGGCGGGCGTGCGCGCGGGGGTCAGCCCGCACGCGCTGCGCCACTCGTTCGCCACGCACCTGCTGGCGCGCGGCGCGGACCTGCGCGCCATCCAGGAGTTGCTCGGCCACGCGCGCTTGAGCACGACGCAGCGCTACACGCACGTGAACGCGGCGCAGCTTCTGGCGGCGTATCGGAAGGCGCACCCGAGAGCGTGACCGCCCGTCCGCCGGGCGGTGCCCCGGACCACGGGCGGCGGCGAACGCGCCGCCCGAGTGGTGCGCCCGGGCTTCCGTGCGGAGCGCGGGCTTCTCGCGCGCGCCCCCGGGGCCCCTCGGGGCCCGCCGGCCGGCTATCGGCTCAGGCCGGGACGGGTCGTTCCGGCCACGTGGGAGGGCGACCACCATGACGCAGACGGACATCACCCGCCGCGAGTTCGTGAAAACCGGCGCGGCCGCGGTCGGCGGGGCGTGGCTGGCCGGCCGCGAGGGCCACGCTGACGCGGTCGGGCAGCAGGCGCCGAGCGAGATCGACGCGCTGTTCGACCGGGCGATCGTGGTCGATGCCCTGTCGGTCGACCCGGAGTGGACCGAGGAGGTCTTCGCGGCTTTCCGGCGTTCGGGCGTCACGGCGATCCAGACGAGCCTCGACACCCGCTCGATGAGCGCGGCGACGGCCGACCTGGCCCGGTGGCAGGCCCGCTTCGACGCCATGCCCGACCGGCTCGTGAAGGTGCTCCGCGGCCGGGACATCGTGGAGGCCAAGCGGCGGGGGCGGATCGCCGTCGTGCTGGGATTCCAGAACGCGACCATGATCGGCGACGACCTGCGGCAGCTCGACGTGCTGCACGCCCTGGGCACGCGCTGCATCCAGCTCACCTACAACGCCCGCAACCTCCTGGGCGACGGGTGCACCGAACGGACCGACGCGGGGCTTTCCGACTTCGGCGTCGCGGTGGTCGAACGGCTGAACGAGCTGGGCATCGCGGTCGACCTCTCGCACTGCGGCGAGGCGACCACGCGGGACGCCATCGCCGTGAGCCGGCGGCCGCCGGCGTTCACCCACACGATGTGCCGGGCGGTCTACGACCACGTCCGGGCGAAATCCGACGACCTCATCAAGGCGCTCGCCGACAAGGGCGGCGTGATGGGGGTCGCGACGCTCGGCTATTTCATCGGGCCGACGGCGGAGACCAGCCTCGAGGACTACTTCCGGCACGTGGATCACGCGGTGCAGGTGGCGGGGGTCGACCACGTGGGGCTGGCGTCGGACTATTCGATTCGCGGGATCGCGGCGACCGCGACGCGCGAGAGCTGGTATCTGCCGCGCCTCAAGGAATTCAAGCCGTCCTACCGCGTGCGCTGGCCGCCGTGGATCGCCGAGCTCGATCCGCCGGAACGCTTCCGGACGGTCGCCCGCGGGCTCGCGCGGCGCGGCTACCGGGCGGCGGACATCGAGAAGATCCTGGGCGGCAACTGGGTGCGCTACTTCACCGAGGTGCTCGGGGCGTGAGCCCGCCGCCCCGCCCCCGGGGCCGACCCGACCGGCCGGCCCCGGGCCGCGCCGCCGTCAGGACGTCGTCTTGGCCCGCTCTTGCTTTTCCTCCGGCGCTTTTTCCCAGGTGTACGGGCGCTTGGTGACCCACTTTTCGAACCAGTCGAGCTCGACGTTGACCTTGAACAGCTCGTGCCGCAGCTCCTGCCAGCCGTGCGGCTCGCGCGGGGCCACGTAGAGGTGCGTCGGCACGCCGTTGCTGGCGAGGGCGCGGTACATCTCGACGGACTGGGCCATCGGCACGCGGACGTCTTCCTCGCCGACGAGGAAGATGGTGGGCGTCGTGACGTTGGCGACGTACTTGAGGGGCGAGTGCTCCCAGTAGACGTCGATCGGCGCGTCCTTCTGCCACGGCGTCCCGCCGAACCACGGCGTGCGATAGGTGCGCGTGTCGCTCTGGGCGTACATGGAGATCCAGTTGGCCGCGCCGGCGCCGGACGCCGCCGCCTTGAAGCGGTTGGTGAACGTGATGATCTTGTTCGTCATGTGGCCGCCCCCGCTCCAGCCCATCTTGGCCAGCCGATCCGGGTCGGCGAGTCCGATCGCGATCAGGTGGTCGACGCCCGCCATGACGTCGAGGTGCGCGTTCTTGAAGTAGTGGCCCACCATGTCCCGCAGAAACTCGTCGCCGTAGCCCGTGCTGCCCCGGTAGTTCGGCTGCAGGACCGCGTAGCCCATGGCCGTCAGGACCTGCACGTAATTGTTCCAGCGGCCGAAGGAGAACTTGTCGGAGGCCTGGGGCCCGCCGTGCGTCTGGACGACGAGCGGATAGCGCTGCCCCTCCCGATAGTCGAGCGGGTAGAAGACGAGCCCTTCGACCGTGACGCCGTCCGCGCCCTTCCACGTGACGCGTTCCTGCCGCGGCAGCCGGAAGTCCCTGGCCAGGTAGTCGAACACGTGCGTCACCCGCTCGGGCACCCCGCCCGGCGCCAGGGTCCAGAGATCCCCGGCGTTGGTGGGGTCGTCGATCGCGAAGACGTGTCGATCCGGGCCCGGCGCGTACGACCACTGGCGAATCGTGTGGCGCCCGTCGGTGAGCTGCCGGGGCGCCCCGCCCGCGGCGGGCATTTCGAACAGCTCGCTGTGCACGCCCATGTTCGCGACGAAGAAGATCGTCCGCCCGTCCTTCGACCAGTCGGCCGCTTCCACCTCGTATCCGATGGCGGCGGTGAGATCCCGCGCGGGGCCGCCCCCCGCGGGCACGACGAAGATGTTGGCGTTGTAGTAGGTCTCGAACCGTTCGTTCGCCTGGGCGCGGAACAGGACGCGCGTGTTGTCGGGCGAGAGCGTCGCTCCGCTCTCGGGCACGCTGTTCCGCGTGAGCTGCAGGGCGTTCCCGCCGTCGGCGTCCATCACCCAGACCTCGCTCCGGTCCGAAAAGCCGATGAGCGGGTTGGGCGCCCGGTGGTGCGCGATCCGCGATCCATCGCGCGACAGCCGGTAGCTCGTGACCGAAAAGTCCCCGCTGGTAATGCGCGTTTCGGCACCCGTCGCGACCTCGACCTTCCAGAGGTGCTCCTGCTTGAAGTTCTCGTCGAAGGCGTACACATCGTCTTTCGCCTGCTCGCGCGCGTTCTCATCCGGCGTCTTCGGGTCCGGCGCGAGAAAGTAAATGAAGCGGCCGTCGGGCGACCAGGCCGGGCTCCGCACGCCCGTCTCGTGCCGCGTGAGGCGGCGCCCTTCGCCCCCGGTGTTCGGAATCAGGTAGATCTGGTCCACCTCATCGTCCCCGCGGCGGGCGACGAACGCGATCGTGGCGCCGTCGGGCGACCACCGCGGCTCGGACTCGCCGCGCTCGCCCCGCGTGAGTTGCAGGGCGCCGGTGCCGTCGCGGTCGATGCGCCAGATGTGCGTGACGCGGCGGTTCCGGGCCCAGTCGGACTCCGACTGCACCCAGAGGAGCTGCCGCCCGTCCGGGGAGAGCTGCGGGTCGCTCACGTTCGGCAGGTTGATGAGATCCACGATCGTCATGGCCCGCGGCGTCTGGCCCGCGGCGGGGCCGGCGCCGAGGACGGCCACGGTCACGACGAGGACGAGGCCCACCGTGTAGAAGAAACGAACAGCGCGTGACATGACGGTCACCCCCCGTGACTCCGGTCCAGTCTACCGCGGAGCGGCGCAGCGGGCGCAGGCACGTTCGGATGACGGGCCGGCGAGCGTCGCAGGCTGCGGCGTTCAATGCGTCGGATCCAAGCGTCCGGAGATCGAGGACCCCGGATTCGCGGGCCGCAGCGGGCCGCTCGGCTCCCCGCCGGCCGTGCTTGCCGTATCTCGGCCGCCGACAGCGGTCTAGCGGGTCGCCCGGGTGGGATCGGGTCCGCCGGGCGCGGGACACCGGCCGCCGGGAAGCGCCGGAACACTGGTTGCAATCTCATCGGATTCGGCATAAGATGCACGCGTTCATCTCCGGCGTGAGCCGGTACAAGGGCCAGCACAGGGGGGATTGGACGACGCCCCGTGTCGGTGTCGCCGGTCCCAGGAGGGTAGCGATGATGCGAAAGGTGCTAGTCGCGATCGCGCTCGTTCTGGCCGTTGGAGGACTGGCGTTCGCCCAGACGGGCGGGGGCAGCATCCGGGGCTATGTGAAGGACGAGCAGGGGGGCGTCTTGCCGGGCGTGACGGTGACGGCGACGAGCCCGGAGGCGCTCAGTCCGGTGACGGCGGTGACGGACGCCGACGGGTATTATCGGCTGCTGAACTTGCCGCCGGGGACTTACACGGTGACGGCGGAGCTGGCGGGTTTTGCCACGTTCCGGCGAGAGGGCGTGTTGTTGCGGGCCGGGGCGAACTTCCAGGTCGACATCGTGATGAAGCTGGGGGCGCTGGAGGAGACCATCACGGTGTCGGGCGAGTCGCCCATGATCGAGGTGACGCGGCCGGGCAACGTGCTGAACATCGACGGGGAGTTTCAGAAGCAGATGCCGATTGCGTCGCGGCGCAACTGGACGGACTTTCTGGAGCTGACCCCGGGGGTGCACTCGCGGCCGTTTGACGACGGCAGTGGGCGGATGGTGTATTTCGGGCACGCGACGGAGCATTTTGCGCACGTCGTGCAGCTCGAGGGGATGCAGGCGGGCAACTACAACGACTTCCAGCTCACCTACGTGCAGATGGGGTCGGACATGATCCAGGACACGCAGGTGAAGACCGGGGGGGTGGACGCGTCGACGCCGATGGGCGTGGGCCTGGCGATCAACGTCATCACGAAGAGCGGGGGCAACACGTTCAAGGGGAGCGCGGGCTACGCCTATCAGCCGCTCGGGTGGAACGACGACAACACGGGGGCGAAGACGGTCTTTAAGCTGCCGCCGGAGGTCCAGCGGTATTCGAGCTGTCCGAACGGGGAGTGCGTCTCGACGGGCGGGACGCCGGCGCAGACGGGCATTCGGCAGTTCGACGGCGCGCTCGGGGGGCCGATCAGGCGGGACCGGGTGTGGTTCTTCGGCTCGCTGCGGGTCTCGCGGGTCGAGGTGCCGATTGCGCGGATTCAGAAGCAGGTCGACGACATCAAGTTCTACTTCCCGGACCGGACGCTCTTCAACAACGAGGTGAAGGGCTACCAGCCGTACGTGAAGGTCACGGCGAAGCTGGGCCAGGGGCACGAGCTGGCGGCGATTTTCCAGCGGGACCGGGTCGATGGGACGTCGAGCTGGGAGTACAACTTCGACCGCATCTACGTCTATTCGAACGGCGGCAATCTCTACAGCGCGAAGCTGACCTCGGTCTGGGGGTCGAACCTGACGACGACGTTCCTGGCCGGGTACAACAACAAGGGCGGGGCCGACGACAACACGTACAACGCCTGGCCGGAGACGTTCTCCGGTCCGTTGATCACGGTGCACGGCAGTGCGGCCATCAGCGGCGGGCTCATCCGGGGCAGCGGGCGGATTCTCGAAGGGGGGAACCGCTCGACCGAGAGCCTGATGCCGGCCTCGCTCGTGTTCCTTCGGGGCGACCTGACGTGGTTCAAGCAGGGCTGGGGCGGCTCGCACGAGTTCCAGACGGGGTTTTTTGCGGAGCCGCGGAACACCTACGACCTGATGACGCGCTACACGAACAACGGGTTCATCTGGGAGGAGGTGGCGCCGCTCGACCCGCGGGATCCGAAGCGGCTGGTGCCGTTCCACCGGCAGTATGTGGACCAGCCGGAGCTGACGCTGCAGACGCGGAAGGCGCGGGACCAGAACTGGGCCGTCTACGTGCAGGACAACTGGAAGCCGACGCCGCGGGTGACGGCGAACCTGGGGATCCGGTTCGACTATGTCAAGCGGGAGGACAAGATTTTCAACGTCACGCGGGAAGATGCGTGGACGATCCAGCCGCGGCTGGGCTTCACCTACATGCTGACCGGGGATGGGCGGAACATCCTGCGGGGCAGCTACGTGCGGGTCGGCGAGCAGGTGATGGGGCGGGATGCCATCACGAGCTTCGGGGCGTCGAGCAAGGTGTCGTTCCGGGACGAGTATGACAACAACCTGGACGGCATTTTCGAGACGGTGGTGCTGAGCCCGGCGGTGACGGCGGCGCTGGCCAGCTACGAGATGGACCCGCGGAACCACCAGCCGTATCTCGACGAGTTCATCGTGGGCTATCGGCGGCAGTTCCCGTGGCAGGTGGCCGTCGACGGGGCGTTCATCTCGCGGTCCTACAAGCACATGTGGGCGACCGTGGAGGTCAACGGCTACTGGCCGAGCGGGCCGAACCAGCCGTTCGGGGGCTTCGGGAAGATCGACCCGAACCGGGGCGAGCTCCAGCAGCAGACCAACAACCGGTGGAGCACGCTGGAGTACCGGGCGATCGAGATCACGGTGACGAAGAACATGACCCACGGGGTGCAGTTCATGGCGGGGATTAACCGCCAGTGGCACCACATGGCGGGGACGTGGAACCCGACGGACAAGGCGAAGTACATCGCTCCGGAGGCGTTCCCGAACGACAAGAACCTGTATATGCCGCGGGGCAACAACGACCGGAACAGCCTGCCGGAGACGGGCAACGCGTTGAGCTACGGGCCGACGTGGATGAAGTATCGGATGAACCTCGGGGGCGCGTGGCTGGCACCGCTGGGCCTGACGGTGGCGGGCAGCTACACGGTCCAGGCGGGCCCGTGGTCGGGGGCGATTCTCTACCGGCTGCCGGCCAATGACCCGCAGATTGCGGTCTTCGGGCCAAGCAGCTTCCGCCTGCCGAACGGGACGACGGTGGCCAATCCGTTGTCGACGCGGAACCGGTATGTGTATCGGACGCGGGGCGAGGGGCAGTTCCAGGCGCCGGCGATCCACACGGTGGGGCTGAAGGTCGGCAAGCGGGTGAGTCTGGGCGGTTCGCGCGAGGTGGAGGTGGCGGGCAACATCTTCAACCTGCTGAA
>CAYZKQ010000173.1:0-6920 GCA_964478975.1 uncultured Vicinamibacterales bacterium | reverse complement strand
CGCGAGCGCCTGGGCGAGGCGCCGCCGCTGGGCCTCGCTCGCCAGGGGCCCGCGCAGGCGCTTGCGGAGCGCGCGCTCGATCAGGTCCGCCTCGTCGACCTCCGCGAAGACCTCCGCGACGGCCGCGCGGGCGACCTCCGAATCGATGCCCAGCTCCTCGAGCTCGCGCAGAATGCGCGCGCGCCCCCGCCCTTTGACCCGGGCCGCCGTCGCGGCATAGGCGCGGGCCGCCCGCGCGTCGTCGAGGGCGCCCTCCGCGCGGAGGCGGTCGAGCGCCGCCTCGACCTCCGGCATCGGGCAGCCGCGGCGCAGCAACCGCTCGCGGAGCTGCGCGGCCGAAAGCTCCCGGCGCGCCAGCAGGCGCAGGCCGGTGACGTAGGCGGGCGGCGGCGCCCTCATCCTCCGAAGCGGATGATGTCGCTGTCGGGACGGCCCCCGAGCCCGGCGCGCCGCGCCATCTCGTCGCGGGCGAGGTCGGCCGTCGTGGAAATGCCCTGGACCTTGAGCTTGAACTCGTCCACGTTGCTCGCCCAGCGCAACGCTTCGTCCAGGGTCACGAGCCCCTGCTCGTAGAGACTGAAGATGGATTGATCGAAGGTCTGCATCCCGTACTGGGACGTGCCGGCGGCGATGGCCCCCGGGATGAGGTGGGTCTTCTCCTTGTCGACGATGCAGTCGCGGATGAACGCGGTCGAGACCATGACTTCGACCGCCGGCACCCGGCCGCGGCCGTCGGCCCGCGGCATGAGCCGTTGCGAGATCGCGGCCTTGAGGACGCTAGCGAGCTGGAGCCGGACCTGCCGCTGCTGGTGCGGCGGGAACACCGCGACGATGCGGTTGATCGTCTCGGTGGCGTCCAGGGTGTGCAGCGTCGAGAAGACCAGGTGCCCGGTCTCGGCCGCGACCAGCGCCGTTTCCACCGTCTCGAGGTCGCGCATCTCGCCGACCAGGATGACATCGGGGTCCTGGCGGAGCGCGGCCCGCAGCGCGTGGGCGAACGACGGGGTGTCCACCGCGACCTCCCGCTGATTGATGATCGACCGGTGGTCGCGGTGGAGGTACTCGATGGGATCCTCGATCGTCATGATGTGGCACGCCCGGGTCTGGTTGATGTGGTCGATCATGGCGGCGAGGGTCGTGCTCTTGCCGCTCCCGGTCGTGCCCGTCACGAGCACCAGGCCCCGTTCCTCTTCGGCGATCCGCTTGAGCACCGGCGGCAGCAGCAGCTCCTCGATCGAGGCGATGCGCGTGGGAATCACCCGGAGCACCAGCCCGACCGTGCTGCGCTGCCGGAACACGTTGCAGCGGAATCGCCCCAGCCCGGGAACGCTGTAGGCGAGGTCGACCTCGTGGTGATCGCGGAACTTCTGCTGCTGCGGCGGCGACAGCAGCGCCAGCGCCATGGCCTCGGTGTCGTCCAGACCGAGGCGCGGCGCCTCGGGGACGGGCACCAGCGTCCCGTTCACCCGCATCATCGGGAAGCTGCCGACCTTCAAGTGCAGGTCGGACGCGTTGGCCGCGACGGCCTGGCGGAGCAGATCGTTCAGGTGCATGGTCACTCGGAAACCCGCGAGGCCCCCGCCGTGCCGACCGCCGCCTGGCGCGGGTCGCCATACACGTAGGTCAGCCAGCCGTGCGTGTCCGGGACCTCGCCGTTGATGATGTCGAAAAAGGTCCGCTGGATGGCCGCCGTGACCGGCCCGCGCGCCCCGTCGCCCACCGGGATCCGATCCACGCTGCGCACCGGGGTGACCTCGACCGCGGTGCCGACGAAGAAGACCTCGTCGGCGATGTAGAGCATCTCCCGCGGGATCATCTCCTCCCGCACCCGGTAGCCGAGGTCGCGGGCGATCGTGATCACGGCGTCCCGGGTGATCCCCGGGAGAATCGACGCCGACAGCGGCGGCGTGTAGAGGACGCCGCCGCGGACCAGAAACACGTTCTGCCCGCTCCCCTCGCTGACGTACCCGTAGCTGTCCAGGGCCAGCCCCTCGGCGTAGCCGTCGACGACCGCCTCCATCTTGATGAGGGCGGAGTTGGCGTAGTTAGCCGCCGTTTTCGCGAGCGCCGGAAACGTGTTCGGCGCCGTGCGCGACCAGGAGCTGACCCGCACGTCGACCCCCCGCTCCATGGCGCCGTCGCCGAGGTACGAGCCCCACTCCCACGTCAGGATGGCCGCGTCGACCGGGCACGCGAGCGGGTTGATCCCCAGGGTGTGGTAGCCGCGGTAGAAAATCGGCCGGATGTAGCACGCCTTCAGCGCGTTCGCCCGGATCGTGTCGAGCACGGCGGCGTGCATCGCCTCGAAGCTGAAGGGCGGGTCCATCCGATAGATCCGCGCGGAGTCGAACAGGCGCCGCAGGTGCGCGTCGAGCCGGAAGCAGACCGGCCCCTTGGGCGTGTCGTAACACCGCAGGCCCTCAAACACCGCGCTGCCGTAGTGCACGACGTGCGACGCGACGTGGATTTTCGCGTCCGGCCACGGGACCAGCGTACCGTTCATCCAGACCTTCGCGCGCTCGTCGAAGGGCATCGTCCGCTCCTCGGCTGCAACCCGGTCCGCACGCGCGTGCAGGCCGGGCGATTCTAGCATTTACTGCGACTCCCCACAAAACGGGCACCGGTCGGTCCGCGCGTGGAGCGGCTTGCGGCAGTGCCAGCAAAACCGCGCGACCGGCGCCGCCTCGCCGCGCAGAGATCGCCCCACCGGCCGCCCCGCCAGGGCCGGCGCTGCCACCGGCCGGCGCGGCCGTACCACCGGGCGCACGGCCAGCAGATCTGCCAGCAAGTCGCTCGCCCGCTGGTACCGGTCCGCGACCTCCGGCGCCATCGCCCGCATCACGATGTCGCTCACGGCTTTCGGAATCGCCGGGTTCCGCACCCGCGGGGGCGTAACGAGCCGGCCCCGCCGCAGCCGCTCGAGGTCGCCCGGCGCCGGCGTCTCGTACGGCAGGGTCCCGGTGAGCATCTGGTACATCGTGACGCCGAGCGAGTAGAGGTCCGAGGCGAACACCGCCTTGCCCTCGAACTGCTCCGGGGCCATGTACGGAGGACTCCCGATGACGGTCGTGCCGTGCGCGGCGATCTCGAGGAAGCGCGAGGTGCCGAAGTCCGCGACCTTGACCACATCGCCTGTCGTCACCAGCACGTTCGCCGGCCGGAGGTCGCGGTGCACGACCCCGTGGCGGTGGGCGTGATCGACCGCGTTGCAGATCTGGCACGTGTAGTCGAGAGCGCGCGCCAGCTCCAGCGCACCGCGGGCCGCGATGATGTGCTCCAGCGTCTCACCCGGCACGTACTCCATGACGATGAAAAACAGATCGCCGAGCTTCTCCGCGGTCGTGACCGCCACGATATTGGGGTGGTTGAGCGAGGCGAGCAGCCGCGGTTCCTTGAGCAGCTCGCCGAAGTCGAGCGACTGCTTGTGGGGGACCTTGATCGCGACCTGCTTGTCGATCCAGGTGTCCTGGGCCAGGTAGACCGCGCCGAACCCGCCGCTGCCCAGCGAGGCGAGAATCTTGTACTTGCCCAGCATCTGGCCCCGGAACAACATCGCCTGGGCACCTCGGGCGAGTATAGATCGACAATAGACCCGTGCCCGCGCGCTTCTACGCCCCCGGCGCGACCGCCGAGGGGACCACCGTCGAGCTGCCGGCCGACGAAGCCCGGCACCTGGCGCGGGTCCTGCGCCTGCAGGCGGGCGACGAGGTGTGCGTCTTCGACGGCGAAGGTCGCGAGTTCCGGGCCGTCGTCGAGACCGTCGGCCGGTCCAGAACCTGGGTCCGGTTGATCGCGCCGGTGGCGCCGGCCGCCGAGCCGCGCGTTCGCGTCACCATCGCCCAGGCCGTCCTCAAGGGCGACCACATGGACGCCGTCGTCCGCGACACCACGATGCTCGGCGCCGCCGCCATCCAGCCTGTGACCACCGCCCGGACCCAGGGGGCGTGGGCTGCCCTCGCCCGCCGCCGCCTCGATCGGTGGCGGCGCGTCGCGGTCGCGGCCGCCAAGCAGAGCCGGCGCGCCGTCGTGCCCGCGATCCTCCCGCCGGCGCGCCTCGACCAGTTCCTCGCCGGCGTCGCCGCGCGCGGGCGCCCGTGCCTGATGCTGGTCGAACCGGGCGTCACTGTCCCAGGCCTCCACGACGCCGGTGCGCTGCTTCACCTGCCGGCGCCGTCCGGCGCCGACGTGCTCGTCGGCCCCGAAGGCGGGTGGAGTCCCGACGAAATCGAGGCCGCCGCCCGGGCCGGGTGCACGCTCCTCACGCTCGGCCGGCGGACCTGGCGGGCGGACGCCGCCGCGCTCGTGGCGCTCGCCGTGTTGCTGTTCGTCTGGCGCGACCTGTAGCCGGCCGCCCGACGGTCAGCGTTCGCGGCGCGCGACCAGTGCGGCCCAGCCGTCGGCGTCCAGCCGGGCCGCGCGGCTGAAGGTCGACCGGCCCGCACGCTGGAAGGCGGCTTCGACCTCCGGCACCTGCTCGGGCAGGAGGCCGCCGGCCACGAGCGTCGCACCGGGTGCCACGAGCGACCAGAGCGTCGACGCCTCGCGGGCGAGCAGCGCCGCCGTCAGGTTGGCGAGCACCAGGTCCGCCGGCTCGAGGCCCGCGCGCCTGGCCCGGGCGAGGTCCATCGCGAGCAGGGTGACGCGGTCGCCGACCGCGTTGCGGGCGAGGTTGTCGGCGGCGGAGAGGACGGCGTCAAGGTCGGCGTCGAAGGCCACGACCCAGCGCGCCCCGAGCTTGGCCGCGGCGATCGCGAGCAGGCCCGAGCCCGTCCCGGCGTCGATGACGCGGCGGGCCGCGGGGTCCGCCTGTTGCAGCGCCTCGAGGCACAGGCGCGTCGAGGCGTGGTGGCCGGTGCCGAACCCGCGCCCGGGCTGGATGACGATCGTCGTCGCGCCCGGCTCGTCCGGCACGTTCCACGGCGGCGCGACGATGAGCCGGCCGACGCGGACCAGGGGCCAATGCTGCTGGCTGCGGTCGACCCAGTCCTCGTCCGCGAGCTCGAGGGTGTCCACGACGAGCCCGGACGAGGCGAGCGCGGTGCTCAGGAGCGTGGCGGCGCGGTCGCGCGCCTCCGCCGTGGCGAACACGACCTGCCAGGTGCGCGGCGGTGCGTCCACCGCGTCCGGCGCGACGGTTCCTTCGTGGATCCCCGACGGGTCGGTTTCGTCGAGGAGCGCGAGAACGCGGTCGGCCAGGTCCGCCGCGGCCGGCGCCGCGGGGAAGTGGATTTCGAGAGCGGGGACCGTACGCACCGGCGGCGGTTACCCGAACATGTCTTTGACCCGTTCGAAGAACGGCCGGCCCGCCGGGTCCGCGGGGGCGGGCGCGCCGGCCTCTCGGCCGAGCGCCCGGGCGAGCTGCTCGATGAGCTGCCGCTGCTCTTTCGTCAGCTTCCGGGGGATCTCCGCGCGGACCACGACGTAGAGGTCGCCGGTGCCCCGCCCGCCGACGTTCGGGACGCCTTTGCCCTTCAGGCGGAACCGCTCCCCGCTCTGCGTGCCCGCCGGAATCGTGAGGGGCGCCGGCCCGTCGAGCGTCGGGATCTGGACCGTGCCGCCCAGGGCGAGGGTGGGGAAGCTGACGGGGAGTTCGCAGTAGAGGTCGTCGCCCTCGCGGTGGAAGAACGGGTGCTCGCGCACATGGACCACGACGTAGAGGTCGCCGGGCGGGCCGCCCGCCACGCCGTGCTCGCCTTCGCCCGCGAGGCGGAGGCGCTGGCCGGAGGCGATGCCGGCGGGAATGCGCACCGTGATCTGGCGGTCGCGGGTCACGCGTCCGCTGCCCTGGCACGTCTTGCAGAGCTTGCGGATGATGCGTCCAGTCCCGCCGCACTGGCCGCACGTCCGGGCGATGGTCAGGAAGCCCTGCTGATAGCGCAGTTGGCCGCGGCCACGGCACTGCGGGCAGGTTTCGGGGCCCGCGCCGGGCGCGGCGCCGGACCCGCGGCAGGTCTCGCAGGTCTCCTCGCGGGGAATCTGGATGGTCGTCTCGGTCCCGCGGACCGCTTCCTCGAAGGTGAGTTCGAGGTCGTAGCGGAGGTCGGCGCCGCGCATGGCGCTGCCGCGCCGGCCGGTGCCGAACAGGTCGCCGAAGCCGAACAGGTCGCCGAGGCCCGCGAAGATGTCGCTGAAGTCGGCGAAGATGGTCGGGTCGAAGCCCACCCCGCCCGGCGCGGCGCCCACGCCCGCGTGCCCGTACTGGTCGTAGCGGGCGCGTTTCTCCGGGTCGGCCAGCACCGCGTAGGCCTCGGCGGCTTCCTTGAACTTGTCCTCCGCCGTCTTGTCGCCAGGATTCCGGTCCGGGTGGTACTTGAGCGCCAGCTTGCGGTACGCGCTCTTGATCTCCTGCTCGGTGGCGTTCCGCGACACCCCGAGCACCTCGTAGTAATCGCGCTTGGGCCCGTTCACGCTTTTGCGACCTTCACGAGCGCCGGCCTGAGCAGCCGGTCACCGAGCATGTAGCCGCGCCGCAGCTCCGCGATGACCTCGCCGTCGCGGTGGGTGCGGCTCGCTTCGTGCGCCACCGCTTGATGGTAGCGCGGGTCGAAGTCCTTGCCGACCGCCTCGATCCGGGTGACGCCGCGCCGGCTCAACACGTCGAGCATCTGCTTGTAAATGAGCTCCACGCCCTTGCGGTAGGCCTCGACGGTGTCGGGCCCGACCTCGACGGCGAGCGCCCGCTCGAGGTCGTCGACGAGGGGCAGGAGCTCGAGGATGAGGTCGGCGGCCGCGAGGTCCGCCAGCTCCCGCCGCTCGCGCTCGACGCGCTTCCGGTAGTTGTCCAGTTCGGCGGCCTTGCGCAGAAACCGGTCGTAGTACTCGTCGCGCTGCCGGACCAATTCCGCCACCGCGGGGTCGACCGGCGCCGCCGGGGCCGCCGCCGGGGTCGCGCCCGCGTCGGCCGCCGGCTGGTCCGGCGG
>CAYZKQ010000172.1:0-6953 GCA_964478975.1 uncultured Vicinamibacterales bacterium | reverse complement strand
CCTCCGCCGTGCCGATCCGCCGCAGCGCACGGGCCGCGAGACGGCGCAGGGCCCGCGTGCGGCCGGGCGCCCACCAGTCGCCCTGGTGCAGCGCGTATTCCAGCGCCTCGACCGCCTCCGGCCCGCCGAAGGCGCCCAGCAGATCGACGGCCGTTTCGTAGAGCGCCCGCTCGCGGCGGCGGTCCAGATGCCGAACCAGGTACCCGAACAGCGGCATGGCCCGCGCGTCGCGCAGGGTCTTTAGCTCGCGCTCGAGGTTCTCCCGGACGCGCGCGGGGGCTCCGCGGAGCACGCGGACCAGCAAAGCGTAGGCGGCGTCGTGGCCGTGGAGCACGACCGCCTGGACGGCCTCCCGCTGCACGAGCGGTTCCGCGTCGCGCAAGAGCGGTTCGAGCTCGTCGAGCGCCTCGGCGCCGCCGAACTCGCGCAGCACGTAGGCAGCGGTGCGCCGGACTTCCCAATTCGGGGCGTCGAGCAGCGCGCGCACCGCGTCGCGCCCGCGCGGGCCGTAGCCCACCAGCACGTCGCGCAGGTGCCGGCGCGCCTCGGCGTCCTGCTCGGCGGCCAGCACCTCGGCGAGCGCGGGAATCGCCGCCGGGCCGATCGCGTGGCAAAGGCGGCGCACCGCGGCGACCCGCTCGGCGGACGCGCCCTTCAGCCGCACGGCGTGCCGCACGAACGCCCCGTTCCCGAGCCGCTCGAGGGCCCGCTCGGCGTGGGGGCGGCGCGCCGGATCCGCCCCCTCCCCGGCGGCCTGGGTGAGCCGGTCGGCCAGCGTCCAGGCGGCCTCGTGCAGTCCCGCCCGCGTGAGGTCCTCGACATGGTCGGCGACGGTCTCGGCAAGGTCCCGCCAGCGCGACGCCTCAGTCTCGACCGCGAGCAGATCCAGCAACAACTGGACGTCGAGGCCGCGCAGCGCCGAATCGCTCACCGACTGAAGCCAGGCCGCCAGCCGCTCGGGAGGGTCGTCGCTCGTCTGCTCGACGTCGATCGCGTGGGCCCGGGCGCTCGAGAGCTCGCGCCCGTACTCCGCCGAGACGAACGGCTGGTCGGTATACGAGGCGAGCATCTCCTCGACGCGCGACCACAGCTCCTCGAAATTCGTCTCCACGGCGAGCGGCGACTCGGCGACCCGCTCCTCGGCCAGCGACAGGACCCGCCGGCGCCGATCGATCTCGGGGACGAGCGCCTGGAACGCTTCGGCCAGGCGGGCGCTCGCCCCCCGTTCGGCGATGACCGACCTGGCGACGAAGTCCCCCACCGTGGCGTCGGTCATGCGCTCGACGAGCGCCGCCACGACGTCGAGCCCGCCGGCCGAGGCGCGGGCAGTGTGGCGCTGGGCCAGCAGGTAGGCCAGCGCGTCGGCCGACAAGCGCCCCGCGGCCTCAGCGAGCTGGCGGAAGATGGTGTCGAGCCGCTCCGGCGCCGACACGGCCACATGCTCCGCCGCGCGGCAGAGAAGGGTCAAGAACGCGCTGCCGACCTCGGTGCCCGCCGCGCCGCCGGCTCGCTGGACGAGCTCCGCCACCAGCGCCGCCAGCCGTTCCGGGTCCGCGAGGGCCGCGGCGAGCGCCTCGCGCGCGGCTGGGTCCCACTCGACCAGGGGGCGACCCTTGACGCACGCCGCGAGGAGCGCGTCGGCGCCGAGCGTGTCGCCCGGCCGCTCGCGGAGCACTTCCGCGTAGTCCACCTCCTCGATTTCGATGCTGGGTCCGCCCGCCGTCGCCCACAAATGGGCGATGCCGCCGTCGGCCCGCACCTCCTCCGGGGCGCGGGCGAGCACCTGGAGCAGCACCCGCCACGAGTCGGCGTCCGTCCCGCCGTGCAGAACCAGCCGGCCGACGCCGTGCAGGTGCAGTAACTGGGCCAGCTCTGCGACGGCCGGGTCTGGCCGGTCCAGCCGGCCGCCGTCGACTACGAGCCCCTTCGACTCGACGGCCAGGTGCAGCGCTCCGCCCGCGGTGGCCTGCGCCGCGCTCTCGACCAGGCGCGCCAGGGCGTGGCGGATCGCCGGGTGGGCCGGTGGATAGAGCGACACGGCGTGAGCGGCGGCCTTGCAGGCGCGCGCGAACGCCGCGACGCGCGCCGCTTTCGCGGGGTCGAGGGTTCCGGGCCGCGTCGCCTCGGTCATGGCTCGCTCGGGGTGTCCAGGTACGCGGTCGGATCGATCCCGACCTCGTCCGGGTCGACCGCCGCCACGACCGCCCGCACGAACTCGCCGCGCCCGTCGCGTTCCCAGGTGTTGAGGAGCACGGGCGCCTCGAGCCGGTCGCCGCGCGCATCGACGACCACCTTGACCTGGGGGCGGAACGGGTCGCTGGGATGCTCGCGTGTCACGACGCCGAGCTCGTCGCTGTCGAGCCGGACGAGCGTCCCGACCGGATAGAGGCCCACGAGGTTCACGAAGCGCCGGAGCAGCGTCGGGTGGAAGTCCGCGCTGTCCTGCCGCGCCATGATCGCCTTGACGCGGTCGGTCGGCAGCCCATCGCGGTACGGTCGCGTGCTCCGGAGGGCGTCGAACACGTCGGCGATCGTGACGACCATTGTACAGAGGTCGAGTTCCCGGTGGCCGACATTTTCCGGGTAGCCGGAGAGGTCCTGCTTCAGGTGGTGCTCGAAGGCCACGATGGGGGCCAGGGCCGGGACCTCCGGCGTGCGCCGCAGGATGTGGGCGCCGTCGATGACGTGGCGCTTCATGACCTCGAACTCGTCCTTCGTCAGGCGGTCCGGCTTGTTGAGGATCTCCAGCGGCGTGCGGACCTTGCCGATGTCGTGCATCAGGGCCGCGAAACCGAACTCGCGCAGCCGCGCGCCATCGAGCCCGAGCGCCCGCGCCTGGGCCATCGCGAGCACCGAGACGTTGACCATGTGGGTGAACGTGTAGTTGTCGTACTTCTTGAGCGCCGTCAGGGCCATGAGCGCGGTCCGGTCGCCGCTCACGACGCGCGCGAGGCTGTCGACGAGGCGCCGGGCCGCAGCGGGGTCCGGCGACTCGCCGGCGCGCGCCGCGTTCCAGAGCGCCTCAGCGGTCTCGACGGCCGCGCGGTAGACGCGGCGGGCGGCCGCGAGCCCCGTCGAGATGTCCGGCGCCTCCTCCACGGCGAGGCGCCCCACCGACACGTGGCGGACCCCGCGCGCCTCGAGCACGGCCGCGACCGGTGGGGCGGGCGGGGGCGCGGCGAGCGCGGTCACGAGCCCGTGGAGCTCGTCCCGGGTGACGCCGCGCCTGACGATAATCTTTTCGATCTCGCGCGCGCGCAGCTCCCGGACGAACGCGCCGAAGGACATTGCCGAGCGCGGCAGCCGCTGGTCGTCGACGACCACGTCGTCGCCGACGCACCCGATGACGATCGTCTCGGCCCGGCGCAGGCGGTCGGTGCACACCCGCGCGAGCTCGTCGACGCCGCGGCGTACGAGCGGATGGTGGGGCGCGTAAAGCGCGACCGCCCGCGCCGCGGCCACCAGTCGCCGGACGATCGCCTCGGGCTGTCCCACCCCCGTCATGACGTCACGCAAGGTACGCCCGCGCCAGCCGCCGCAGCATCCGGTCGCCGCTGCGGGCGCTCTCGGCGATCACCGCGAGGGCCGCAGGCGTCCCGATCGCCCGGAGCGTGTCGAGAGCACACCGTTTGACCGCCCGCATCCGCCACCACGCCAGCCAGCTCCGCCGGTGCATCAGGCGCGCAACCGGTCCGATGGCTTCCTCGGCGCCGAGCGTGCCCAGCGCCGCGAGGGTGTCGAGCACGATCCGATGGTCCGATCCGAGCACGCGACTCTCCGCCAGGATGCGCAGCAGGACCGGAACGACCCGCGGGTCGCGCTCCACCACCAGGGCCGCGACCACCGCCTGGCGCCCCGCCCCGGACGCGGTGCGGAGCACGCTGTGGATTGCGCGCGCCGCCGACGGGTGGTCGATCGCGGAGAGCGCCCGCACCGCCTCGCCGAGTACCCGCGGGTCGGGGTGCCGCAAGAGCGGCTGGAGGAGCGGCACCGCTTCCGCGGACGCGATCTGCCCCAGGATCGACGCCGCCGTCCGCTGGACGAACCAGCGCTCGTGCCGCGCCAGCGGCGCCAAGAAGGCGACCGCCGGCGGCCCGAGCGCGACCACGACGGCGATCGCCCACCCGCGCCCCCGCGTCGCCTCCTCGACCGTCAGGAGCGGCGCGAGCGCGTCGACCACCGGCGCGCCGATCGCCCGGCAGAGCCCCGCGAGCGTCTCGGCCTGGTGGGTGTCCAGCTCGTCCACCAGCCTCAGCGTCTCGTGAAGCGCCGCCGATCGCGCCAGGCGATCGAGTGCCCCGCGACTGGCCGCCGCCGTCGCGGCCCGGGGGTCGGCCGCTCTGGCGGCGAGCGCGCGGACGAGCCGCTCGGCGAGCCCGTAGTCACCCGCCATCAACAGATCTTCGGCCAGCGACGCCACATCGTCTGCCACCGTTTCGGCGCGTTCTCCGTCGGTCTCGAGGTTGAGCAGGTCGACGAGCAGAGTGACCGAGAGCCGGCGGATGTTCTCCGGGTCCAGCGTGCCGAACCAGGCGCCGGCTTCCGGGGGCAGGTCGACCCCGGCCATCGCCCCCGCCCGGCCGTGAACGGCGTCCAGCGCGGCGCGGTACCCCGCGGCGACAAACGGCCGTTCAGTGTAGTGAACCAACAGTTCCTCGACGGAGGTCCAGAGTGCTTCGAAGGAGGTCCGCTGCCCGAAGTCGCTCGCCTTGAGCCGGTCCCGCGCGAGGCGCAGCACCGAGCGCTTGCGCTCAGGGTCCGGCGCCAGCGTCTCGAAGACCCGGGCCAGGCGCGGGGTCGCCTGGCCGTCAAGAGCGAGCGTCGTGGCCAGTAACTGCGCCACCTGATCGTCGTCGAAGGCGCCGGCGATCTGGCCGAACACCTCGTCGCCCTCGCCGGCCTCTTCGGCCGCCGCCAGCATCTGCCACGCCACCCGCGGGTCCAACCGCATCGTGGCGGCGGCGAGCGTCCGGACGGTGGCGTCCCGGCGGTCAGGATCGAGCGCCGCGACGGTGGTCAGGAGATGGCGGAAGACCGCCAGGACCATGGCGGCCTGCGTCGTGACCAGGGGCGAGCCGTCCGGCGTACAGGCGGGCGCCGCGACCTCGCGGGCCAGCTCGCACGTGGCGTCGACGTCCCCGGCGATCTCGAGCAGCCGCCGCTGCAGGTTCTCGTCCAGGCACTCGTGGCCCTCGGTCACTGCGTGGACGATCGCGCGCCACAGGGCGTCGCGGGTCGCCGGCGTCCGCGCGACCTCGCGGTCCTCGAAGATCGGCCGGTAGTCGAGCTGGACGATCGACACGGCGTCGTGGCCCCAACGCGCCCAGACCGCCGCGGCCCCCCCTTGGCGGCGGAGCATATCGGGCGGCGTCACGATGAGTTCAAGCAACGCTTCCACCGCTTCCCGGGGCACCTCGTTCGCGAACGCAATCTCGGCGATGTCGGCCTCGTGCAGAACGGCCGCCGCCTCCGCGATGGGCCCGCCGTCGCCCGCCGGCACGCCGGCGACCAGCAGCGTCGTGGGCGTGACGCCCAGCAGCAGGCCCAGGCCGCCCGTCGCCTCGGCGACCGCCTGGGCCAAGCGCTCGAGCCCGGCCAGCGCGGCGGGGTGGTGTGGGGGGTACAGGGTGCGCGCGCGCCGCGCCGCCAGTAGGGCGAGCGCCAGCCGCTCGACGCGCTGGCGGAGCGCCGGAGGGAGGATGGCCTCTGGCATCGCGGCTGCGCCCCGGCATTCTAGCAAAAGTCGACTATACTGACTCGTTCATGTCGCCGGTGGACCTCATCCGCCGCAAGCGCGACGGCGCGCCCCTCGCCCGCGACGAGATCGAGGCGTTCGTGCGCGGCGTGGTCGATGGCTCCTGGCCCGATTACCAGGTCGCCGCCTTCCTCATGGCGGTCGTGCTCCGAGGCCTGAACGACGATGAGACCGCCTGGTTGACCGAGGCGATGGTGCGCTCGGGACGGCGGCTCCGGTGGGACGCCCTGCCCGCCCGGCCCGCCGACAAGCACAGCACCGGGGGGGTCGGTGACAAGACCTCTCTCGTGGTCGCGCCTGTGGTGGCCGCGTGCGGGGTGCCGGTGCCGATGCTGTCCGGCCGGGCCCTGGGGCACACCGGCGGCACGCTCGACAAGCTGGAATCGATTCCGGGCTTCCGGGTGGACCTGTCGGAGGCGGAGCTGGCGCGGGTGGTCGGGCGGGTCGGCTGTGCGTTCTTCGGGCAAACCGCGGCGCTCGTGCCCGCCGACCGGCGGCTCTACGCCCTGCGCGACGTCACGGCCACCATCGAGAGCGTGCCGCTGATTACCGCGTCGATCATGAGCAAGAAGATCGCCGCCGGCGTCGGGGCGCTGGTGCTCGACGTGAAGGTCGGACGCGGCGCGTTCATGCGGCACCTGCCGGAGGCGCGGGCGCTGGCCGCGTCGCTCGTCGCGACCGGCGAGCGGGCCGGCCTCCGGACCGAAGCGGTCCTGTCGAGCATGGAGGCGCCGCTCGGCCGCGCGGTCGGCAACGCGGTCGAGGTGGTCGAGGCCGTCGACGCGCTGAAGGGTCGCGGGCCGGCCGACCTCGTCGCGCTCGCCCTCACGCTGGCCGCGCGCATGCTCGTGCTCGCCAGCGCCGCCTCGTCCGTCGAGGCCGGCGAGCGCCGCGCGCGGGCCGCGCTCGACTCCGGCGCCGCGCTGGAAAAGTTCCGTCAGGTCATCGAGCAGCAAGGGGGCGACCCCGCCGTGGTGGACGACCCGGAGCGCCTGCCGCTCGCCGCCGACTGCGAGGTGGTGCGGGCGGAGCGGGCGGGCTTCGTCGCCGCGATCCACGCAGACGAGATCGGGCGCGCCGTGGCGGCGCTCGGCGCCGGGCGCGTGCGCGTCGACGGCCTCGTCGACCCCGGTGTCGGGCTCCGCCTCGACGTGCGGGTGGGCGACGCCGTGCGGACCGTGCGCATCCGCCGCGCGCA
>CAYZKQ010000171.1:0-6986 GCA_964478975.1 uncultured Vicinamibacterales bacterium | reverse complement strand
GCCCGACCGCATCCGCTTCACCGTAAACCTGACCAGCACCGAGCAGGCGGGCTTGCGGATCAGCTCGAAGGTCTTGTCGCTCGGCCGGGTGCTCGTGAGGCCCTGGCCGTGAGGAGGCGTCGGTGCGTCGCGTGACCGACCTGTCGATTCGCTGGAAGCTGATCGCCCTGACCGTCGCCACGAGCGCGGGGGTGGCGTTCACCGCCGTGGTGGTGGTGGGGCAATACGGCGTGCACCTCTTCCGCCGGTCGATCGCCCGAGACCTCCGCGCCCACGCCGACGTGGTGGGCGCCGCCAGTACGCCGGCGCTGCTGTTCGGCGACCGCGCCGCGGGCCGCGAGTTGCTCGCGACGCTGGCGGCCGACCAGGAGCTCGTGACCGCGTGCCTCTATCTGCCCGACGGCGCCCCCTTCGCCGTCTGGCGTCGCGACGGAGGGATCACGCCGCCCCTGCCACCCGAGGCCGAGGGGTTGCGCTTCGACGAAGCGGGCGTGACCGTGTTCCAGCCTGTCATGGCCGAGGGCGACGTGGTCGGCCGCGTGCTGCTGCGGGCGAATCTGGACGAGTTCGCAGCCGAGTGGCGGCGCTATCAGGTGTTCGCCGGGGTGCTCGCCCTGGTGCTCGTCGGCCTGGCCGTGGGGACCTCCGGGTGGCTGCAGCGCCGGCTGGTCGACCCCCTCGCCGCGCTCGCGGGGGCGGTCGAGCGCGTCGCCCGCGAAGGCGACTACACCGCGCGCGTGCCGCGGCGCGGGCGGGACGAGATCGGCACGCTGGTGGACGGTTTCAACGGCATGCTCGACGGGATCCGCGCGCGCGAGGAGCGCCTGCGCGCGCAGCACGCGGAGCTCGAGCGCGTCGTGGCCGCGCGGACGGCCGAGCTCGCGGCCGCCAACGCGAAGCTGCAGGACGCCCTCGAAAAGGCCGAGCGCGCCAGCCGGGCAAAGAGCGAGTTCCTCGCCGGCTTGAGTCACGAGATCCGGACCCCGATGAACGCGATTCTCGGGATGACGGACCTCGCCATGGACACCGACCTGACCCGCGAGCAGCGCGAGTATCTCGAAACGGTCAAGCAAGCGGCCGACTCGCTGCTGGAGGTCCTGACCGACCTCCTCGACCTCTCGAAGATCGACGCCGGCGCGTTCCAGCTCGAGCGCGCCGAGTTCAGCCTCGACCGGCTGCTCGCCGAAACGCTCCGGCCGCTCGCCCTCCGGGCCCACCGCCGCGGCCTCGAATTCTCCGTGCGCGTCGCGCCGGACGTTCCGGACCGGCTCGTGGGCGACGCCCGGCGCTTGCAACAGGTGCTCGTCAATCTGATCGGCAACGCCGTGAAGTTCACCGAGCGCGGGGAGGTCGGCCTCGAGCTCGCACTCGGGCGCCGGGGTGACGCGGACGTCGAGTTGTGTGCCACCATCCATGACACCGGCCTCGGGATCGAGCCCCACCGGCAGGCGGCCATCGCCGAAATCCTCGCCGACCCCGACCAGTCCTGGGCGCGCTTCCTTGGCAGCAACGGCCTGGGCCTCGCCGTCGCGGCCCGCATCGTCGGCCTCATGGGCGGGCGCCTCTCGTTCGCCAGCACGCCGGGCGCCGGCACCCGGTTCAGCTTCACCGTGCGCCTGGGCGTCTCCGCCTCGGCCCGCGCCGGCGAGCGGCCCGACGCTGACCCCGCCCTCGCCAGCCTGCCCGTCCTCGTCGTGGATGACAACGCCACGAACCGCCGCGTCCTCGACGAGATCCTGAAGAGCTGCGCCATGGAACCGACACTCGCGGCCAGCGGCGAAGCGGCCCTCGAAGCCGTGGAACACCGGCGCCGCCGAGGGCCCATGTTCCGCGTGGTCCTCCTCGACGCCCGGATGCCCGGCATGGACGGCTTCGAGGTCGCCGAGCGGCTCCGGTCCGACCCGGCCCTCGCCCGGGCGATCATCCTGATGCTGACGTCTGCGGACGAGCCGGCGGACGCCGAGCGGTGTCGGCGCCTGGGCCTCCAGGCGTATCTGGTCAAGCCCGTCCGCCGCGCGGCGCTGCTCGATGCGATCCGCGCCGCCCTGGGCGCGCCGGGCGACGAAGCGCACCCACCGGGGGACCTCGGAAGGGGAGCGGCGCTGCGGGTTCTCGTGGCCGACGCGCAGCCGCTCCATCGCCGCCTGCTGGTCCGCCTGCTCGAGCGCCAGGGCGCCTGCGTGACCGTCGCGCCCGACGCGCCCGCCGTCGTGCGCGCGCTGGATGGCGATGGTCCCTTCGACCTGCTCGCCCTCGATGCGGACCTGGCGGCCCTGGGCGGCCGCACCATCGAAGCCGCCCTGCAGGGCCACGCCGCGCGGGCGGGGCGCCGGCCGCGGTGCGCGAGCGTGGTCGGACCGGGGAACGGACGGGACGCCGTCGCGCTCCCGCCGTTTCCGGTGGACGCCGTGCTCGAGCGTCCAGTCGACGCACACCGGGTTCGCGCGCTCGTGAGCCAGGTGGAACCCGCCGGGCCCGAGCCGGCGGCCCGGCACCCGCGGCTGACACGCGATGAGCTGCTCCAGCGCTTTCAGGGCGACCCGGACATGCTGCGGCAGCTCGTCGACGTGTTTCTCGCCGAGTCCCCGGCCCAGCTCGCCGCCGTCCGCGACGCCGTCGCCCGGCGCGACGCCGAGAATCTGGCCCGAGCAGCCCACACGCTGAAGGGATCGGTCGGCCTGTTCACCGACGGCCCGGCCTTCGAGGCCGTCGCCGGACTCGTGACCTGCGCCCGCGCCGGCGAGCTCGACGGCGTGGACGCCCGCTGGCAGGCGCTCGAGGCGGGCGTGACCGCCCTGACCCGCGACCTCACGGCCATCGCCGCGTCGCTCGCGGGCGGTGAGACCGCCGCTCGGAATGCCACAGCGAGCCGGGAGGTGCGCGCGTGACGCGGCCGGCGATTCGCGGCGACCGTCACCCCGCAAGGGGTGCACGAGGACAGGCCCGGGGCGGCCGGGCGGCCGTTGCGGTCGTCCTCGGTCTGGTCGTGACGGGGCGGCCGGCGGCGGCCATCGCGCAGGAGACCCCGCTTCGGCAATACGCGCGCGACACCTGGCAAGCCGAGCACGGGCTGCCGCAGAACTCGGTCGCGGCCGTCCTGCAGACCCGTGACGGGTACCTCTGGCTCGGGACGCAAGAGGGCCTGGTCCGTTTCGACGGCCTGCGCTTCGTCGTCTTCGACAAGCGCTCGACCGGTGCGTTCGAGAGCAACCACATTCTGGCGCTCCACGAGGGCCGGGACGGGTCGCTCTGGATCGGCACGTTCGGCGGGGGCCTCGTGCGTTTCCACGACGGCCGGTTCGTACGCTACGGCGCCGCAGAGGGCCTCGACGTCGACTCGGTGGCGGCGATCAGCGAGGACGCCCGCGGCAGCCTGTGGCTCGGGTCGATGCGGCGCGGCCTGTTCCGCTTCGACGGCCGGCGGTTCGTCCGCTACACGACCCGCGACGGTCTGCCGAACGACCAGGTGACCGCCCTCGCCGCCGACGCCTCCGGCCTGTGGGTCGGCACGCGCGCAGGCCTGGCGCGCCTGGTCGAGGACAGGGTTCAGGCGCACGGCATCGGTGCGCTGGCCGGCCGGTCCGTCACGAGCCTCGCCGTCGACCCCGACGGCTCCCTGTGGGCCGGCACGAGCGAGGGGGTGTTCCGGCTCCAGCGCGGCGCGCTCGCCCACTACGATCGGCGGGCCGGCCTTCCAGACGACCGCGTGCGGGCCGTCTACGTCGAGGCTGCCGGGACCGTGTGGGTCGGCACGCTCGCCGGCCTCGCGTGGTTACGCCCCGAGCGGGTCGAGACTCTCACGGCAGACGACGGCTTGCCGGGCGGCGGGGTGCTCGCCTTCGCCCGGGACCGCGAAGGCAGTCTCTGGGTGGGGACCGAAGGCGGCGGGCTCGTGCGCCTCCGGCGCGGTGCGGTCGCGACGTTCGCCACTGCGGAGGGCCTGCCGGACGAGAACGTCTACACCCTGACCGGCGCCGGTACCGAGGGCATCTGGGTGGGGACCAACACCGGCGGCGTCGCCCGGCTTGTCGGCAACCGCTTCGAGGTCCTCCCCCGGCACGACGAGTTGACGTCGCGGATCCGCACCCTCGCGGAGGACCGGTGGGGGCGGCTCTGGATCGGGACGGACCGCGGACTCTATCTCTCCGAAGGGGGCGGTGTCCGGTCTCTCCGGACGCGCCACCCGACGCTGGCGGCGCCCGTGCGGGCCCTGATGGTCGATCGGAGCGGGACCGTCTGGGTCGGGACCGACGGGGCGGGCGTCGTGCGCCTGCGCGGCCGCCAGGTCACGACCCTCACGACCGCCGACGGTCTGGGTGACGATCGCATCCGGGCGTTCCTCGAGGAACCTGACCGCACCGTGTGGATCGCGACCTACGGGGGGCTCAGCCGGCTGCACAACGGGCGGCTGACGACCTACACCACCCGCGACGGGTTGTCGTCGAACTACGTCCGCTCGCTCGCGAGGGACCGCGACGGCACGCTCTGGGTCGGCACCTACGGGGGCGGGCTGAACCGGTTCCGCGACGGCCGGTTCGCGGTGTATCGCGAGCGCGACGGCCTCTTGAGCGACGCCATCTTCCAGGTGCTCGTCGACGATGACCGCGGCCAGGTGTGGATGAGCTCGAACCGCGGCATCTTCCGCGTGAGCCGGCACGACCTCGAGGCGTTCGCCCGCGGCGCCCGCGCAGCGCTCGAGCCCGTGGTGTACGACGAGAGCGACGGCATGCGGAGCCGCGAGTGCAACGGGGGCAGCCCGGGCGGGTGGCGGACGCCGGACGGCCGGCTCTGGTTCGCCACGCTGCGCGGGGTGGCCGTGATCGACCCGCGGGTCGGCCCGCGCCGGGCGCCGGCGCCGCCGGTCGTGATCGAAGCGGTGCTCGCCGACGGTCGGCCGCAGCCGGTCACCGGTGACGTGGTCGTGCCGCCCGGCGGCGGCGAACTCGAATTCCGCTACGTCGGACTCAGCCTGATCGAGCCCCAGGGCGTCGTCTACAGGTACCGGCTCGAAGGGTTTGACCGCCAGTGGGTGGACGCAGGCAGCCGGCGCTCGGTCGTCTACACGAACTTGCCCCCGGGAGCCTACCGGTTCCGCGTCCTCGCCGCCAACCGCGACGGCGTCTGGAACGAACTCGGCGCGTCCGTCGCGATTCACCTGCAGCCGCACGTGTACCAGACCTGGTGGTTCCGGCTGGCCTGCGCGCTGGCGGCCGCCGGGCTGGTGGTCGCGGGCGTCCGCCGCCGCTTCGCGGTGCTCAAGCGGCGCGAACAGGCGCTCGCGCGGCTCGTCGGCGCGCGGACGCGCGAGCTGGAGGCCGCGAAGGCCGCGGCGGAAGCGGCCAGCCGGGCCAAGACGGATTTCCTGGCCCGCGTGAGCCACGAGATCCGGACGCCGATGAACGCGATGCTCGTGACGAGCGACCTGCTGAGCCGGACCGGCCTGACCCGCGAGCAGCGCGAGTACGTCGAGACCTTCCAGCTCTCGACCGAGTCGCTCCTGGGCCTCCTCAACGACCTCCTCGATCTGTCCAAGGTCGAGGCCGGTTGTCTCCAGCTCGAAGCGGTGGCGTTCGACGTCCGCGACGTGGTGTATCAGGCCGTCAAGCCCCTCGCCGCCCGCTTGCACCAGCGCGACGTCGAGCTGGTCTGCCGGGTGGCCCCCGCCGTACCCCGCACCCTCGTGGGCGACCCGACTCGCTTGCGCCAGATCGTGGTCAATCTGGTCGGCAACGCCATCAAGTTCACCGAGCGCGGCGAAATCCGGGTCGACGTCGACGTGGCGGCCGAGCCGGCGCCCGACGCCGGCGGCGTCCGGCTGCACGTCCGGGTGACGGATACGGGCATCGGGATCCCGCCGGAACGGCAGGCCACCATTTTCGAGCCATTCGCTCAAGCCGACGCGGCGACCGCGCGCAAGTACGGCGGCACGGGCCTCGGGCTCGCCATCGCCGCCCAGCTTGTTCAGCTCATGGGCGGTCGCATCTGGGTGGAGAGCACGCCGGGCCGCGGCAGCGTCTTCCAGTTCACGGCCGGCTTCGGCGTCGCGCCCAGCTCCGAGCGCCCACCCGCAGGGCTCCGCGACGTGCGCGTGCTCGTGGCGGAGCGGAACGCGAGCAGCCGGGAGATGCTCGTCGAGCAGCTCGCCGCCTGGGGCATGCAGCCCGTGGCGGTCGACACGGGCCGCGCGGCGCTCGCCGAGCTGGCCCGCGCCCGCGACGCCGACACGCCTTTCCAGATCGCGCTCCTCGACGCCCGGCTGCCCGACCTGGACGGCTTCGTCGTGGCCGAGCGCATCGCCCAGCATCGAGGCCTCGCCGCGGCCACGCTGCTCTTGCTGCCCATCGACAACCAGTCCGGCACCACCAGCCGGTGCCGCGCCCTCGGCGTGCCGTACGTGTCGAAGCCGGTCGGGATCGCGGCCCTCCAGGCGGCCCTGGTCGCCGCGCTGGAGCGCCTCGACCCTCGTCGCGCTGCGGAGCCGGCAGCCGCAGCCGGCGCCGGACCGGCGGCGCCGCGCGAGCTTCGCCGCTCCGCGCGCGCCCTGCGCCTCCTCCTGGCCGAAGACAACCCGGTGAACCAGAAGCTGGCCGTCCAGGTCCTCGAGAAGCTCGGCCACACGGTGACGGTCGTGGAGAACGGCCGGGAGGCGGTGGACACCAGTGCCCGCGAGGCGTTCGATGCGATCTTCATGGACGTCCAGATGCCCGAGATGGACGGGCTCGAGGCGACCGCGGCGATCCGCGCGCGCGAGCGGCACACGGGTGGGCACGTCCCCATCGTTGCCATGACCGCCCATGCCCTGACGGGCGACCGGGAGCGGTGCCTGCAGGCCGGGATGGACTATTACTTGCCCAAGCCGATCCGGGTCGAGGCGCTCCAGCGTGTCCTGGCGGAGCTGGCTCCCGGCGGCGACGCGCCCGAGACCGGCGCCGGCCCGGACGCGGCCGCCGGCGACCCCTTCGACCGCGCGGCCGCGCTCGCCCGCG
>CAYZKQ010000170.1:0-7079 GCA_964478975.1 uncultured Vicinamibacterales bacterium | reverse complement strand
GCGAGCGCGCTGGCCGGCTCGGGCCCCTCGGTCTTCGCGTTTTGCGACGGCATCGAGCGCGCCGGGCGCGTGGCGGCCGCGATGCGCGACGCGTTCGCCCGCGCCGGGGTCGCCAGCGACGCGTCGGTCAGCCTGGTGAGCGCGACGGGCGCGCGGGCCGTCTGACCGCCGGCCGGCGGGCGCGCGAGAGGAGCGCCGACGATGTGGCTCGAAAGTACACGGCGCCGGGCGCCGGCCGTGCGGTTCACCGACGCACTCGCGGCGGGCCCGGCGCCCGACGGGGGCCTGTACCTCCCGGTCACCTGGCCGCGGCTCGACCGCGCCGACCTCGAGGTGTGGAGAGGCCGGCCATTCGCCGACGTCGCGGCGGCGCTCGCCGAGCGCTGGCTCGGCGACGAGCTCGGCCCGGAGGTCGCGGGCGGCCTGGTGCGGGAGGCACTGGATTTCCCCGTGCCGGTGGTGTCCCTGGACGGGCGGCACGCCGTGCTGGAGCTGTTCCACGGGCCGACGCTGGCCTTCAAGGACGTGGGCGCGCGCGTGCTGGCCCGGCTGCTCGGCCACGTCGCGGCGGCCTCGGGCCGCCGGGCCACCGTCCTGGTGGCCACCTCCGGGGATACCGGAGGCGCCGTGGCACACGGCTTTCACCGCGTCCCCGGGGTCACGGTAGTCGTGCTCTATCCCGCGGGGCGGATTTCGCGCTTCCAGGAGGCGCAGATCGCCTCGCTCGGCGACAACATCGTGGCGCTCCGCGTGCCGGGCACGTTCGACGACTGCCAGCGCCTGGTCAAGACGGCCTTCCAGGACGAGACGCTGCGCGGGCTCAACCTGGCCTCGGCCAACTCGATCAACATCGGCCGCCTGTTGCCGCAGGTCTTCTACTACGTGGCGGCGTACGTGGCGGTGGCCGAGCCGATCGGACGGCCCGTCGTGTTCGCGGTGCCGAGCGGGAACCTGGGCAACCTCACGGCGGGCGTGCTGGCGCAGCGGATGGGGCTGCCCGTGGCGCGGTTCGTCGCGGCGGTCAACGCGAACGCCGTGCTCGCCGAGTACCTCGAGACGGGCCGGTACTGCCCCCGCGCCGCCGTCCCGACCATGTCCAACGCGATGGACGTCGGCGACCCGAGCAACTTCGAGCGGCTCCTGGCGCTCCACGGGGGCGCGCTGGAGGCGATGCGCCGGTGTCTGTGGAGTCGGTCGATCAGCGAGGCGGAGACCGGCGCGTGCCTGCGGCGGGTCTACGAGCGGACCGGCTACCTGTTCGACCCGCACGGGGCCGTCGGGTACGCGGCGGCGGAGCAGTACGCGGCGGAGGCGGCGGGCGACGAGCCGATCGTCACGCTGGCCACGGCGCACCCGGCGAAGTTCGCCGAGGCGGTCGGCGCCCACACGGGGGTGGTGCCGGAGCTGCCCGATCGCTTCCGCGGCTGGGAGCGCTGGCCGCTGAGCGCCGAAGACTTGCCCGACGCCACCTACGCCACGTTCCGCCGCGTGCTCGCGGCCCAGGTGGGCGCGCCGGCCTGACCGGTCAGATCAGCACGAGCGCCCGCTGGATCTCGCCGGTCACCTCGGCTACGCCGTCGTGGCGGATGAACATGTTGACCTCGGTGCGGGCCGCCATCCGCCCTTCCAGGTAGATCCCGGGCTCGATCGAGAAGCAGCAGCCGGGCAAGAGCCGCCGCTCGTCCCGCGTCTCGAAGTTGTCGATGTTGACCCCTTCGCCGTGGGTTTCGGTGCCGATGGCGTGTCCGGTCCGGTGCACGAAGTACTTGCCGTAGCCGGCTTTCCGCACGACCTCGCGGCAGACCTCGTCGACCTGCCAGCCCCGCAGGTCGCGGCCCTTCGCGAGGCCGTCCTGGACGAACGCGACGGCGGCGTCGCGGGCGCGGCACACGACGTCGAAGATCTCGCGGTACTTCGGGGGCGGGGTGTCGCCGATGTAGCCGCACCAGGTGATGTCGTAATAGATGGCGCCGGGCAGGTCCTTCTTGGCCCAGAGGTCGATGAGGACCGTGTCGCCGCGCTTGAACGGCCGGGCGTTGCCGGGGGTGACCTCGAAATGCGGGTCGGCCGGGTGGTCGTTGACGCCGACCATCGGGGGGGCGTAAGTGGTCAGGTGCTCCTGCGCGAACCGCTGCATGATGAACTGCTGGACGTCGTATTCGGTCGCGCCCGAGCCCGTGCGGATCGCCCGGCGGATTTCCTCGAAGGCCTCGGCGCGGATCCGGTCGATCGCCCGCGCGGCTTCTTTGTGGAGGCGGTAGCCGCGTTCGTCGATGACCGAGACGAACATCTGGACCAGGTCGGCGGAGGAGACGACCCGGTGGCCGAGGCTCTTGACGAGCTCCACCGTCCCGGCGTCGGCGATCGAGATGTAGGGCACGTTGTTTTTCGGCGAGTACTGCATGGCGATCGTTTTCCGCGACCCGAGGAGCTTCTTCAGGCCGGCGTGGAGCTCGCGCCACGAGGAGTAGAGGGTCTTCGACCCCGGGACGGCGTCGAGGGTCTGGCGTTCGACGGCGCTCACGAGCTTGCGCGGCTGGCCCTTGGCGGGGATGAAGTAGTACCAGCGCCGGGTGCTGGGTTTGGCCGGGTCGAGCCCGAGCACCCGGTACGAGAGGACGTCCCGGTTCCGGAAATCGCAGAGCAGCCAGCCGTCGAGGTCGGCCGCGCGCAGGGCGGCCTGGATCGCCTTGAGGTCCATCCGTGCCTCCTCGGGCCCTCCGGCCCGTCGCGAGATCTTAGTCGACCCGCCGCCGCGGCGTCAGTCCTTCGGGTCCCGCACGGCGGGCTCGGTGTAGACGCGCTCGAGGGCGGCCAGGTACTCTCCGAACAGCCGCTTGATGCCGTCGAACTCCTTCTTGACGAGGGCGCGGTAGTCGGGCCGCGTCGCGAAGTCGAACAGCAGCGCCGTCATGGCCTGCGCGTCGACGGTGAAGCCGTGGTGCCCGACCTCGGCGAGGGCGTCGGCCTCCATCTCGTAGGTGTGCCCCGGGGCGTTCGACGAGTGGGCGCTGAAGCCGACGCCGGGAATCGCGGTGGACACGCTGCCGGTCTCTTCGTAGCCTTGCGGCCGGCCGGGCTCGGGTTGGACGTTGGTCGCGCCGTACTGCTTCAGGTAGGCGAAGGCGACCTCGGCGAGCGTGGCGACCGAGATGCCGTCGCGGGTCTTGCCGTAGTGGTCGATCTTCACTTTCGTCCCCGTCGCGAGGGCGGCGGCGCGGGCGGCGTTGTCGACGAACTGCCGCACCTGCCGGAGGTACACCTCGTCCGGATAGCGGATGTAGAAGTCGGCCACCGCCCGGTCGGGCACGACGTTGGGCGCCGCGCCGCCCTCCGTGATGACGCCCTGGATGCGGGCCTCGGGACGCAGGCTGCTGCGCACGCTGTCGATGTTGACAAAGAGGTGGATGACCGCCTCGAGGGCATTTCGCCCGTTCCACGACTGGAGCTGGTGGGCCGGCGCGCCGCTGAAGATGTATTTCACCCCGTCGATGTTCATGCAGCAGGTGCCGAAGCCCGGCGCCGGCCGGGTCGTGGCGCCGCTCGCGTGGCTGCGCACCAAAACGTCCATGCCGTCGAAGACGCCCGCTTCGTACATCACGGTCTTGGCGTTCGGGGGCATCATCTCCTCGCCGGGACAGCCGAACACCACGACGCTGCCCGGCGCCTTCGCGCGGGCCAGGTACTCGGCCACGGCCACCGCCGCCGCGATCCCGATCGGGCCCTGCGCGCTGTGCTGGTCGCCGTGGAAGGGGCGCTCGGTGCCGCGCAGCGCGTCGTACTCGACGATGACGCCGAGGTTCGGCGGGCCGCTGTTGCCCTTCCACCGCGCGACGAACGCCGTCTCGAGCCCGGCCACGGGCACCTCGACCGTGAAATCGTGGCGCTTCAGGTAGTCGATGAGCTTGGCGATCGAGCGATGTTCCTGAAACCCGATCTCCGGGTGGCGCGTGATGTCGTCGCTGAGCGCGAGCAGCTCGGTCTCCATGAGCGCCTTGGCCCGAGCGACGACCCGGTCGCGCTCGGGGTTGGGCCCGGTCAGACGCGCCACGAGCGCCGGCACGTCAAGCGACCGCTCGAGGGCGTCGCGCTGCTGCAGGACCTCGCGCGCCGCCTGGCGCTCGGTGGGCGTCTCCTGCGCCGCGAGCGGCGCCAACCGGGTGGCTGTTGCGGCGACCAGCAAGGCCGCCCCCGCAAGCCTGACAACTCTCGCGACCATCGCCAGGACCTCCTCGTGACGGACACGAACCGCGCGGATTCTATACCAGCGGCGTCCGGACCCACCACGCGCGCGGGGCGCGGCCGCCGGAGCCGTTCGGTCGCGGGTCTCAGGAGGCGAACTCCCGTCAGTAGACGAACTCCCGGATGTTGTACGACGTGATTTTCGGCGGCGGCCCGGGAAAGCGGAGGCCCTCGCGGATCCGGCGCCGCTGCGCCCGGCATTCCTCGGGCGTGAGGGCCCGGAGGCCCGCCTGTGCCGCGCGCGCCGGATAGGGCGTGCCGGGGATCTCCACGAGGTCGCTGAAGTAGAGCACGTCGCCGGGCCCGAGCGCCATGGCCTTCACGGCCGCGACGGTGTCCGCGACGTGGGCGTCGGCGAACCGGTCGCCGCCGAGCCCGATCATCACGATGACCCCGACCGACACGCCGGCGGCCTTGGCGGTACGGACCGTTTCGACCGCCTCGCCGGCGGTCGCCGGCTTGCGGACGAACGCGAGCAAGGGGTCGTGGCCCGACTCGAGCCCGATGTAGACGCGCCGGAGCCCGCGCGCGGCCAGCATCAGGAAATCTCCGGTGGTCTTCCGCAGGCCGGTGAAGCCGTCGACGAAGGCGCCGACGCCCCGGGCCTTCGCATCGAGCTCGCGCACCAGAATGTCGAACAGCTCGACGAGCCGGGCGATCGGGACGGCGAGGGCGTTGGCCGAGCCGAAGAAGATCGCGCGGCGCCGGAGCGAAAGCGACGGGCCGAGAAAGGCGCGCACCTCGGCGACGTGCCGGGCGAACTCGACGGGCGTCTTCACCCGGTAGCGCTGGCCGTACAGGTCGCAGAACGTACACGTGTCGAACGAACACCCGATGGTGCCCTGGACGACCAGCGCCAGGTACTGGTCCGGCGGGAGGATCCCGATGGGGGCGTAGACCCGGGCGAAGCGCTCCGCATCGGCGCGGGCCGCCTCCGGCGTGAAGCGCGCCCCCAGCTCGAGCGCCGCCAGGAGGGCGACGCGCGGAAGACCGACCGGGTCGGGACCCGCCACGACGCGCCCGGCGCCGCGCTTGACCGCGTCGTGGAGCGCGCGGAAACAGGCGGCAGCGTCCGCCACCAGGGCGTCGGCGTCCGCCTCGGCCAGCCACTCCCAGTGCCGGCCCGTTTCGTCCTGCCACTTGTGGAGGACCCGGCCGTTCAGGCCGCGGCGGTACGTGTGGCCGGCGCGCCAGAACGAGTAGAGCCGGCCCGCGCGGTCGCACGCGACGACCAGCCGATCGCCGAGGCTCGCGGTGAGCGCTTCCTCTCGGAGCAGGACGGTGAACGGCGCGCCGTCCAGCTCGCCTCGGACGACCATGGGCCGCAGCGCCCACGGCTCCGGCGTCCGCTCCAGCGTTCCCGGCTTCACCGATCCCCCACCTCCTCGAGAAACTCGACGCGCCCGGTTTCCAGTGCGTACTCGGCGCCCCCGACGCGCAGGCGAGCCTCGGCGGTCAGGCGCTCGAGCACGGGCGAGCCTCGCCGCAGCGCTTCGACCGACGCGCGCACATTGGATCGGACGGCTGCCCGGAGAAGATGGTCCCGGTCGCGCGCGAGATCGGTCGCCAGCAGACCGGCCAGCGCGGGCCGGATCCGGCTCGTGATCGACCCGAGGCTCGACGCGTCGGGCGGGCGCGGCGTCAGGAGCTCGTCGAGCGCCGCCTGCACGGCCCCGCACCGCGTGTGCCCGAGCACGACGACGAGCCGCGTTCCGAAGCGCTCGACCGCGAATTCCACGCTCGCGACCTGCGAGGGCGCCACGACGTGGCCGGCGCCCCGGCTGACGAACAGGGCGCCGGGACCCTGATCGAACACGATCTCGACGGGGACGCGCGAGTCCGAACAGCCGAGAACGACGGCGAACGGCTGCTGCCCGGCCACGAGCCGCCCGCGCTCCGCCGGGTCGACCAGCTCGCTCAGGCGGCACGCCTCCGCGGCGAATCGACGGTTGCCCTCGCGCAGGCGCGCCAGGGCGTCTTCCGGCGCGAACACACCCATCCCGCCTCACACGGCGCGCGCGACCGCGACGCCGAAGCCCGCCAGCCCGTCGCCCGCGATCAACCCCGGGGCGCGCACCTGCATGGCGGCGGTGCCCACCCACACGCGCACCAGGAGCGCGGCGGCCAGCGCGTAGCCGTACACGACGTTGTCGAGCAGCAAGCCCGTCGCGAGCAAGATCCCGATGGCGCGCGGCGGGCCGCCCACGAGCTGCGCCACGGCGCCGGCGACACCCCCGAGGGCGAGCTGCGACGCCAGGCTCGGCGAGGCCGCCACCGTCACGGTCGCCGCCAGGGCCCGGCTCATCGGCGGCACCAGCCCGGCGCGCCAGTAGACGGCGAAGGCGACCGCGGCCGTCCCCAGACCCACGAGCGCGCCCAGCTCCTGAAGCAACGCCTGCTGGCGCCGCCCCTCGCGCTCGCGCCGCTCGTCCGCCCCGCGCCCGCGGACGATCCAGCCGGACTTGAGGTCGTACCCCAGATCGGCGAACTGGGGTCCGGTCGACAGGACGTAGCCGGTCAGCAGGGCGAGCGCCTCCAGCGGGAACCGGAGCAGCGCGGCCACGAGCACGAGGGCGATCGCGACGGCGAACGAGGGGAACCACCCGCTCAGCATGGCGCAGTAGCCGACGATGATCGTGTGCACAAAGGCGGCGGCGCCGGCAAACCCGACCCACAGCAGGACGCGGCCGAGCCCCATGGTGCCCGCGAGCCGGCCCAGCCAGACGAGGACCAGAGCGCCCGCGACGAACGCCGCGAGATGCCAGGCCAGTTCCCGCAGCGGGCGCGGCGGCTCGGGCCCGGCGGCCTCGACCGCCGGCGAGGCGCCCGGCGGCGCG
>CAYZKQ010000169.1:0-7121 GCA_964478975.1 uncultured Vicinamibacterales bacterium | reverse complement strand
AGACGCCGCGGCGGGCGGCGGGCGCCGGACGCCGCCGGCGGTTCCTGGCCGCGGCAGTCGCGGCTGCCGGTCTCGGGGTCGCGACCCTCATGGCCGCCCGGTGGATGGCCGGACGCAGCCAGACGGGCACCCTCGTGCTCGAGTCGAAGCCTCCGGGCAGCGAGGTCCTGATCGACGGCGAACGCCGGGGTGTCACACCCCTGCGGGTGGCCGTGCGACCCGGCGCGCACACTGTGGAGTTCCGGTGGCGGGGGCGGACGCGGTCCCTTGCCGTCGACGTGGGGTCGGGAGGCGAGACGACCCGGACCCTCGACTGGGGTCGACTGATGGCCACCGGCGGCTTGCGCGTGACGTCGGAGCCTACGGGTGCCCAGGTGCTGGTCGACGGCCGCCTGCGGGGCGAGACCCCGCTCGAGCTCGCCGAGCTGCCCGTGGGCCGGCATGTCGTCGTGGTCAGGAGCGTGACGGGGTCGGTCACCGAGCGCGTGCAGATCCAGCCTGGCGAGGTCGCGGCGCTGGAGGTCCTGATTTATCCGGGCTGGCTCGCGGTTTTCGCGCCCGTCGAGCTGCAGATCTTCGAGCGCGGACGCCGGCTCGGCACGTCGAGCGACGGGCGGCTCGTGGTCCCGCCCGGCCTCCACGAGATCGAGCTGGTGAGCGAGGAGTTCGGGTACCGGGAGACCCGGAGGCTCGAGGTCGCGCCCGGTGCCGTCGCGTCTCTCTCGGTGGAGCCGAAGGCGCCGGTCAGCGCGACCGCGACGCCCTGGGCGTACGTGTTCGTGGACGGCCAGTTGCTGGGCGAGACGCCCCTGGTCAACGTGCCGGTCACGATCGGGACCCGCGAGTTCGTCTTCCGCCACCCGGACCTCGGCGAGCGCCGTCTCGTGAGGGTGGTGACCCTGAAGGCACCGGTCCAGCTCGACGTGGACTTGACGGCGCGGTGAAGCACCCGGACGCCGCGCGCCGCCCGGAGGCGGCGCGAGCGGCTCACGCGGTGCTCAGGCAGAACCTGTCGGCGTGCAGCCAGCAGGCCGGTGCCGCGTCGTGCGCGTCGAGCCGCAGGCGTCTGAGCGGAGGCCAGGGGTTGCGCGCCAGGGCCCGGCCCAGGTGGTCGTTCATGGCCGGGTCGCGGATGGCGGCCGCCGAGTAGATGGCGACCATCGTGACCACGCGCGCGTCGAGCGCGTCGCGGGCGCCGGTCTCGGCGAGTCGCACGACCAGCCCTTTCCCGAGGTTCGGGCCCGTCGCACAGGTCAACGGGAGCACGAGCCGCCCCCGGGGCTTGAGGGCGGCCAGCCACGCCTCCAGCGGGTGGGTCACGCCGACGTTGACGAGGATGGCGTCGAAGCCCTCGGCGTACCGCTCGCGGCCGTCCCCCCTGGTGACCTCGACGTTGTCGAACGCTCGCAGCCGTGTTCTCGCCTCGCCCGCCAGCGCCTCGTCTATCTCCACCGCCACGACCGCACCTCGCGGCCCGACGCAGCGGGCCATGATCGCCGAGTAGTAGCCCACGCCGCACCCGACGTGGAGGACGCGGTCGCCGGCTCGCAGGTCCAGCGCGTCGATGCCGCGCGCGACGACGCTCGGCGCCCCGTTGAAGAGGTCGCGGGTCGCGTCGATGGCGACGGCGACGTTGTGATACAGGTGCCGCGGATCCGCGTCCGGCGTGCGGCGCAGCGCGGCGCCCAAGCCGGCCTCGCCGCGCGTGAGCCAGGGGCCGGGCGGGACGAAGTGCTCGCGCGGCACCGTCGCGAAGGCCTCCACCAGGGCCGGGCTGCGCAGGTGGCAGACCGCCTCCAGCTCTTCCGCGTAGAACCGCCTTCGCTGCACCAGGTCGTCCGTGTCCGCCATCGCGTCGCGCCCCTCCTCGGCGCGCTGGGATCGTAGGCCTCGGCAGGAAGCGCGTCAACGACCGCTGGCACTGGACCGTACGGGTTCGGCTGCCTCGTGCGCTCGCCGGAAGAGCGGCCGCGACCGCCGCTTCCGTGCCGGATTTCCGTCGCGCGCACGGGGCGTTCGATCGCCGGAAACTCGGCGGCGGTGCCCGTTGCGGCCGATCTGCTGGCCGCCTTCGCCTGGCGTGGGGCTTGCTACCGCGAAGCCGGACACCGCCTTCTATGCTTTCACACCCAGCGGTTCGCCGCGACACTTTGCGCACGTTGCCCGACGATCGCGTGCGCCAGATCCTGTGGCGCTTCAGCGATCGCTACGACTTGCAGCTCCTCGTGCAGGCCGCGCGCGAGGTGGCGCGCGGGCCCGTCGCCCGGCTCGTCGCCGCCGGCGGCCGGCACACGCACGAGTGGACGCCGGAGAAAGCGCGCCTGCTCGAGGCGTTCGACGAGAGCGGCCTCACGGCCCTGTTCGCCGACCCCGAGCACGGCGGCTTCCTCGCCGGGCCGAAGAATCTGGCGCTCGCGCTCGTCGCCTTCGAGCTGGCGTGGGTCGACGGTGGAGCCGCCACGAGCAGCCTCGCCCAGGTCCTCGCGCTCGCGCCGATTCACGAGCGCGGGACGCCCGAACAGCGCGCGACCTACCTGCGCCGCACCGTCCCGCCGCCAGCCGGCGAGGCGCGCCGCCCCGCGCGCGGCGCCTTCTGCCTGACCGAACCGCTCCCCTACGTGGGGGTCGAGACGGGACTGCTCGGCGGCAAAGCGCGCATCGTCGAGTGGCGCGAGGGCGAGGCGCCGATCCTCCAGGTCGACAAGCGCGGCCGCTTCATCACGAACATGGCGTTCGCCGACTTCGTGGCCGCCGCCGTCGACTCGGCCGACCCGCGCCTCAAAGGCAGCTTCATGGTGATCCTGGAAGCAGACGACCCCGGGACATTCGACCGCGGGCAGCCCACGCGCAAGCTCGTCCACCAGCTCTCCTCCACCCGGGACCCGATCTTCAGTGTCCGGGTCCCCGCCGACCGCATCATCGGGGGCTACACCGTCGCCGACGGCGTCCTGATCCCGCGCTACAGTCACAGCGAGGTGATCGAAGCGGTCTTCCGGCGGACGCGCGTCACCGTCGGCCTCATGACGTCGGCCAAGCTGCTCTCGGCCATCGAACCGATCATCCGCTACCACCGCACGCGCTTCCGCGGCGCCGAGTCGGTCAGTCCCGGCACGGTGCGCTACGAGCTCGGGCTGCAGCAGCGCGAGGATGCGCTTCACCGGCTGGTGGACGTCTGGGCGGCTGGCGAGGCCGGTGCGTCGCTCGGGTTCGCGGCGGCGCGGCTGTTCGACGAGCTGGACCCGCTCGAGCGCCGCGTCGAGGCGTCGTTTGCCGCCGCCGGCCTCGCGGGCCGCGCGCGCGCCAAGACCGTCGCCGCGGCGAAGGCCGACCTGATCGACGCGATCGCCCGGGGAGCGTGGCCGGCCGGCGGCGCCGAGGCGGCCCTGGACACCGCGCCGCCGGAGGAGGTCCTGCGCGCCTTTGTCGCGCGCGATGCCGTGGCCAACGTCCTCTGCCCCGCGGTCAAGCTGTGGAACACGGGCCACGGCGCCACCATGATGCGGGAAGCCGTCAGCCTCGTCGGCGGCTACGGCATCACGGAAGACTGCCCGGGATTCCTCGGCTACAAGTGGATGGACGCCCAGCTCGAGGCGACCTACGAAGGGCCGGAGGCCGTGCAGCGGCGGCAGCTCTCGGTCACTATGGCGGACCCGCTGTTCCTGGCGCAGTTCCGCACCTGGATCCGCGAGCTGCGCGCGCTCGCCGGCGAGCGGCCCGGCACGGGCGCCTGCACGCTGGCGACGGCGATGCAACTCTGGCTCTGGACGCTCGCCCACCTCGAGCGCGCGACGGATGCGGCGGGACGCAAGCTCTACCAGGGCGCGCGCCAGGGTGTCACGTTTCCCCTCGCCGACGCCCTCGCGTGGCTGCTCGCCGCCCGGGCGTTCGTCCTCGACGTCGCGGAGCTGGCCGTCCGCGCCGAACGCGACCCGGCCGAAACCGGCGTTCCCGCCGGCACGGTCGAGGCGTACACCGATCTCTGCCACGTGCAGGCGGCCCGCGCCGCGGGAGAAGTCGGGCGCATCGCCGCGGAGCTCGTCTTCGGCTACCGCCGGCACCCGGCGTGGGACGCCGACGGCTGCGCGGCCTGCTTCCAGGCCGACGAGCTCGAGGCGCTCGACGAGATCATGCCGGGCATCGCCGGCACGGCGCGCGCCCTGACCGATGTCATCGAGCGCGACGGCACCCACCCCGCCAAGGCCGGGCCCTGCGTGCGGTTCGACGGCGTGGACGCCTTCCTGCGCCTGCGGACCAAACTCGACGGGTGCCTGACCGGCGCCCGGCTGGCGAAGGATCGCGTGGCGGCCGCCCTCACGACCGTCATGATCCCCGAGGCGCTCGACTATCCCCGCTAGGGAGGCGCGAGACCCGGTGGCGTCCCCGTCGATCGCCGTCGACATCGCCTGCGTCGGCTTCGGCCCGGCGATGGGCGGCTTTCTCACGACGCTCTCGCGCGCCCTCGCGGACGCGCCGGGCGCCGACTGGCTGGAGAGCCGCGCCGCGCCGGGGCAGCCGCTTCAGGTGGTGTGCTTCGAGCGCGCCGACGACCTGGCCGCCGGCGTCTCGGGCGTCGCCACCCGCGCCCGCGCGATCCGCAGCTCCTTTCCCGGGCTGGACCCGGCCGCGATCCCGCTGGCGAGCCGCATCGCGGAGGAACACCTCGTCTATTTGCTCGACCCGATCGGCGCCAGCCGCCGCCCGCCGGCGCTCGCGGCCCTCGACCGGCTGCTCCGCCTGCCCGGCGCCGCTCGGCTGGTCCGCCACCATGCCCTGGAGTTCCCGGTCGTCCCCGCGTTCCTCCGCAAGCACGGCGGCTTCGTGCTGTCGATCGGCCAGTTCCTGCAGTGGGTCGGCGCGCACCTCATGGCGTCAGGAGCGGTCCAGCTCTGGCCGGCTTCGCCGGTCGCCGCCGCGATCATCGAGCACGGCCAGGTGGCTGGAGTCCGCCTGCTCGACCAGGGCACCACCCGGGACGGCCGGCCGGCCGCCGGTTACACCCCGGGTCTGGAAGTCCAGGCGGCGCTCACGGTCGTGGGCGACGGCCCGGTCGGCGCCGTCGGGCGCCAGCTCGACGAAGCGTTCGGCCTGCCGCCGGGCAACGCTCGCCGGGAGTGGGCCGTCGGCATGAAGGTGGTCGTCGATCTACCCCGCGCTCCGCGCGGTTCTGGGCTGCGGCCGGGCACGGTCATCCACACGTTCGGCTACCCCGAGCCGGAAATCTTCGGCTTTCTCTACGTCCACGACGCCGAGACCGCCTCGCTCGGCATCTTCGTCCCCTCCTGGTTCGACAGTCCCGTCCGGACGGCCTACCGCTATCTCCAGCACTGGATGCTGCACCCGTATCTGTGGCGGCATCTGGACGGCGGGCGGCTGCGCTCCTGGGGGGCGAAGTCCGTGCAGGAATCGGGCCGGCGCGGCGAGCCCTGGCTCGCCGGCGACGGCTATGCGCGGATCGGCGAAGGATCGGGCAGCACGAACGTCCTGACCGGTTCCGGCGTGGACGAAGCGTGGATGACGGGCGTGCTCCTCGCCGAGGGCGTCGTCGATCTGCTGCGGCACCGGGCGCCGTTCACGCGGGCGAATCTCGAGCGTGCGTACGTCGCGCGCCGGCGCGCGAGCTGGGTCGATCGCGAAAGCCGCCTCGCGGCGCACGCGCGCGACGGGTTCGACCGCGGCGTCCTCCGCGGGCTCGCGGGCATGGGCCTCGCGGCCCTCACCCGGGGCCGGCTCGCGCCCCGCAGGACCCCGCGGCGCCCCGCCGAGCGCCTCCGTTCGCTCGAGGCGTATTTCGCCGGCCGCATCGACGCGCGCGAGCTGGAGGACATCCGCCAGCGATGCCGGCGCTCGGGCACACCGCTGCACCAGGCGCTCATGGATCGCGTCGGCTGGCCGCCAATCCGCGCCGACGGCCGCTTGCTCGTGTCGCACCAGGACGCGCTCCTGCTCGGCGGCAAGGTCCAGGCGCCCCCGGGCTACGCCGACCACGTCGTCATCGTCGACCGCGCGCTGTGCCGGGTCTGCCGCGCCAAGCTGTGCGCCGACATGTGTTCCGGGCAGGCTCTCACGCTGGACGAAGACGGGCAGCCGGTCTTCGACCGGGACAAGTGCGTGCACTGCGGTGCCTGCCTCTGGAACTGCACGCAACCCCGCCCCGGCGACTCCGAGCGCAGCAACATCGAGCTGCGCGCGGGCGCGGGCGGATTGCACTCGACGGAGAACTGAGGTCATGACCTCCTTCCACATCGTGGTGTGTGCCGGCATCGTGCCGGACCCGCTCCAGACGTTGGAACCTGTCGCGGGGCCGGAGGGACCGGCGCTCAAGAACGAGGCCCTCTTGCCCCACGTCCTCGACCCGTGGGCCGCCCACGCGCTGTACGAAGCGGCGCACCTCGCGGCACACACACCCGGCAGCCGCGTGTGGCTGGTCAGCCTGGCGCCGAAGGCGCGGCTGCAGCAGGTGATGCTGACCGCGGCGCAGAAAGCCGCGTTCGAGCTGGTCTGCCTCGACGGCTCCGCCAGCGGATTCACCGACGCGTTCGACGTGGCGGCGGTGCTGGCCTCGGCGATCGAGGGTTTGCCCGGCCTCGACCGCGCGCGGCTGCTCGTGTTCGGCGGCTGGGAATCGGCGTCGCGGTCGGCGGGGGTGACGCTCTCGATAGTGGGCGAACGTCTGGGAATCGCGGACCAGTTCCTGGGCGTCGACGCCTTGACGGTGACCGACGACGGCGCGCTGCGCATCCTCGAGCGCGTCGAGGGGGGGCGGCACCAGGTCTCGATCTGCGCGGGCCCGCCGGCCGTGCTGGGCTGGGCGACGGGGTCGCGCCCCGAACCCCCCAACAGCCCCCAGCTCGGCATGCTGAACATGCGCGGCATCCTGCCGGCGCTGCAGCGGGCGGCGCCCGTCACGCTCCCGCCCGCGGCCGGGCGGGTCGTCGGCGTGACCGTGCCGACACAACGCCGTGACACCCGCATCGTCCGGGACCGGACGCCGGACGAGATTGCCGCCGAAATCGTCGAGTGGATCGAGGCGAGATGAAAGGCGGGCCCCGATGGACACGACCTTGCTCCTGCTCGTACACGCGCTGCCTGACGGGGCGCTGGACAGATCGTCGCGCGAAGCG
>CAYZKQ010000168.1:266-7188 GCA_964478975.1 uncultured Vicinamibacterales bacterium | reverse complement strand
CGCCACCGGCGCCGGCGCGGCCGAGGCGGGCGGCGGCGCCGCGGGAGCCGGCCGCGCGATGGTGCGTACGTAGTCGCCGGTGTAGGACATCACCCGCACCTCGAGACCGGCCAGCGACGGGTCGGCCTTGATGCGGTTGATGAGCGCCGCGCCCCGCGGCGTGGCCGCGAACAGCCGCTCGAGGACGACGAGCGGCGGGCGATGCGTCGTGATCGCGTGCAGCGCCTCGAGCGGTTCCGAATCCGCGAAGCTGATCGCCGTCGCGTCCGCTTGCACGCGGTCGCGGAGCGCGGAGAGGACGTCGGGCGAGGCGATGATGATGGCCGAGGGCGCGTCGGGTCGCGAGTCCATCCCGGTGCTCTCCTATCTTACCCCGCCTCGTCCGCGACCGCTCATGGGGACGACGAAGGCAGGACGCCGCCGCGCGACTCACTCGGGATTGAGATAGCGGTAAAGGATCCGGATCAGCCGATACGCCTGCGGCATCGTCTCGGCCGAAAACGCCAGGGTATCGGGCGCCGGCCGGGCGATCTGCGGCAATCCCTCGGCGACTTCCGGAATCGCGGTGCCGGTGAACTGGATCTCCACGCGGACAGGGCCGGCCCGCTGCGGAGTCCCCCGGCGAGCGGCCGCGGCGGCCGCCCGGGCGGCCTCGGCGATCTCGGCCCGCACCACCTCGAGCGGCCGCAGCGCCACGGCGCGCGAATTGATCGCGCGCTTGACGGTCACGACCCGTGCGCCGGGCGCCGCTTCGAGGATCTGGCCGGTGGCCACCTGGTCACCGGTGCCGAAAACCACGGGCACGCCGTACCACGCGGCGAGCAGGGCGTTGAGCCCCGCCTCTCCGACGGATCGCCCGTTGACCCGCAGGTCCCGGATGACGCCGCTGCCGGTGTGCGCGGCGAAGCCAACCGGCGAGCCGGCTTTCGCGTGGTAGCCGATGAAGAACACGCCGTCGAAACTCTCGTCCAACCCCTCCATCATGCCGAACGCTTTGAACGAGTGGCTGATCAGGCGCACGCCCGGCTCCAGGTCCTCGAGGCGGAGGTTGCGCATGTTCCCGTGCGCGTCGTTCACCACGATCTCCGTTGCTCCGCCGGCCCGCGCCCCGCGAATCGCGGCGTTGACGTCTTGCGCCATCAAGGCGCGATAGCGGGTGTACTCCGGTTGTCCGGCCGATAGCTGGGTGCTGTCGGCGACGCCGGCGATGCCCTCCATGTCGACCGAGATGTAAATCTTCTTGGCCGGCGCCGGCTGGGCCTCGCTCGCCGGCGGCTGCGGCCCGGCGAGCGCCGCCGCCCCCAGCAGCGCCCACAAGATTCGCGACCACCGCGGTGGTGGCGTAACGTATCCCATGAAAGATCCTCCCCGAAGCGCGCCCCGCCGGGCGCGGGCAGCGGTCACCGACTCCGCAGGAACTGTTCGACCTCCTCGATGGTCCGCGGCACCTTCGCCGACAGCCGCTTCAGGCCGTCCGCGGTGAGCAGGAACGAATCTTCGATCCGCACCCCGATCCCTTTGTACTTCTCGACGGCCGACCGGACCTTCTCGATGAACGTCAGGTTCTCCGGCGTCCGCGGCAGCGTCTCGAGCGCCGCTTCGCGGATGTACAGCCCCGGTTCGATCACGAACGCCATGCCGGGTTCGAGCGGGCGCTGCGGGTCGCCCACGTCGTGGACGTCGAGCCCGATGAAGTGGACGATGCCGTGCGTCCACCACGTGCGGAACTGGTTGCTCGCGGCGTCGGTCACGAGCCCGAGCTCGAGCAGGCCCTGGCGCACAACGGCCTCGGCGGCCTGCTGGATGTCGGCGGGCTTGTTGCCGGCGCGCGCGGCCCGGATGCCGGCCTCTTGCGCCGCGAGCACGAGCCGGTAAATGTCGCGCTGGGCCGGGGTGAAGGTTCCGCTCACAGGGTACGTACGCGTGATGTCGCCCGTATAGCCCCGGTAGTTCGCTGCGGCGTCGACGAGCAGCAGGTCCCCGGGCTGCATCTGCCGGCTCGACTGGTTGTAGTGCAGGATGGTGGCGTTGGGCCCGCTGCCCACGATCGAGGGGTAGCCCGGGCTCCTGGCGCCGTTGGCGAGAAACACCGCCTCGATCGCCGCCTCCACCTCGTACTCCCAGCGCCCGGGCCGCGCGGCGCGCATCCCGGCCAGGTGCGCCTCGCTCGAGATCTCCACGCTCCGCTCGAGGACCTGCTGTTCGTAGGCCGTCTTGACCTGGCGCAGCGCCGCCAGGTGCGGCGCGGCGTCGACGATCGAGACGCCGAAGAACCGCGAGCGCACCTGGTTGGCGAACTCGTAAACGGGGGGCAGCGGGTCGCGCAGGCCCGCCCGCGGCTCGAGGATCAGCGCGAGCCTGGCTCGTCCGGCCGCGACCGCCTCCTGGAACGCGGCGGTGTCGCCGGCGGGTCCGTACGGGCGGCCGGCGAGCATCGCCTCGATGAAGCGATCGAACTGGGACGCCAGCAGCACCGTCTCGATGCCGGTCGCCGCCCGCGCCTCCTCGCGCGTCAACCCATGACCGGTCCAGTGCTCGCGCACCGGGTCGGGATCGCGGACGAACAGAAACTCTTTGCGCTGGCGGTTGCCGGGCATCAAGACCAGGATCGTGCCCTCCTGGTCGACGCCGGTGAGGTAGAAGAGGTTGCTGTCCTGCCGGTACTCGTAGTCGACGTCCCGGGAGTAGACGCGCGGCGGGGCGCTCCACGCGACGAACAGCGTGTCAGCGCCCAGGCGTTCCATCAAGCGCGCCCGGCGCGCCCGCAGGTCCTCCACCAACCCGTCGTCAGGCACGGCGGCCAGGACGGCGGAGAGGACCAGCCAGGCGCACGCGGCCAGCGCGGACCATCGAGACGCACGGATTGACATGGATGGGTGACTCCTCAGGCCGGGTACTATATCCCGGCGCGCGGCAAACGGCCATCGTGCCCTGAGGTTCGGCCCAGGGACGTGCCGGAAACCCGGCAGGTACGGGCGCGCGCGCGCTGGGGAGGGCCGCGGGGCGTCGGGTTCGGGCGTGGTCGGCCGTGCTGGTCATCTGGCAGTGCGGTTGCTACCCACGCCGATGGGGAGCCGCGCGGAGGATGACGCTGAGGGACGGGATCGTGTCGGGGTGCGCATGACCCAGGTGCTGCCGATCGTGTTGCTGTTGAGTGGGTCCACCCTGGCCGCGGCGCCCACGGCCCAACTCTCCGAGCAGTCGCAAGGGTGCCTGGCGTGTCACGGCGACCCGGAGCTGGCCGTCACGTTGCCGAGCGGCGAGGTGCAGCGCCTCTACGTCGACGAGACGGCCTTCGCCCGGTCCGTGCACGGCAACCGGCTCCAATGTACGGACTGCCACCCCGACATGACCGAGTACCCCCATCCGTCGAGGCCGTTCCGGAGCCGCCGCGAGTTCACCATCGCGTACTACGAGCAGTGCAAGCGCTGTCACTTCGCCAATTACACCAAGACGATCGACGGCGTGCACTACCATGCGCTCGCCCGCGGCGACGTGATGGCGCCGACCTGCGTGGACTGCCACGGGGCGCACACGACGACGCGCCCGGGGTCGCCGCGGGCGGAGATCTCGCGGACCTGCGCCAAGTGTCACGAGGGCGTGTCGCGGGTCTATCTCCAGAGCGTGCACGGCCGGGCGCTCGTCGAAGAAGACAACCAGGACGTGCCCGTCTGCACGGATTGCCACCGGTCGCATGACATCGCCGGGCCGCGCGAGCGCGAGTGGCGGCTGCACACCCCGGAGCTGTGCGGCGCCTGCCACACTGACCCGGCGCGCATGCAGCGCTACGGCCTTTCGGTGCAGGTGCTCCAGACGTACCTGGACGATTTCCACGGCAAGACCGCCTCGCTGCAGCGGCGCGAGCAGGGCGGCGATGCGGTCACGGCGCTGTGCACCGACTGCCACGGGGTCCACGACATCGCGCGGACCGACGACCCCGCGTCCAACGTCATGCGCGCCAACCTGGTGCGGACCTGCCGCCGGTGCCACCCCGGGGCGACGGACAATTTCCCGGCGGCGTGGCTGTCGCACTACGAGCCGACGTGGCAGCGCGCGCCGCTCGTCTATTCGGTGAAGCTCTTCTACGCGATCCTGATCCCCGTGATGGTGGTCGGGCTCGTCCTGCAGATCCTGTTGCACCTCTGGCGGGTGGTGGTGAACCGATGACGCGGTACGTCGAGCGCTTCAGCGTGCGGCAACGGACCGAACATCTGCTCGTCATGGTCCTGTTCATCGTGCTGTCGGCCACCGGCTTGCCCCAGAAGTACGCCGACGCGGGGTGGGCCGTGTGGCTCATCCACCTGTGGGGCGGCATCGAGACGACCCGGTGGATCCACCGGACCGCGGGCGTGGTGTTCGCCGTCCTGACCGGCCTCCACCTCGGCCTGGCCGTCGCGGGCGTGCTCCGCGGGCGGCTGGCCCCGTCGATCGTGCCCACGGCGAAAGACTTCCGGGACGCGGTCGTGAACTTGCGGTACTACCTCGGCCTGACGGACCAGCCGGCCCGCTTCGACCGGTTCGACTTCCGGCAGAAGTTCGAATACTGGGGGCTCGTGATGGGCGCGGCGGTCATCATCGTGACCGGCTTCGTCCTGTTGTTTCCGATCGCCACCGCGCGGATCCTGCCCGGCGAGGTCATTCCCGCGGCGCAGGTGGCCCACAGCAACGAAGGCCTCCTCGCGTTCCTCGTCGTCATCATCTGGCACGTCTACAACGCCCACCTCAACCCGGACGTGTTCCCCTTCGATACGTCCATCTTCACCGGCAAGATCAGCGTCGAGCGGCTGCGCCACGAGCACCCGCTCGAATACGAGCGGCTGCGCGCGGCGGGCGACATCGAGGACGACCCTGTTGCGTGAGGTACTGGTCCAGTCCCTCCTGCACGCGGCGGTGGCCGCCGCGGTCGTCGAGGCGATCCTCGCCGCGTGGCGACCCGGCCGGCCCGACGAGCGCCTCGCGTTGCGCGGCGTTGCCCTCGCGCTGCCGATCCTCGGTCCCCTGGTGCTGCAGTGGGCGGCGCCGTTCCGCGAGTCGCCCGCGTTCGCGGACACCTGGGCCCTCTTCGCGTCCCGACACTGGACGGGCCTGCGCTTGGCGGGCGTGGAGATCGGGAGACTCGTCCTGATCCTCTCCGTACTGGCGGGTGCCTGGCTGTACGGCCGCGACCTGGTGCCGGTGTTGCGGGAGCGACGCCGGCGGGGCCGCCACGACCGCCGCGTCCCGCCGGACACCGCCCTGACGGGGGTGGTGACAGGGCTGGCCGGGCGGCTACGCCTGAGCCGGGCCCCGCAGCTCGAACTGCTCGACGAGTCGGCCCCCGTCGTGTTCGCCGCCGGGGGGACGCGGCCGACCCTCGTCATCTCGCGGGGCGTCCTGGAGCGGCTCGACCCCGCGGCCCTCCGCGCGGCCCTCGCCCACGAACTGGCCCACGTCGCCAAGGGGGACCTGGTGTTCGGCTGGGTGTTGATGAGCGCGCGCACCCTCATGGTCTTCAACCCGTTCACCCAGCTCGTCGCGCGCGCGGTCGCCCTCGAACTGGAGCGACGGGCCGACGACCTGGCCGCCGAGCTGACCGGCGACCCGGGCGCGGTGGCCGCCGCGATCGAGCGGTTGCTCCCAAATCACGTCCACGGGTGGTCCGGTCGCGCCGGAATCGGATGGCGGCAGGCCGCGGGCGGGGCGGTGGCGACGCGGGCCAGAGCGTTCGCGCTGGGCGAGCGCGCGGCGCGGTTGCGGGCGAACTGGCCGCCGGCGCCGCTGTCGCATCCGCGGCTCCGGGTGGGGCTCGCCGCTGCGAGCCTGGCGGCGTTGTTGTTCTTCGTCGTCTGAGGGCGTCATGATGGTGATGATGGAGGCGGGGAGCGGCCAGCGCGGCCTCGCGCGGGACGCGGCCGAGATCGTGGGCACCCTGATCGCCGTGACGGCGCTGGCCGGCGCCGCCCTGCGCGCCCTCGACGCGCTGCCCGGCCTGCTCCGGCGCGAAGGACGTGGCCTCGTGCGGGTGGACTCGCTCGAGGCGGCCGAGCGTCTCTTCGGCGAGCCGCTGCTGGAGCCGGCGTTTTTTCCGGACACGATCGCCTGGCCGCCGGCGATCATCTGGGTGCACAAAGGGCCGCCGGTCGCGGTCGTGGCCGTCTTCACCGGACGGGACGGACGCATCGAACGCCTGCGCCTGTGCGCGGTGCGCGGCCCGGGGCTGCCGGAGGGGCTCCTGCCGCCGGCGCACCGCCTGCATCGGGTGGCGGTCGAGATGCAGGCCGAGACGGCGCCCCCGGCGGTTCTCGACCGCGTGCAGATCGAGACCGGCGCGATCGCCCACGACCTGGTCTGGTCGCGCGGAGACCTGACTGTGGCCCTGCGGTACACCGGGTCCGCCGACGAGCTGGTGGCCATCGCCCGGAGTCTCCGCCGGAGGCGGCCATGACGGCGCCCCAGGCGCGTGGGTCGGGCGCCCGCCGGCTGCAGACGCGGGTGTTCGTCCTCATCGGCGTCGGGGTCGTGGTGCCGCTGGTGGCGCTCGGGGTCGCGAGCTGGACGAGCCTGGCGGCCTTGCGGGCGCTGGTGGAGGAGGAACGGCGCCTGCTCGCCGCGAGCTTCGCGGACCACCTCGACGATGTCGTGCGGGGGAATCTGGAGTTGTTGCAGGGGGTGGCGACCGCTTCCGGCGTGGACCCGGGCGACGCCGACGCGGGACCGGAGCGCGAGGCGTTGCGGGCCGTGCTTCTGCGTGCGCCCCTCGTCCAGCGGGCGTTCGTGCTCGACCGCGCGGGTCGGGTCGTGGCCGACGAGCCGGCGGGGACCGAGGGCGCCGCGCTCCCGGCGCCGGCGGCGGGGGTGGCCCGGGAGGCCCTGCGTAGCGGGCGCCCGACGGTGTCCTCCCTCCTCACGGACGAGGCGGGGGCGCGGCGGCTCTATCTGTTCG
>CAYZKQ010000168.1:0-212 GCA_964478975.1 uncultured Vicinamibacterales bacterium | reverse complement strand
CGGGCTCGTGGGGGGCGAAGTGGACGCCGCGTCTTCGGCGTTCGGCGCCCTGATGCGGCCGTTCCGCGGGCGCCGCGGGGGGTCGATCGACCTCGTGGACGCCCGGGGTATCGTGATCGCGGCGACGGACCCGGCGCGTCGGTTTGTCGCGAGCGAGGTGGGCGCGTTGTCGGGCGCGCCCGCACGCGCGGCGCTGGCGCGATTGCGGTCGG
>CAYZKQ010000167.1:0-7216 GCA_964478975.1 uncultured Vicinamibacterales bacterium | reverse complement strand
TACGCGGCGACGGGGAATCCCGCGCTGTTCTTGTGGGCCACCGTGCGCGGGCGCTTGCTGCCGTACCTGCTCGACCGCGACAACGGCCTGCTCCCGCACGCGCCGGTCTTTCTCCTCGCGTTCCCGGGCCTTTCCCACCTCTTCACCCGCCGCCGCGACGTGTTCTGGCTGGTCCTGTCGCTCGTCGGGGCGCTGGTGCTTCCGGCCGCAGGCCACTCGCTCACGGCAGGCGGCGGCACGCCCCTCCGGACCGTCGCGGCAATCGTCCCGATGCTCGCCGCCCCGGTCGCCGCGTTTCTGGCCGCCCGCGGGACGCGCCGCTCGGTGCAGGTCGCCACCGGTCTGCTGCTCCTGCTCTCGCTCCAGACGGCGCTCGCCTACAACCGCCACCACTACAAGCAGGTCGGGCACCTGGTCGACTGGAGCACGAGCGGGTGGAAAGTCAACCTGATGTTCCCCTCCGTGAACCGCGATCAGTGGTGGGCCGCGGCGACCACGGCGGGCCAGGTCGCGCTCTGGATCGCGGTCGTGCTGGTGCTGGCGGCGGCTCCCGTCGCGGCCCGGTGGTGGCCGCGGGTTCACGATGGGCGACGCGCCCGGACCATCGGGCCCCGCACCCTGCCCGGGACCGCTTTTCTGGCGGCGGTCGCGTTCGTGCTGGCCGGCACGGTGTCGGCCGCCACGACCGGCTTCTTCTCCCGGTGGCACTACCGCGTGCCACCGGACGTCGCCGCCATGCAGGCGGCGAGCTTCCTCGACGAGATCGAACACTGCGCCATCTGCGTGTCGTCCCGCGCCGGGCTCGTCGGGACCGGCCGCCTGCTCGCCGAGCTCGATCAGGTGGCGCTCTCGGTGGCCACCCGCCGGCGGCCGCGGGACGTCAAAGCCCCTTACGGCGACTGGCTCGACATGCCCGGACGCATCCGCGCCTGGTATGTCGAAGCCCACGGACGGGAGCCGGCCGACACCGACATCGGTCATTACCTCTACCAGTGGCGGGAAGAACACGTTCCGCTGGAGGAGATCAGACGGCGCATCTTCGAGGCGGCCGCGCGCGAGCGGTCGCCGGGACCGCCGCGGTGACAGGCTGGGGTCAGTCCCGGAACCGGCACTCCACGGCGAGGGCGTGCCGGAGGAGCTGGAGGTAGCGCCGGCGCGAGATTTCGACCGCCCCGAACTGCTCCAGGTGCGGCGTGACCCACTGGACGTCCAGCAGGCGGTAGCCCCGCGCGCGCAGGCGGTCGACGAGCGCGCACAGCGCGACTTTCGAGGCGTCGCGCACGCGATGGAACATCGATTCGCCGAAAAACGCGCCGCCGAGGCTCACGCCGTAGAGCCCGCCGACCAGGCGGCCGCCCTGCCACGTCTCGACGGAGTGCGCGTAGCCGAGCTCGTGGAGCCGGCAGTAGCTCGCCACGATCTCGTCCGTGATCCAACTGCCCTCCTCGCGGTCGGCGGCGCAGGCGTCGATGACCTCGCGGAAGCAGGTGTCGACCCGGACGTCGAACCGCCCTTGCCGGAGCGTCCGCGCCAGGCGCCGGGGCACGTGGAAGGCGTCGAGCGGGAGGATGCCGCGCGGGTCCGGGGAGAACCAGCGGATCTCGCCGCCATCCACGCCCATCGGGAAATAGCCGCTGGCGTAGGCGGCGAGCAGCACCTCGGGCGCGATCATGGGGGCACCAGCAGACCGGCGAGCGGCCTCTGAGGCAGAATACCGGAAATCCCGACTCGCCCGGCGCCGGCCTCCGGAAGCGGCCGTCCGCCGCGCGAGCGCTATGAGCGAGGAGGACACGCAGCATGCCCAAGCTGACCGTGGAAGGATTCGGAACGTTCGAGGTCGAGCCAGGCAAGCGCCTGGTGCTCGCCCTCGAAGAAGACGCGGGCGTCGACCAGCTCCACGCCTGCGGGGGCTACGCCCGGTGCACCACCTGCCGCGTCGAGTTCGTCGCCGGCGAACCGACCACCATGACCGAGGCGGAAAAGGAACGCCTGGCCGCCCGCGGCCTGTCCGGCGTCAGGCTGTCGTGCCAGATCGTCTGCGATCACGACATGACCGTCCGCGCCATCAGCCGCCTGGCCGGGAGCGGCCGCCCGGACGCCGGCCCCAAGCCCGCCCCCACGATCACGCCGCCGCCCGTGTGGACCACGGCGTAGGCGGCCGCCGGCCGCGCCCGGGTGGACCCGCCCGGCCCGCACGGCGCAGGACGCGCGGCGGGGGCCGCGGCCGGCCTCACGCCGCGTAGCGCCGCCGAATGGTCGGGATGAGATAGTCGGCGAAGGCCCGCTCGAGGTCGTAGGCCGGCTCGAAGCCCCAGTCGGCCCGCGCCGCGCTGTCGTCCACATCCGCGGGCCACGAATCGACGATGCCCTGGCGCCGCCGGTCGACCTGGAAGGTGATGCGCGCGGCCGGGAACGCCCGGAGGACGATGTCCCGGATCTCGCCGGCCGACGGATTGAACGCGGTCACGTTGTAGGCGCTGCGCGTCAGGCGCTCGCGCGGCGCCCGGGCGAGGACGAGCAGTGCCTCCACCCCGTCGGGCATCGCCATGAACGGAATGCGCGTGTCCGGGCGCACGAAGCACGCATAGGGCTCGCCCCTGGCGGCCGCGTGGATCATCTCGGGCGCGTAATCCGAGGTCCCGCCCGACGGCAGCGTGACCGCCGAGATCAGCCCCGGAAAGCGCACGCACCGGAAATCCACCAGGCCTCGACCCGGCTTCGCGGAGAGCTGCTTGTAATGCTTCGCGTAGTACTCGCCGAGCAGCTCGCAATACAGTTTGTTGCACCCGTACATCGTCGTGGGATGATTCCACTCGTCCTCCCGGACCTTGCCCGCGCGCACCTTCGCCTCCGGGCCGGGCAGGCCGTAGGCCGCGATCGACGACGGGTACATGAACACGACCGGACGGTCGTGGGACTCGGCCTGTCGCTCCGCGAACTCGAGGAGGTTGAGCGTGCCCTCCACGTTCACGTGATGCGCGGTCACCGGGGTGAACTCCGCGCGCGTCGAGAGCAGCGCCGCCAGGTGGAAGATGAGGTCGACCTCGAACTCCGCCAGGAGCCGATCGAGGAGGTTGGTGTCGAGGACCGACCCGGTCACCTCGCGCGTCACCAGCCGCGCGAGCTCCGGCTCGAGGGGGTTGACATCCAGGGTGACCAGCGGCTGCGACGACGCCTGCGCGAGGCGGGTGATGAGCCCGTGCCCGATCTCGCCCGCCGCCCCGGTGATCAAGACGACCGGTTTGCGCACCGAGCGATTATAGTCGCATCCAGCCGTCGACGAGCGACGCCAGGACGGCCAGCGCCGACGCCCCCAGGCACCCGAGCGCGCCGAGCATGTGCTCGATCCGCTCGGGCTTGAGCGGGTCCATCCACCGCCCCATCAGGTAGCCCCCGACGAAGCCGCCGGCGTGCGCGTAGTTGTCGACCCCGGGCATGATCAACCCGAAGACGAACAGCACGACCGCGTAGTGGATCGCCTCGCGGTGCACGAGGCTGCTGCCCGTCCGCCGGCCGTAGTACACGAGGGCGCCGAGCAAGCCGAAGATCGACGCCGAGGCCCCCACCGTGAACTGGGCGCCGCGCAGGACGGGCAGCGGCAAGGATCCGAGCGCCGAGCCGGCCAGCGAGCTCAGGAGAAATCCGCACACGCCGGCGACGGTGTAGATGATCACCATGCGGCCCGCCCCGTAGAACTCGGCGGCGGCCGGCCCGAGCTGGCGCACCCACAGCAGATTGAAGAGAATGTGCAGCACCCCCGCGTGCAGCCAGCCGGCGCTCAGGACCGTCCACCAGCGCCCGTAGCCGAACACCGGCAGGGCCCCGCTCGCGCCGAACAGAAACAGGCTCAGGGGCGTGGGCGCGAGCAGTGAGAACACGCCCCCGCCGCCGAGGGCAGCAGGACCGGACGCCACGAGCGTCGCCACGTAGAGCACCACGCAGCTCGCCGCCACGAGCGGGACGAAGCCGAGGTCCTGACCGAGCCGCCGGAGCGCGGGCGCGTAGCCCCACAACGACGGATTCCACCGCCCGCACGTGTAGCACCGGTCGTCGTGCACCCCGACGAGGTTGCCGCACGAGATGCACACGACCGACCCGCTCGTTTGCCGCTTGAACACGTCGCCTCCTGCCCGCTCCCGACAGAATATCACCGCGCGGGGCCGAGGTCCGCACGAGCGAGCCGCCGTTGCGGGGTCGCCCGCGCGCGGCGGACAACCACGCGCCGCCCGCGCGCACCCGTTGCGCGGCGCGCCCGCGCGGCGGTACTGTGTCGCCGTCAGGATGCGCGTCCTCGTCACCGGAGGCACCGGGTACCTCGGCCGCGCGATCGTCCGCGCCCTCGCGGCCGGCGGGCACCAGCCCGTGGTGTTCGCGCGCGCGGCGTCGGCCAGCGCGCTCCCCGGCCGGCTCGTCGACGGCGACGTGCGCGCCCCGGAGGCGGTCCTCCGGGCCGCGGCGGGCTGCGACGCGATCTGCCACACGGCCGCCCTCGTGCGCCTCTGGCACCGGCCGCGCCGAGAGTTCGCGGACACGAACGTCGGCGGCCTCCGCCACGTCATCGCCGCGACGCGCGCCCTCCGGATTCCGCGCCTCGTCTACACGTCGACGTTTCTCGCCCTGCCGCCCGCGGGGCGGGCGGCCCCGCTCGCCGCGAACGACTACCAGCAGACGAAGGCGCAGGCGGCCGCCGTCGCGGCGCACGCGGCGGCCGAACACGTCCCCCTCATCCGCCTCTACCCGGGCGTCGTCTACGGCCCCGGGCCGGCGACCGAAGGGAATCTGGTCGGCCGCCTCCTCGCCGACCATCTCGCGGGACGCCTGCCGGGGCTCGTCGGGGCCGACCGCTGCTGGTCGTTCGCCTTCATCGACGATGTGGCCGCGGCGCACGTGGCGGCGCTCGAGCGCGGACGGCCGGGCGCCGCGTACGTGCTCGGCGGCGAGAACGCGCCGCCGATGCGGGTCTTCGAGATCGTCCGCGCTCTGACCGGCTGCCCCTTGCCCCGACGGATCCCGATCGCGGTCGCCTGGGCCGCTGCGGCCCTGGACGAAGCGCGCGCGTGGGTGACCGGGCGGCCGCCGCGGTTGACCCGCGGCGCCGTCGCCATCTTCCGGCACGACTGGTCCCTCGACAGCGGGGCGGCGATGCGCGAGCTCGAGTACCGCATCACGCCCCTCGCCGACGGTCTCGCCCGAACCCTGGCGGGAGGGTTGGGCAGCGGCTCGGACTGACAGCGTTAGCCCGACGGAAGACGAGGCGGCGCTCCTCGCGCCGCCGGCGGGCCGGGCCGTCGGGCGCGGCGAGCGGAAAGCCGCGCGCTCGGCCAACCAAGGGGCCCGACTGTCGTCTAACACAACGATGAACAGGTCGCCGGCCGCTCCCTCGCCTGCGCGCCGACCCCTCCCGGCCGACACCCGGCGGCATCGGCGAGACGACAGGACCGCCGGCGTGCGGTGACGGAGGTCGTACGACGACGAGCGAGGCCGTGGGGGTGCCGGGCGACGGGACCTGGCCGGCGCGCGCGCGGGCGACTCAGGACGCCGACGACCCGGACGCGCGGGCGGTGGCGCGCGCGCAGGCGGGCGATCGCCAGGCGTTCCGGACGCTGGTGGACCGTCACAGCCGGCGGTTGTACCGCGTCGCCTACCGCCTCACCGGCCGCCACGAGGACGCCGAAGACGTCGTCCAGGAAACCTTCCTCAGGGCGTATCGGCAGTTGGCCCGCTTCGAAGCGCGTGCGGCCGTGACCACGTGGTTGTACCGGATCGCCGTCAACTGCGCCGTCGATCTCCTCCGGACGAGGCCCGATCGCGAGACGCTGGACCCTGACGCCGTGCCGGAGGCCGGCACATCCCGGGGGGAACCGGTCGCGGCGGACCCGAGCCCAGACCGCTTGGTCGCGAGCGTGGAGATCCGCCGCCGCCTCGCCCGCGGGTTCCAGCGCCTGAGTCCGACGGAACGCACGGCGTTCGTGCTCCGGCACATGGAGGGACGGTCCATCGCAGAGATCAGCCGCGTCTTGGGACTGCGCGCGAGCGCAACCAAACACAGCATCTTCCGTGCGGTGCGGAAACTGCGGGCGGCGCTCGAGCCCCTCGCCGCGACCCTCGAGGCCCACTCCCCAGGTGCCAGACACCCGCGAGGGGGAACGACGTGACGAGTTGGGTGAAACGGATCAGAGGGCGGTCGAGCCCGGACACCGCGCACGTCTCGGACGACCAGCTCGTGCTGCTCTACTACGGCGAGCTGACCGGCGCCGACGAGGCGCGCGTCCGCGAGCACCTCGCGGCCTGCGAGAGGTGCGCCACCCTGGAGCGCGGGGCCCGGGCCGTGCTGGCCGCCATCGAAACGGCCGCGCCAGAGCCGCCGGACGACTACGAGACGGCGCTGTGGGCCCGCCTCGAGCCTCGGCTCGGCGAGGCGATCCGTGACGTCCGGAGCGGGCGGTGGCAGTTGACAGCCCGGGCGGCCGCCCTCGCCCTCGCGGTATCGGCCCTGCTCCTCATCGCGGTGGCCCGCCCGTGGCAGCGGGCGGTGCCGGGCGGCACCTCGGCGGGCGCGCCGCGACCCGGACCCGCGGCGGTACCAGGGGAACCTGCGGCCGCGGCAGACGCCGCCCGCGAGCGCATGCGGCTGGGCGTCATCGACGAGTACCTCGGCCAGGTCGAGCGTCTGCTCGTGGAGGTGACCGCCGCCGGCGTCGACGACCCGGCGGCCCTCGCCACCGCGCGCGCCGACGCGGCGGACCTCGTAGGCGCGGGCCGGCTGTACCGCCTGACCGCGTCGGGCGACGGCGACGCAGCGGTCGTCCACGCCCTCGACGAGATCGAACGCGCCCTGATCGAGGTGGCGCGCAGTCCCGCGCCGCTGCCGCGGGCGGAACGCGAGGCGATGGTGCGGCGTCTCGACGTGGAAACGCTGCTCTTCAAGGTACGGGCGACGGCGGACGATCTCCGGGCGCGCGCGGGCACCCGCGCGTCGTCCAACTGAGAGAGCCGCCGTTTGCGCACGGTCGGAAGGAGGGGGCCTTGTCATGCGGAAGCCGGTCACACCTCGAAGCTCGATCGCGATCACAATCGTGGTGCTGGCACTGATGGGGTTCGCAGGGCCGCTCGCTGGACCCAGCCCAGCGCTGGCCGGCCAACCCGTTCCTCCGGCGCCTCCGCCACGGGTGGCGCCGCCAGCGGCGGAACCGCCCCCGCCGCCCCTCGTCCCCCC
>CAYZKQ010000166.1:0-7261 GCA_964478975.1 uncultured Vicinamibacterales bacterium | reverse complement strand
GGATCCACCGCCACGACATCGAACCGGCAGGGCCGGCCGGCCCCCCCGCACCGCATCAAGAATTCTTCCGCCATGCGCACGAGCCGCCGCCGCTTCGCCCGCGTGACGGCCTCGGCCGACGACCCGTACCGCACACTCGCCCGGGTCTTGACCTCCACGAACACGAGCGTCCCCCCGTCGTCGGCCACGATGTCCAGCTCGCCGGCACGCGTCCGATAGCGACGCGCAAGAATTGCGTACCCGCGGCGCCTGAGCGCCCGCGCCGCCAGCTCCTCGCCGAGTTGTCCGAGCCGAACGCGATGGTCCGCCGCGCCCATCGGGCGTCGCATACGCAAAGCACGCGCCACCGCGGCGACGGAGCGAGGTGCGCCCGGCGCCCGATCCTTCCCGCCGCTTTGACGCTCGACAGCGGCACACCGGGTGTGTCACGATGGGGCACGAGGAGCGTGATATGGCTCAAGCGCAGCGCGGCGACCTGGTGCAGGTGCACTACACGGGACGACTGGCCGACGGAACGATTTTCGATACGTCCGCGGATGGCGAGCCGCTCGAGTTTCGACTCGGCGAGAGCGGCATCCTGCCCGGGTTCGAAGACGCCGTCGTCGGGATGGAGGTCGGGACGACACGGACCACGACGATCCCCGCGGAGGAGGCGTACGGGCCGTATCGCGCAGACCGCGTCCTCACGATCCCCCGGGAAGAGGTGCCCCCGAGCCTCGAGCTGGCCGTCGGCCAGCGCCTGCAGCTCCGGGAGGCGGGCCGGCCGGCCATCACGGTCCGGGTCGTGGACCTGTCGCCCACAAGCGTGACGCTCGACGCGAACCACCCGCTCGCGGGTCAAGACCTGACCTTCGAGATCCAGCTCGTCGCCATCCTGTAGCGGGACGGACCCGACGGGCCGCGGGCACGAGGGGCCCGGCGGCGCTCGGCGACCGGGCCGAGCCGCCGGCGAGCGCAGCGGGCGGGCGGCCTTCAGCGCCGGGCCACGGTGGCGCTGACTTCGGCCAGGGCCTCGTCCATCAGGGCGAGCACAGTGTCAGCCTGGGCCTTCGTGAGCACGAGCGGCGGCGAGAGCCGGATGGCGTTCCGCCCGGCGCCGAGGACGAGCACGCCGCGCCGGAACAGCGCCTGGACGAGGGCGTCGCGTTCCTCGATGGCCCGCTCCTTGGTGACGCGGTCCCGAACGAGCTCGACGCCGATCATGAGGCCCTTGCCGCGCACGTCGCCGATGAGGGCATAGCGCTCCTGGAGCCGCCGCAAGCCGTCGATCAGGTGCGTGCCGACCTCGGCGGCGTTGCGGACGAGCACCTCGCGGAGCAACCGGATCGTCGCAAGCGCGGCCGCCGACGACACGGGGTTCCCGCCGAAGGTGCTCGCGTGCGACCCGGGCGGCCACGCCATGACGTCGCGCCGCGCCGACATGACCCCCAGCGGCATCCCGGACGCGATCCCCTTCGCCACCGTCACGATGTCCGGGACGAGGCCGTAGTGTTCGCACGCGAACATGCGGCCCGTGCGCCCCATACCGCTCTGCACTTCGTCCGCCACGAGCAGGATGTCGTACCGCCGCGCGATCGCGCGCAGCCGATCGAGGAACTGCCGCGGCGGCACCAGGTAGCCGCCCTCGCCCTGGATCGGTTCCACCACGATGGCGGCCACTTCCTCCGGCGCCACCAGGTGCACGAAGAGTTGATGCTCGAGAAAATCCAGGCACTCGGCCTCGCAGACGTCGGGCGTGAGCTTCAAGGGGCAGCGGTAACAGTCGGCGTACGGGGCATGGTAGACGCCTGGCATCAGGGGGCCGAACCCCTGGCGGTGGACCGTCTTGCTCGCGGTCAAGGCGAGCGCCCCGAGGGTGCGGCCGTGGAAGCCGCCGAGAAACGCCACGATGTTCTGGCGGCGCGTGTGATACCGCGCGAGCTTGACGGCCGCCTCGACCGCCTCGGTCCCCGAGTTCGCGAAGAACGACCGCACGGGGCCCGCGATGGGGACAATCGCCGCCAGCTCTTCGGCGAGCTGGACCTGGAGCTCGTAGTAAAAGTCCGTGCCCGACATGTGGAGGAAGCGCCGGGCCTGCTCGGTGATCGCCTGCACCACCTCGGGGTGCGCGTGCCCCGTGGAGGCCACCGCGATCCCGGCGGCGCAGTCGAGGAATCGGTTGCCGTCGACGTCCTCGACCACGGCCCCCTCGCCCCGGGCGATGACGAGGGGATACGGGCGGGTGTACGAGGGGGACACCGACTTGGCGTCGCGGTCGATGATGGCTCTCGCGTTCGGGCCCGGCAGCGGGGTTCTCAGGAGCGGTGCGTCCATGGTCGGGGTCTCTCGGGTCTCCTCGGTCGTTGACGTTACTTGCGCTTCCACCGCGTGCCCGCCGGCGTGTCTTCGAGGACGATGCCGTGGGCGGCGAGCTCGGCGCGGATCCGGTCGGCGGTGGCGAAGTCGCGCTGCCGCCGGGCGCGGCGGCGCTCTTCGATCAGGCGCTCGATGCGCTCGACGGGCAGGGGCGGGCGCGCCTCCTCCGCCCGCCGGAGGCTCAGGACCCCGAGCACCTGGTCGAAGGCGTCGAACGCCGCCCGGATGACAGGCACGTCCGGCGCGCCCACCTCGCCGGCGTCGATCGCCGCGTTCAGGTCGCGGACCAGCTCGAAGACGACGCCGAGGGCGCCCGAGGTGTTGAGGTCGTCGCGGAGCATCTCGGCGAAGGCCTGGCGCGCCCGGGCGACGCGCACCTCCACCGCCGGGTGCGCCGGGCCCGCCGTCACGGTGTCGAGGCGGACCAGGAAGTCGTAGAGGCGGGTGACGGCTTCGTCGGCCTGCTCGAGCGCGGCCCAACTGAACCGGAGCGGCTTCCGGTAGTGGACCGACAGGAGCAGGTAACGGAGGGCGGCGGCGCGGTAGCCGCGCTCGAGGACGTCGGGCACGGTGAAGATGTTGCCGAGGGACTTCGACATCTTCTCGTGCTCGAGGTTGAGAAACTCGACGTGCACCCAGAAGCGGGCGAAGGGCACGCCGGTGGCGCCCTCGCTCTGCGCGATCTCGTTCTCGTGGTGCGGGAAGATCAGGTCGACGCCGCCCGCGTGCAGGTCGATGGGCGGCGGGCCCAGCAAGCGCAGGGCCATCGCCGAGCACTCGATGTGCCAGCCGGGGCGGCCGGGCCCCAGGCCGAAATCCCAGGTGGGTTCGCCCGGGCGCGTCGCCTTCCACAGCACGAAATCGCGGGCGTCCTCCTTGCTGTACTTGTCGGCGTCGACGCGCGCGCCCGTCTTGATGCCGGCGACGTCGAGGCGCGACAGGCGGCCGTAGCCGGGCAGCGTGGCGATCCGAAAATAGATCGACCCTTCGCTCCGGTAGGTGTGCCCGTTGCGCTCGAGCGCGGCGATGAGCTCGGTCATGGCCCGCAGGTTCGCCTCGTCGGTCGCCCGGGGCATCTCCTCGACGGGCTCGAGGCCGAGCGTGGCGGCATCCTCGAGGAACGCGGCGATGTACCGGTCGGTGTACTCGCGCAGCGGCACCCCGGCCCGCGCGGCCTCGGCGATCGTCCGGTCGTCCACGTCGGTGAAGTTCATGACCTGGCGGACCGCCCAGCCCTCCTGGTATTTCAGCGTCCGGCGCAACACGTCGAGGCAGGTGAAGGTCCGGAAGTTGCCGATGTGGCCGCGCGCGTAGACCGTGAGCCCGCACGTGTACATCCGGACGGTGTTGTCGCGGGCCGGCCGGAACTCTTCGACGCGCCGCGTCAGGGTGTTGTAGAGCCGCATAGGTTACCGGGGCGCGGGCCGCCCCAGGCGGACCGACCGCCCGGCGCTCGAGACGGTCACTTCGAGGGCGCCGTCGCGCCGGCTGAACTCGAAGTCGAGGCCCCGCCCGCCGCCCGGCGCCGCGACCAGCTCGGCCGCGGTGCGATCGACGGTCTCGCCGAGCCGCGCCGCGTCCGCCGGATCCCACCCGGCGAGCTCGGCGAACTTGCCGGCGAGCGCCGCCGCGATCCCGCGATAAGGCGCCCCGGCGGGAATGTGCAACCGGACCGACAGCGGCGCGCGGGCCGGCGCCGTCGAGGCGTCGGGCATGCTCGCTCGATTCTACAGCGAAATGTGCTGGAACAGGCGCGACGCGTGGCGGCAATCCGCGGCGATCTGCGCCGCCAGCGCCGCCGGATCCGCGAAGGCGCGCTCGTCGCGCAACCGCTGCACGAACGCCAGCCGGACGCGCCCGCCGCGCAGGTCGCGCGCGAACTCGAGCACGTGGGTCTCGACGACCTCCCGGGGATCGCCGCCGAAGGTCGGCCGCACGCCAATGTTCGTCACCGAGGGCCGGCTGATGCCGTCGACGATGGCGAGCGTGGCGTACACCCCGCGCGGGGGCAGCAGCTCGTTGTCCGGCGCGAGATTCGCCGTTGGGAACCCGAGGGCCCGCCCGCGGCCGGCGCCCGCCACGACCGTCCCATCGATGAAGTACGGGTGCCCCAGCAGCGCGCCGGCTTCGTCCACGCGCCCTTCCGCCACGAGCCGCCGGATCCGCGTGCTGCTCACGACGAACTCTTTGTAGCGGACCGGGTCGATCTTTTCCGCGCGGAACCCCCACCGCGCCCCGAGCGCCCGCAACTGCGAGAAGGTGCCCGTCCGATCCCGCCCGAACAGGAAGTTCGCACCCACCCAGACCTCGACGGCCCGCAGCCACTCGACGAGCACCCGCTCGACGAACGCCTCGGGCTCCCACCGCGACAGCTCCGGCGAAAACCGCACCACCACGATGCCCCGCATGCCGGCCCGCTCGAGCGCCTCGAGCCGCTGGGCCAGCGTCATGAGCAGCGGCGGCGCCTTGTCCGGGCGCACGACGCGGGGCGGATGGGGGTCGAACGTCATGGCGACGGGCGTTCCCCCGCGCTCGCCGGCCCGCCGCCGGACCCGGTCGATGATCTTCATGTGCCCGCGGTGCAGGCCGTCGAAATTGCCGAGCGCGAGCACCGGCTGGTGCCACGCCGCCGGCCGCGGGTCGCCCGGATAGCGAACGACGTCGACGGACGTCACGGGACGATGATCTTCTTGGGAGAGTCCGCAGCGGCCCGCTGCGCCTCGACGTACCGCAGGCGCAGCTCGAACAGGACCTGCTCGAGGACGGCGCGCTCCTCGGGCGTCAGGTTGCCGCGGGTCTTCTGCTCCAGGACGCCGAGCAGATCGATCATCTGCCGCGCGCCTTCGAGGTTGACCGCGCGGCCGCCCGTCGCCGGGTCCGCGAGGTCGCCGAAGTGCACGGCCGCCGTCGTGGCGAGCGACAGGACGAGCGACGTGAAGCTGACCGGCTCCCGACCGGACTCGGAGGCCATCGTCCTGGAGAATGCTAGCATATCCTCCACCCATGGCCGCGCGCCGCCCACCCCGAGCCGCGTCCCGCACGCGCCCGCGCCGCCCGTCGCCGACCCGCACCGCGCGCGCCGCGGGGACCGGCTTCCAGCGCCTGGTGCGCCTCATGCAACGCCTCCGGGGCCCGCGAGGCTGCCCCTGGGACCGCCAGCAAACCCTCGCCTCCCTCCGCGGCTTCCTGCTCGAAGAGACCTACGAGGTCCTCGACGCGATCGACCGCGGCGACCGCCAGGCGCTCGCCCGGGAAATCGGCGACCTGCTCTTCGAAGGCGTCTTCCTCGCGCAGATCGGCGCAGACGAGGGCGCCTTCACCGTGGTGGATGCCCTCGACGCCATCACCCGGAAACTCGTGCGGCGGCACCCGCACGTGTTCGGCCCGCGCCGTGGGACCCCCTCGGGCGGCACGAAGGGTGCGGGCGGCCCGGCGACGCAGGCCCGCATCGAAACGCCGGCCCAGGTCGTGGAGCAGTGGGAGGCGATCAAGGCGGGCGAGCAGACCCAGACCGGCGAGGCGCGCGGGGTGCTGGCCGGCGTCCCGCGACATCTCCCGGCGCTCTTGCGCGCCTACGAAATCGGGACGCGTGTCGCCGCCGTCGGCTTCGACTGGGCTCGCGCCGAGGACGTCCTCGCCAAGATCGAGGAAGAAGTCGCCGAGCTGCGCCGCGCGCTCGCCCGCGAGAGCCGCGATCGGGTCGAAGAGGAAATGGGCGACGTCCTGTTTTCGCTGGCCAACCTCTGCCGCCAGCTCGGGGTCGAGCCCGAGTCGGCGCTCCGGGCCGCCAACGACAAGTTCACCGAGCGCTTCGCCGCCCTCGAACGCCGCCTCGCCGCGCAGGGCCGCACGGTCCACGAGGCGGCCCTCGAGGAGCTGGAAGCCGAGTGGCAGGCCCTCAAGGCCTAACCGCCCGCCGCGCTGCTCCACCGCCGGGGATCGCGCGCACCAGGCGCCAGCCGCCCGCCCTCCGAGGCGCCCAGGTCGACAGGCGCAGCGCCGCCCCGTCGGTTTCCACCATGATCGCACCGTCGCGATCGGTCCGGAACAGCTCGATGCCGGCCGCGCGGTAGCGGGCCACCACGAGCGGCGAGGGGTGGCCGAACAGATTGAAGCGACCGGCGCTCACGACGGCCACGGCCGGGCGGGCCGCCTCGAGCAGCGCTCGAGAGCTGGACCCCGCGCTCCCGTGGTGCGGCACTTTCAGGACTCGCAGGCCGGCCGGCTCGAGCCGCGCCGCGACGAGCGGCTCGACCTCCCGGCCGATGTCGCCGGTCAGAAGGATCGACACCTCCCCGTACCGCACATCGAGCACCACGGAGTCGTCGTTGCGGGCAGCCTGGCGTTCCCAGTTCGGGAGCGGGGGGTGCAACGCCAGGATCTCGACGAGGCCCAACCGCGCGCGGTCGCCGGCCTGAAGCTGCCGCCATTCGCCGCTCCGGACGATGGGATCGGCCGCGAGGGCGTTGATCGTCTCGAGACGCGGAACCGGAATCCCCTCCCAGACGGCGCGCGGCCGGAAATCCCGGACCACTGCGGCCGCCCCGCCCACGTGATCGGCGTCGCCGTGGGTGATCACCAGCGCCTCCAGGCGCCGGATGCCCAGCGCCCACAAAGCCGGGGCGACGACCCGACCGCCGATGTCGAAGCGGTCGTCGGCCGCACCCCCCGCGTCAACCAGCAGGGCGCGCCTGTCGGGCAACTGGAGCACCGTGGCGTCGCCCTGCCCCACGTCTAGGAACACGACGCGCAACCGGCCGCGGGGCGCCGAGCCGTCCGGCCCCGGCGGCGCCGCGACCATCAGGACGCCGGCCGCGGCGACCATCGCCGCCGCGGCGTAGCGGACCGCGGGCCTGCGCGGTGCGACCAGCCATACCAGCCAGGCGGTGTAATAACCGACGAGGAG
>CAYZKQ010000165.1:0-7270 GCA_964478975.1 uncultured Vicinamibacterales bacterium | reverse complement strand
CGCGAACCGGGCGACGAGGAGGCCGCGGTGGTCGCCGGGTTCCGGCGGCGCCTGATGGGGCTGGTGCCGGTGCTGCTGGGCGTCGGCGCGCTGTTCGCGTGGGGCGCGGCGCGGAGCGTGACGCGTCCCCTGACCGTCCTGACGGAGGCCGCCGAGCGCATCCGGAGCGGTGACCTGGGCCAGCCGATCCCGCCCCTCGGGGCCGACGAGGTCGGCCGGCTCGGGGCGACGCTCGAGGCGATGCGGGCGGCGCTCCGGGAGTCGATCGCGGCGGTCGAGCGGGCCAACGCCGAGCTCGAGCGGCGGGTCGAGGAGCGCACGCGCGAGCTCGAGCGCCTCTACCAGGAACTGCGGCGCCGCGACGAGAGCCGCGGCCACCTGCTCAGCAAGGTGATCTCGGCGCAGGAGGAGGAGCGGAAGCGGATCGCGCGCGAGCTGCACGACGAGACGAGCCAGACCCTGAGTGCGCTCGCGATGGGGATCGAGTCCGCCTGCGCCGCCGCCGAATCCGACTCGCTCCGGCAGCGGCTCGCGGCGGCGCGCGCCCTGACGGTGCGCGCCATCGAGGAGCTGCACCGCCTGATCTACGACCTGCGGCCCTCGATCCTGGACGACCTCGGCCTCGTGCCGGCGGTCCGGTGGTTCGCGGCGCGACACCTCGAGCCGCTGGGCATCGCGGTCCGGTTCGAGTGCCAGGAGATCGATCGGCGGTTCCCGCCGGAGTTCGAAGTGGCGGTCTTCCGCGTGGTCCAGGAGGCGGTCACGAACATCGCGAAGCACGCCGGGGCGGAGACCGTCCTCATCGAGATCGCCCTCGAAGACCACCAGCTCGCGGTCGACATCGAGGACGACGGGCGGGGGTTCGACCCCTCGGCGGTGGCCATGTCGGCGGAGAGCGGGCGGGGCCTCGGGCTGCTCGGCATGCGGGAGCGCGTCGACTTGCTCGGGGGCGTGGTGAAAATCGACTCGGCGCCCGGTCGCGGCACCCACGTGTCGGTGCGGGTGCCGGTGCCCGTGGAGGTCGGCGGTGGCGAAGATCCGGGTGCTCGTCGCGGATGACCACGCGATCGTGCGCGAGGGGATCCGCGCCCTGCTCGCGACGGCCGGGGACATCGAGGTCGTCGGCGAAGCCGCTGACGGCGCGCAGGCGGTCGAGGCCTGCCGCCGGCTGCGCCCCGACCTGGTCCTGATGGACATCGCGATGCCCGGGCTCGGCGGCCTGGAGGCGGCCCTGGAGCTGCGCAAGGCGCTCCCCGAGGTCAAGGTGCTCGTCCTGACGCAGTACGAGGACCGCGAGTACGTCCGCCGCTTCCTGCAGCTCGGGGTCGCGGGCTACGTGCTCAAGAAGGCCGCCGCGAGCGACCTGGTCGCCGCGATTCGGGCCGCGGCGAAGGGCGGCCTCGTCCTCGACCCCGAGGTGGCCCGGGAGGTGGTGAGCGCGCCGGCGGTGCCGGCCGAAGCGGCGGCGGATCCCTACGACACGCTCACGGACCGGGAGAAGCAAGTGCTCAAGCTCATCGCCGAGGGCCACAGCAACAAGGAGGTCGCCGAGCTGCTCGACATCAGCGTCAAGACCGCGATGTCCCACCGCGAGCGGCTCATGGAGAAACTGGGCCTCCACAACCGCACCGACCTCATCCGCTTCGCCATCCGCAAGGGCATCATTCGCGTCGACGGGTGATCACGCCTCCCCGCGTGGGGTCTCGTCCTTGGCCGGCGGCTCCGCCTTGCGCGCGTCGCGGTCGCGATCCGCCAGGTACGCGGTTCCCGGACGCCAGGCCGGCACCACCGTAGCCAGGAACCGCCACACCGCTTTGCCGGCGAGCCGCCCCGCGCGCCGCGCGGCGAAGTCGAGCACGAGGGCGAACCCGACGAGCGGGAGGAAGATGACATAGACCGCGCCCATGATCGGCGCGAGCGCCAGCAGAACGACCGCCGGTACCCTCAGGTACCGATCGGTCGCGCGGCCCGGCAGCGTGCCGCCCTCGCGTTCGATGAGCGTCACGGCCCAGGTCCCGGGGTTCCAGTAGAATCCGTGCCGCACCGTTTGACCGCCTGCGTATCGGAACATGGCCGACCTCCTGGTTGCCATCGTCTCTCTGCCTGCAATGTAAGGCTGGGTGGCGGAGCCGGCAATCGGGCGAGGTGCGGAGTGGGCGGGGGAGTTCGCCGGAGAAGGCGGGGAAAAAGTCCGGAGGCACCGGGCCGGGACGTACAATGGCCCCGATGGAGGGAGTCCACCACGAGCTGGCCATCCGCTGCCGCGGCCTGATCAAGCGGTACGGCCCGGTCGTGGCGGTTGACGGGGTCGACCTGGAGGTCCGGCGCGGCGAGTGCTTCGGCTTGCTCGGGCCGAACGGGGCGGGCAAGACCACAACGATCGAGATTCTCGAGGGGCTGCTCGCCCCGGACGCCGGCGAGGTCGAGCTGCTCGGGCGGAGCTGGGTGCGCGACGCGCGCGCGTTGCGGCAGCGGATCGGGATTCAACTGCAGGAAACGCAGCTCAACGAGAAGCTGACGGTCGAAGAAACGCTGGGGCTGTTCCGCTCCTTCTACCAGGACGGTCCCGACGTCGAGACGCTCCTCGGCCTGGTCGAACTCGAGCCGAAGCGGCACAGCCGGGTGGGGAAGCTCTCCGGGGGGCAGCGGCAGCGGCTCGCCGTGGCGTGTGCGCTGGCGGGACGGCCCGAGGTGCTGTTTCTCGACGAACCGACGACGGGGCTCGACCCGCACTCGCGCCGGCAGCTCTGGTCCGTGTTCGAACGGTTTCGGCGAGGCGGGGGGACCATCCTGATCACCACGCATTACATGGAGGAGGCCGAGGCGTTGTGCGACCGGGTCGCCGTGATGGACCGCGGCCGGGTGATCGCGCTCGGGAGTCCCGCGGCGCTCATCGCATCCCTCGGGGCGGCGCACGTCATCGAGTTCGCCGTGGATCCGCCCGAGCTGGCACCGTCCGACGGCCTGCTGCGCGGCCTCGACGGCGTCCGCGACGTCCGCCGCGAGAACGGCGCGCTCCTCCTCATCGCCGACGCCCCGCACCGGGTGGTCCCCTCGCTGCTCGCGGCCCTGGAGGCGCGCCACCTTCGGCTCGCGCACCTGACGACGCACTCGGCGACGCTCGAGGATGTGTTCGTGACGCTGACCGGGAGGCACCTCCGCGATGAGTAGTCGCCGCTGGCGCGCGTCGCCGCTCGTCCAGTTGACGCTCGTGCGCCTCCGGGAGTACACGCGGGAGCCCGAGGCGCTCTTCTGGGTGTTCGTCTTCCCGGTCCTGGTCGTGCTCGCCCTCGGCGTCGCGTTCCGATCGCCGGCGCGGCCGCCGGTCTACGTGGGGGTCGAGCCCGGACCGGGCGCCGAGGCCGTCCGCGCGGCGCTGGGGGCCGCCGGCGGATTCCAGTGCCGGGTCGTCGCCCCCGATCGGACCGAGGCGGCGCTGCGCGACGGCGAGGTACAGGTGGTCGTGGTGCCGGGCGATCCCCCCGCTTACCGGTACGACCCGACGCGGCCCGAGAGCCGCCTCGCCCGCCTGGCGGTGGACGACACGCTCCAGCGCGCCCGCGGGCGCCGGGACGTGTGGCGGGCCGCCGATGTGGAGGTCGTGACCCCGGGCGCGCGCTACATCGACTGGCTCGTGCCCGGGCTGCTCGGCATGAACCTGGTGAGCACGAGCCTGTGGGGCGTCGCGTTCTCGATCGTCCAGACGCGCACCCGGAAACTGCTCAAGCGGCTCGTGGCGACGCCGATGCGCCGCCGCGACTTCTTGCTGGCGCAACTCCTGGGCCGGCTGATCTTCCTCGCGCCGGAGGTCGTCGTCTTGCTCGCCTTCGCGCGGTGGGTGTTCGGGGTGCGCATCAATGGATCCTTGGTCCTCGTCGGCGCGCTCTGTCTGCTCGGGAGCGTCGCGTCGGCGGGCCTGGCTCTTCTCGTGTCGGCCCGCGCTCGCACGGTCGAGGCCGTCTCGGGTTGGTTGAACGTCGTGATGTTGCCGATGTGGGTGCTCTCCGGGGTCTTTTTCTCGTCGTCGCATTTCCCGGCGGCGATGCAGCCGTTCATCCAGGCCCTGCCCCTCACAGCGCTCAATGACGCGCTCCGCGCGGTCATGCTCGAGGGCGCCGGCCCGGGGGCGGTGCTCGGCGAGGCCGGCATCCTCTTCGCCTGGACCGTGGGCGCGTTCGCGCTCGCCCTGCGGTGGTTCCGATGGCTGTGACGCCGCGCCGCGGCCCGCGGGCGTGGCGCGCAGCCGCGGCCGGCTTCCTGACGGCCATCCTGTTCGTCTGGCCCCTCGCCCTGGAGGCGCCGCTGCTCGATCCCGACGAGGGATTGCACGCGGCGATCGCGCGGGAGATGGTGGAGCGCCGCGACTGGGTGGTCCCGCGCGTGCTGGGCGAGCCGTTTCTCGACAAACCGATCCTGTACTTCTGGGCTCTCGCCGCATCGATCCGCTTGCTGGGACCGACCGAGGTCGCCGTGCGGGTCCCGGGGCTCGCGTTCGGATGGCTGGGGGTCGTCACCACCTGGCTGCTGGCGCGCCAGCTGATCGGGCGGGGGGCCGGCGCCCTCGCGTATCCCCTGGCGGCGACGCTCGCGCTCCCGCTCGGGGTCGCCCAGGCCGCCGTCCACGACGTCGCGCTGGTCGTGTGGACGAATCTCGTGCTCTTGTTCCTGTGGGAGGCCGAGCGGGCGCCGTCCGGCCTGCACCGGGCGCTCGTGACCGTGGCGGCCGGCCTGGCGCTGGGCCTCGCGATCCTCACCAAAGGGCTCGTCGGGGTCGCGCTCGCCGGCGTCCCCTTCGCCGTCTGGCTGGTCGTGGAACGGCGCTTGACCTGGCACATGGTGGCGGTCGGCGCCGTGGCCCTCGGGGTCGGGCTGCTGGTCGCGCTCCCGTGGTATCTGGCGATGGAAGCGGCCCGGCCGGGGTATCTCCACTACTTCTTTGTCGAGCGGCACCTGCTGGGCTTCGCGACCTCGACGCAAGCGCACGGCGAGCGCCCGTGGTGGTATTACCTCCCGGTGGTTGTCGGCGGCGGCTGGCCGTGGGTGTGCTACCTGCCGTTCGCCCGCGGCGCGAACGGCCCGCCCGGCGACGCGCGGTCGGGTCTCCGGTTGGCCTGGGCCTGGTTGGGTGTCGGCCTCGTCCTGTTGAGCGCGGCCCGGTCGAAGCTCTCGACCTACGCGCTGCCCGTGATGCCGGCGATCGCGGTGCTTGCCGCGCGGGCGTGGTTCCGCGAAACGGTCGAACGCGCGGAGCCGGCGCCGCGGGGGTTCGGCGTGGCGCTGTGGGTGCACGCGGTCGTCGGCGCGCTGGTGCTCCCGGCCGCGATCATCGTGGCCCGCGTCGAGTTCGGGATCCGGGTCGGGCGGTTCTGGCTGGTCGCGGTCGCGCTGGCGGTGGGCTACGGACTGATGCTGGCGGCGTGGCGCGCGGGCCGGCGGGTGTACGTCCTCGACGCGAGCCTCGCCCTCGCCGCGCTCACCTTCGTCGGGTTGATGCGGGGGTTGGGGCCGCGGGTCGCTCCCGAGCTGTCGGCGCGCGACCTGGCCCGGTCCCTGAACGCGCGAACCGAGCGCCCGGCTGCTGTGTGGGTCGTCGGCGAGCGCGTCGGGTCGCTGCTGTTCTATCTGGACGAGGATGTGCGGCGCGCGCTCGGGCCGGCGGGCCTCGCGGGTGTCTCGATCGGGCAGGTGTGGACGCGCCTGCGGGCGGCGCCGCCGGGCGCCGTCGTGGCGATCGCGGAGCGCGACGTGCGCCGCCTGGCGCGGGACGTCGATCTGAGCGGCGTGCCGTTCGTCCGCGCGGGCCGGCACCGCGTCTACGAGGCGGCCCGCCTCCGGGAGCGGATGCACAGCGCGGTGCGCGGCGGCGCGTGACGGCGGGGCGCGTCGGGAATGGCCGGCCGGGCGCCGCCGGCGTGTGCCATACTCTCTGGAGACCATGCGGCGACGACTCACACGATCGTTGGGGTTCGCGCTGACCCTCGCCGCGGCCGTTGTCTCGGCCCGCGCCTGGGGCCTGACGCCACGACCGCAACCGCCGGGCGCGAGCGTCATGCTCGTCGCCCTCGACGGGTTCCGTCCGGACTACCTGGATCGGTTCGAGGCCCCCGCGCTCCGGCGACTGGTGCGGGAGGGCGCGCGCGCGGAGTACCTCGTTCCCGTGTTTCCGACCAAGACGTACCCGAACCACCACTCGATGGCCACCGGTCTCTACCCGGAGCATCACGGGATTCTCGCCAACGAGATGTGGGATCCGCTCTGGCAGCAGCGGTTCGACCGGCGCGCCCTGGGCACGCCGCGGTACGACCGCTGGTGGGAGGGGGAGCCGCTGTGGGTCACGGCGCGCAAGGCGCACCGGCTGGCCAAGGCGATGTTCTGGCCGGGCACCGACGCGGAGATTCAGGGGTGGCGCCCGGACGAGTGGGCCCCGTTCGACGGCACGTTCCCGAACGAGGCGCGCGTCGCGCGCGTGCTCGGCTGGTTCGACCGGCCGCCGGCGGAACGCCCGGCGGTCGTGACCCTGTACTTCTCGGACGCGGACGATGACGGGCACCGGTTCGGCCCGGATTCGCCCAGGATGGGCGAGGCCGTGCGACGCCTCGACGATCTGATCGGCCGGCTGATCGCCGGTCTCGAAGCGCGCGGGGTCCTCGATGCGGTGGACGTGCTGGTCGTCTCCGACCACGGGATGGTGTCGACGCCGCCCGAGCAGGCCATCGTGGTAGACGAGTTAATCGACCTGGCGGACGTCGAGGTCTCGGACTGGACGCCGACGTGGTGGGTGTGGCCGAAGCCCGGGCGGGAGGAGGCGATCTACGCGCGGCTGCGGGGAGCACATCCCCGCCTGGCGGTCTACCGCCGCGCCGAGCTGCCGGCGCGCTGGCACCTCAAAGGGCACCGCCGCGTGTCGCCGATTCTCGCGGTCGCGGACGAGGGCTGGACGATCGTGACGAAGGCGCTGTTGGCCCGCGCGGGTGGGCGCTGGGTCTACGGCCACCACGGCTATGACAACGCCCTCGCGAGCATGCGGGCACTGTTCGTGGCGCGCGGCCCGCACATCCGGCGCGGGGTGGTGGTGCCTGCCTTCGAAAACATTCATCTCTACGAGCTCGCCTGCCGGATCCTCGGCCTCGAGCCGGCCCCGAACGACGGCTCGCTGGCGGCGGTGGCCGCCGTGCTGCGCGACGGGGCCGGGCAACGCGGGCCCGCTCCGTGAGCGGCGAGCGGGTTCCACCGGCGGCGCCCCGGGGGAGCCGGGCGCGCGGCGTCGACG
>CAYZKQ010000164.1:0-7340 GCA_964478975.1 uncultured Vicinamibacterales bacterium | reverse complement strand
AGCCCGGAACCGCGCGCCCGCGGGGCCGGCGAGCCCGCGCGGCCACGCTCCGGGGCGGGTCGCGCCCGCCGCGCAAGGGCTGACGCGTAAGATGCAGCAGGGACTCGGCCCGCTCGACGCCGCCATCGTGGCCGCCTACCTGGCGGCGGTCGTGGCGCTGTCGCTCGCCTTCGCCCGGCGGCAGCGGACCGGCGACGACTACTTCCTCGCGGGCCGGCGCATGCGCGCGATGCCCCTCGCGGGCTCGATCATGGCCAACCAGGCGAGCGCCATCAGCCTGGTCGGCGCCCCGGCCTTCGTCGCCCTCGCCGAGGGCGGCGGCCTGCGGTGGCTGCAATACGAGCTCGCCCTGCCCCTCGCGATGCTCGCCCTCGTCGCCGTCCTCCTGCCCGCGCTCCGCGCCGTGCCGGGGTCCTCGATCTACGGCTTCGCCGAGCACCGCTTCGGCCGCCCGACGCGGCGGATCCTGGCCGCCGCGTTCCTGCTGTCCCGCGGCCTGTCGCTCGGCGTCATCCTGTACGCGTCTGCGCTGGTGGTCGCGCAGGCTTTCGGCTGGCCCGTCGACGCCGCCTTGATCCTGGTCGGGCTCGTCTCGGTCCTCTACACCGGGCTCGGCGGCATCGTGGCCGACATCTGGAGCGATCTGATCCAGCTCGTGCTCCTGTGGGGCGGCACCCTGATGTCGGCTGGCTACGTCGTAGCGCACGGCGGGCAGGCCGTCTGGCGCGCGATCCCGGTGGATCGGGCGACGGCGCTCGTGCCGGACTCGCTCGGCGTCGCCGGCGGGACCAGCTTCGCCCTGTGGCCCATGCTCGTCGGCGGGTTCTTCCTCTACCTCGCCTATTACGGCTGCGACCAGAGCCAGGCCCAGCGCCTCCTGACGGCGCGCACCGACGACGAGGCGCGGGCGGCGCTCGTCCTGAACGGGCTGCTGCGGTTTCCCCTGGTCGCCACCTACTGTAGCTTCGGGCTGCTGCTCGCCGGGCTCTTGCGCGTGGACCCGGCGTTCGCCGCGGCGATGGCTGGCGCCCCCGCCGACGCCCTCGTGCCCGTCTTCATGATGCAGTACCTGCCCGCCGGCCTCCGCGGGCTCTTGCTCGCGGCGATCCTCGCGGCGGCGATGTCGTCGATCGACTCCGCCCTCAACTCGCTGGCCGCCGTGACGCTCGAGGACGTCTTCGACCAGCCGTCGGGCACGCAGCGGGTCTGGCTCTCCCGCGCGACGTCGTTCGCTTGGGGCCTCTTCGCGGTGGGCTCGGGCCTGCTCTTCGCGCGATCGAGCCGGGGCGTCCTCGAGCTCGTCAACCAGGTCGGCTCGCTGTTCTACGGCCCGGTGCTCGCCGTCTTCCTCCTCGGCGTCCTCGCGCCGCGGGTGGCCGGGCCCGCCGCCGCCGCCGGGCTCGTCGCGGGGCTGCTCGCGAACCTCGCGATCGCGCGCCTGCTGCCCGGCGTGTCGTGGTTGTGGTGGAACCCGGCCGGATGCCTCGCGGCGATCGCCGTCGCCCTCGCCTGGCCCGCGGCCCCGGTCCGGACCGCCACCAGCCGGCCGGCGGCCGCCTGGCCGCGCGGCGCCACCGCCGCGCTCGTGGGCGCGTTCGGGGCCATGTTCGGCCTCCTCGCCAGCCTCCCGTGGATGCTCGCGCAGATCGGAGGGCCCCTGCGGTGACCCCGCCCGTCCCGCTCGACACCTCCGTCGAGGCCCGCTTGCGCGAGATCGGCGAGGCCGACGTGGTCGTGGGCATTCCCAGCTACAACAACGCCCGGACGATCGGGCACGTCGTGCGCGCCGCGGTGGCCGGGCTCGCCAAGTACTTCCCCGACGCCCGGGGGCTCGTGGTCAATTCCGACGGCGGGTCGACCGACCGCACCCCCGACGCCGTGCGGGCGGCGGAGCTGCCTTCCCCGGGGGCGATCCTCGTCACGCACCGCCTCGCGCCCGTCCACAAGATCGTGGCGCCCTACCACGGCATCCCCGGCAAGGGCACCGCGCTCCGCACGATCTTCGCCATCGCCGAGCGCCTGAAGGCCCGGGCGTGCGCCGTGGTCGACGCCGACCTGAGGAGCATCACGCCCGAGTGGTTCCAGTGGCTGCTCGGTCCCCTCCTCATCGAGGGCTACGACTTCGTCGCACCGCTCTATCTCCGGCACAAGTACGACGGCACGATCACGAACTCCATCGTCTATCCCCTCACCCGGGCGCTCTACGGGTGCAACGTCCGCCAGCCGATCGGCGGCGACTTCGGCGTGTCGGGCCGCCTGGCGGCGCACTACGTCAGCCGGCCCGTGTGGGACTCATATGTCGCCCGCTTCGGCATCGACATCTGGATGACCACGACGGCGATCGCCGACGGCTTCCGCGTGTGCCAGGCGTTTCTCGGGGCGAAGATCCACGACGCGAAGGACCCAGGCGCCGACCTCGCGACCATGCTCGTGCAGGTCGTGGGCGCCGTCTTCGACCTGATGGAACGCTACGCCGCCCGGTGGCGGCGCACCGAACGCGTCGAGGACGTGCCCCTCTTCGGCTTCCCGCACAGCGTCGGGCTGGAACCGGTCAACGTGAACGTGGCGCGCATGCGCGCCATCTTCCGCCAGGGGGCCCGCGACCTGGTCGACGTCTGGCGCCACGTCCTGGCCTCGGAGACGCTCGACCGCGTCGCGCGGCTAGCCGAGTCCGACGACCCGTCCGCGAGGTACGAAGACGCCCTCTGGGTCCGAACCATCTACGACTTCGCGCTCGCCTACCACCGCCGCGTCTTCGTGGCGGACCAGCTCCTGCGCTCCCTGGTGCCGCTCTATCTCGGGCGGACGGCGTCGTTCGTCGTCGAAGCGGCCGACCTGGACGCGGACGGGGTCGAGGCGAGGATCGGGGCGCTCGCCGACGAATTCTGGCGGGCGAGGGGCTACCTGGCCGAGCGATGGACCTGAGCGCCTCAGCGCCCGGCCGCTGGCGCCCCGCGACCGTAGCGCCACTGGCTCCGGTGCACGGCCTCGAGGAGGGGCGAGGGCGCCTGATCCGCCATCTCCTCCCGCGTGTAGGGGAACAGGTCGAGCCCGAGGGGAAACGCCCCGGGCAGGAAGTCGGGAATGCGCTCGCGGACGGGACGACCCGCCGACGAGAGGACGATGAACACGTCGAGGTCGCTGCCGGGCGCCCACGCCGTCCTCGAGGGCGTGACGCGCGTGGCGCAGGTCGGCGTCCGATTGTCGCAGCCGATCTGCCGCTCGCTCCGGCACGTGCCACAGGCCCCCGGCGCCTTACGGTACCCCACCCTTCCCGTCGTCGCACGCTCGCACCTGCGATACGATCACCCACGGCTCGGGGACGAGCCACGGCCGGTGGCGAGCAGGGCGATGGCGGGGTCGCGGCGAAGGCACCGGCGGGCCAGCACAGACGAGCAGACCGTCCGCGCGAACGAGGAGCCGGGCGAGATCTCCAGACTGCGGCGATCGTGAGCGAGGAGGTGGCGCATGTGGGACTTTCTCGGCGAGGTTTTCCGCCAGACGCTCCGCGGGTTCGGCGAGCGGCTCGCCGCCTTCGGGCCGAACCTCCTCGCCATGCTCGTGACCCTGCTCGCCGGCGCCGTGCTGGCGGGTCTGGTGCACATCGTCCTCAAGCTCGGGCTGCCCCGCCTGGGCTTCGACCGCCTGGCCGAACGGCTCGGCCTCGCCGTCGTGCTCGAGCGGGGCGGGATTCGCGGCACGCCGTCGCGGGTCGTCGGCCTCGCGTGCGCCTGGACCGTCCTCGCTGTCTTCGTCTTACTAGCGATCGCGGCCCTCGACATCGGCATCGCGATGGGGCTCATCGCCCAGGCGTTCGCCTACGTGCCGCAGCTCCTCGTCGGCGTCGCCATCCTGGTGCTGGGCGGCCTGCTCGCCGCGTTCGTGCGGCGAAGCGTGCTCATCGCGGCCGTCAACGCCGGCTTGCCCTCGGCGCGGCTGCTGGCCGGCGGCGCACACGCGGCGCTCCTCGTCCTGTTCGTCACGATGGCCCTCGAGCACTTCGGGGTCGGCCGCCAGGTGATCCTGGTCGCCTTCACGGTCCTCTTCGGCGGCGTCGTGCTCGCGCTGGCGCTCGCGTTTGGCCTGGCCGGACGTGACCTGGCGCGCGACCTCCTCGAGCGCGCCACCCGGCGACCCGAGCCGTCCGAGGAGGATGAGTTGCGCCACCTGTAGGGACGCCGTGATTCCCAGCGGCTCCGCGGGCCTGCGCGCGCTGACCAAGCGGCTCGCCGCCGGCTCCATCCTCGTTCTCGCGGCGGCGACCGTTACCGCCGCGTCGGCGCAGCCGTTCCAGGGCGCGGCCGACCCGAAGGCCACGGTCAGGGTCGGGCGGGCGCGCTTCACGGTTTTGACACCGCGCCTGTTGCGCCTGGAGTGGGCCCCGGACGGACGCTTCGAAGACCGGCCCTCGCTCGTCTTCATCAACCGCCGCCTGCCCGTCCCGGCCTTCACCCTGCGCCGCGAGGCTGGTTGGACGATCGTCGACACCGGCGCCCTCGTCCTTCGCTACCGCCCATCCGGCGCGGGCGCGTTCACCCCCGACACCCTCGCGATCGACCTGACGGTCGGCGGCCGGCGCGTGACGTGGCATCCCGGTGCGCCGGAGACGGGAAACTTGCGGGGCACGACCCGGACGCTCGACGGGGTGAAGGGGGCTACCTCGCTCGAGCCCGGGCTCGTCTCGCGCGACGGCTGGGTCCTCGTGGACGACAGCGCCCGGCCGCTCTTCGACGACTCAGAGTGGCCGTGGGCGGTGGCGCGGCCCGCGCGCGGCGCCGTCGACTGGTACTTCTTCGGCCACGGTCACGACTACCGCGGCGCCCTCGGCGACTTCGTCCAGGTGGCCGGCCGCATCCCGCTGCCGCCGCGGTTCGCCTTCGGCGTGTGGTGGTCGCGCTACTGGGCCTACCGCGACCGCGAGCTCATGACGCTGGTGGAGGAGTTCGAGCGCCACGACGTCCCGCTCGACGTACTGGTCATCGACATGGACTGGCACCTGACGTTCGACCTGCGGTGGGACAAGCCGGTGAAGGACCAGGCGGGCCTGCGTCTGGGCTGGACCGGCTACACGTGGGACCCGGCGCTCTTTCCCGACCCGGCCGGCTTCCTCGCGTGGTGCGAGGCGCGCGGCATCAAGACCACGCTGAATCTCCACCCCGCGTCGGGGGTCCAACCCCACGAGCAGGCGTACCCCGCCATGGCGCGCGCGATGGGGATCGACCCGGCCAGCGGGCGGTACGTGCCGTTCGACATCGCCGATAAGACGTTCGCGCGGCACTATCTCGAGATCTTGCACCATCCTCTCGAGGCCCAGGGTGTCGATTTCTGGTGGCTGGACTGGCAGCAGTACCCCGACACGACGGTGCGCGGGCTCAACAACACGTGGTGGCTGAACTACGTCCACAGCACCGACATGGCGCGCCGGGGCCGGCGGCCGCTCATCCTCCACCGGTGGGGCGGACTGGGCAACCATCGCTACCAGATCGGCTTCTCGGGCGACACGATTTCGGTCTGGGAATCGCTCGCCTTCCAGCCGTTCTTCACCGCGACGGCGGCCAACGTCGGCTACGCCTACTGGAGCCACGATATCGGGGGGCACATGCCGGGCGTGGTGAGCCCCGAGCTCTACACGCGCTGGGTCCAGTTCGGCGTCTTGAGCCCCATCCTGCGCACCCACACGACGAAGAATCCCGACGCCGAGCGGCGGATCTGGGCCTATCCCGAGCCGTACGCCTCGGTGATGCGCGACGCCTTCTGGTTGCGTGAGGCGCTCATCCCCTACATCTACACCGCCGCGCGCGACACATACGACACCGGCGTCGCCTTTCTCCGCCCGCTCTACTACGACTACCCGGAGCGCGACGAGGCGTACGCCGCCACGCACGAATATCTCTTCGGCGACGCCTTGCTCGTGGCACCCGTGGTGGCGCCCGTGGAGGCCGACACGGACACAGCGCGGCAGCGCGTGTGGCTGCCGCCCGGCCGCTGGATCGAGTGGTGGACGGGCGCCGCCCTCGACGGGCCCGCGTGGGTGGAGCGGCGGTTCGGGATCGAGGAAGTCCCGGTCTACGTCAAGGCCGGCGCGGTCGTGCCCATGCAGCCCGAGATGCGCTACATCCGCGGGCAGCCGGTCGACCCACTCCGCTTCACCCTCTTCCCCGGTGCGGACGAGGGCGGCACGCGGGTCTACGAGGACGAGGGCGAAGGACTCGGGTATCAGGAGCGCGCCTACGCGTGGACGCCGTTCCGCTACGAGCGCCGCGAGGGCCTTCTGCGCGCCCGCATCGGCCCGGTCGACGGGCGCTATCCCGGGATGCTTACTGAACGCAGCTACGAGCTGCGGCTGGTCGGCGCGCTGCCCCCGGCGGCGGTCCGCGTCGACGGCCGGGAATTCCCGTTCGTCAAGATCACCGACCGGTGTGAGGCGCCGTGCTGGACGGTCGAGGGCGACACGCTCACGACCATCGTGAAGATCCCACGCTCGCCGGTCGGCCGCGCGGTCGAGGTCGTCGTCACCGAGGCGCCCGCCACTCCCGCCCAGCGGCGGGCCGTCGACGGGTTCGCCGGGCGCCTCGGCCGACTCCGGCGCGCCGCGGACACGCTCAACCGCACCTGGCCCACGGGGTGGTCGCCGGGCGCGCTCGTGCGCGCGGTCCAGACCGGGCGGCGCATTGAGATCGACCCGGCGGGTGCGGGGCGCGAAGCGCAGGCGCTCGCCGACGGCTGGCCTGCGCTCCTCGAGGAGATCCGCAGGCAGGAGGTCGATCCCGCCGCGATCGCGCGTGCGTTGGCCCAGCTCGGCGAGCGGTGAGGACAGGCGGTGCGCGGGCGCCCCGTCACGAAACCGCCTCGCCGCCCTCCGGCCGCCAGGCGAGGTGTCCCAGCAACAACAAGGGATAGGCCCACTCGAGATACGTTCCCGTCGCGTGGACCTTCACGAGCATCGCGGCAGTCGCGACGCTTCCACAGGCGAGCGCGAGCGCCGGAACGGGCCGCCGCCGCGTCACCGCGAACATCGAGAGGGAACACCCGAGGAGCGCGAGCAGCGCGGGACTGGTGATGCCGCTGTCCCCCACCAGGGGCGAAACCATCCGCGTGCGGATCGGCCCCCGTTGTCCCCAGAAACCGAACGGGCTGCGCCCGTATCCGTGGGGATCCGTGTGGTGGCCGAAGGTATCGATCAAGAACGTCTGGATCTTCGTGAGGCCCGGTTCGGCCCGCGAGAGCGCGAGCGTCACGACCACGATCCCGACGCCCGCAGCGAGAAAGCCGACTCCAAATCGCCAGAAGCGGCGTCGGGCCGACCAGTAGTAGCCCGCGAAGGCCGGCGCCATGAACGC
>CAYZKQ010000163.1:0-7357 GCA_964478975.1 uncultured Vicinamibacterales bacterium | reverse complement strand
GCGGCGGCCCTGACGGCGGCCTTTTTCGCCCGCTAGCGCCGGCGCGGTTCGACGCGGAGGAACATGGTGCGCTGGAGCGCGGGAACGAGCGGGATCGCGGCGGCTGCGATGGTGGCCCTCCTGGCTGGCGTCGGGACGGTCGCCCAGACGGTCAGAGCCCCCCTCCCGGTGGTGGAGGTCTACAAGACGCCCGGTTGAGGGTGTTGCAGCCTGTGGGTCGTGCACCTGCGCCAGTTGGGCTTCACGGTAAAGACGATCGACCTCGTCGACCTCGGTGCGATCCGGCTCAAGTACGGAGTTCCGCGCGAGTTGGCGTCGTGCCATACCGCGCTCGTGGGCGGCTACGTCGTGGAGGGTCACGTCCCGGCGAACGACGTGCGGCGCCTGCTCGCCGAGCGGCCCAGGGTTACCGGGATCGCCGTGCCGGGGATGCCGGCGGGTTCGCCTGGCATGGAAGGGCCGCAGCCGGAGCCGTACGACACCATCGCGTTTGGGGGCGGCCGGACCTGGGTGTTTGCGAGGCACCGGCCAGGCGTGCGCGGGGGTGGCTAGGAGGCCGGCGGAACCTCGCGGGCCCGGCTGGCTCGCTAGTTCCCTTCGATCACGATCTGCGTGAGGCGTGCCTCCCAGTCGCGCGGCAGCTCCTGGGTGAAGCGTCCGGCGGAGCGTCGCGCCGCCCTCCCGAGCGCCTCGAGTTGCCGCCGGAATCGCCAGCAGGGCCGGCACATCGCCAGGTGCAGCCACACCGCCAGCCGGCGCGCGAGCGGCGCGTCGGCGAGTTGTCCGGTCGAGACGAGCATCGAGACGTCCCGGCACGTCATCATCGCGTCACCTTCCAGCCTTTCCCGTCGAGGCACTGGCGGAGGCGCTGGCGCGCGCGGTGGAGCAGCACTCCTACGTGAGTGACGGTGTGGCCGAGGATCTTACTGACTGCGGCCCCCGACAGTTCCTCGACCTGGCGGAGCCAGAACACCTCGCGCTGGGCCTGGGGCAGCGCCCCCAGGCAGTCGCGGATGGCGAGGGCGGCTTCCTCGGAGGCGAGGGCGCGTTCCGGATCCGCCGGAGGGCGGCGCCAGCGCCCGTTCGCGTCGAAGGACGACTCGAAGACCGCATCGATCGGGTCGTACCGCTCTTCGCGAAGGCGCTGGCGGTTCCGCTCCTGCACCTTGTGGTAGAGGATGCCGAACAGCCACGTCCCGACGTCTGCGCGTCCCTCGAAGCGGTCCAGGGTCTCCAGGAACGTGACGAACACATCCTGGACGAGGTCTTCCGCGTCGTCGCGGCTGTGACCCAGTCCCCGCGCGGCCCGGTAGAGACGCCGCGCGTGGGCGTCCACCACGGCCCGCAGCGCGTCCGGGTCGCGGCGACGGAGCCTCGTCAGGAGTGCACCACCGGTGAAGCTCATGGGCCGGCGCGGGTTCCATGATACGGCCGGGACACCGGCGCGCGCCACCTGCGCCGCGGTGTAATCTCCCCACCGCGTCGGTCACTCACTAACAACACAGAGACGCCGCGCCGGCTCCCGTTCCGGGCGCTCGGTCTCGCCTTGCGCGGGCGGCGGACGAGCTGGAGCCGGACGCACAGCAACGGAGGACTTCATGGGACCGAATCCTGGGCGGGCCGCCCTCGGGGGGTTCACGGGCACGCTCGTCATGACCGCCATGATGTACTGGGTGGCCCCCGCCATGATGGGCATGCGCATGGATATCGCGGCGATGCTCGGATCCATGCTGGGCGGGAGCTGGGCGGCGGGTATGGCGATGCACTTCGTGCTGGGCTCCGTGGTCTTCCCGGCGATTTACAGCTACCTGCTGTACGAGCGGCTCCCGGGCTCGCCCGCGGCCCGCGGCACGCTGTGGGGAGTGATCCTGTGGGTGCTCGCGCAGGTCGTCGTCATGCCCATGATGGGGGGCGGAGTGTTCAGCCGCGCCATGGGCGGCGCGATGGCGGCCTTCGGGTCCCTCGTCGGCCATCTGGTCTACGGCGCGTTGCTCGGTGCCATCGCAGGGTCGCCGCGGCTTCGCACCGCCCATGCCTGAGCCGGAAGGATCGCGCGTGCGGCGCCGCAGGGCCCTGGTCGCCGCCGTCGGACTCGTGCTAATCGCCGGCGGACTGGCTGGGGCGGTCTCCCGGGCCAGCGTGAGCGCCCTCGAGGAGCCCGGACCGATCGAAACGTGGGCGGCCACTCGCCTGAAGCGCTGGCTCATCGGGCGCGCGGCGCGGTCGAGCGCGCTGCGCGTCACGATCGACCCGGCGACCGCCGCGGTCGGCGCCATGCGGTTTCGGGGAGAGTGTGCGCCCTGCCACGGCCTCGACGGCCGGTCCCTCAGCGACATCGGGCGGGGCCTGTCGCCGCGTGCGGTCGACCTGGGGAGCCCCGAGGTGCAGGCCTGGTCGGACGCCGAGTTGTTCTGGATCATCAAGCACGGCGTGCGCTTCACCGGCATGCCCGGGTTCGCTGCGGCGCTCGACGACGCGGAGATCGCGGCGCTCGTGGCTTACGTTCGGACGATCGGGCAGGCGTCCGAGCGACCCTGAACGCTGCCCAGTTGTTGGGTCCGTCGACGAAAGGAGATGCGTGACATGAAGACCATCGCAACGTTCGTCCTCGCCGGTCTCGTCGCCGGTGCCGCCCTCCACGCCGCGCCGGTCACGATCGAGGGCACCCTCGTCGACTCGGCGTGCTACCTCAAGGACGGCGCCACCGGGAACGACCACGGCGGGATGAAGGGGTGCGGGACGATGTGCCTGCGAGGCGGCACGCCGGGGGCCGTCCTGACGAAAGACAAGAAGCTGTACGTCATCGTGGCGCCCTCGACCGCCCTCGCCGATTACGTCGGGCTGCCGGTTCGCGTGACCGGCGAGGAGCACGGCACGGCCATCCTCGCCCAGAAGCTGCAGGTCAACAAGGGCGGCCGGTGGGAAGAGGTGAAGCTCGGCGCGGGCATGTGAGGGCGGCCGTGGGTCCAGGGCGCTCGTCGGGACTGGTGGGATGGGTGGGGCGGCGGCCGGCGGCGGCCGCGACGTCGATGGTGGTCGCGGCGGCCGCCGTCCTGTCCGCCGGCGCGCAGGAGCTCGTGCGCGTCCTCCCGCGGGACGCGATTCCGGCCATCGACCGGCCGGTGTTCGAGCCGGTCGCGGCGGCGCGCCGCATGGCGGATGAGGAACTGGTCATCGGTCTGGTCGGCCTCGAGCACCAGCGCGCGTACTCGACCTGGCAGCTCGACCGTCACGAGATCGTCAACGACACGTTCGAAGGACGGCCGATCGCCGTGACCTGGTGACCGCTCTGCGGCACTGGCATCGTGTATGCCAGCAGCGTCGGAGACCGGGTCCTCCACTTCGGCGTGTCCGGGCTCCTCTACCGCGACAGCCTCGTCATGTACGACCGCGAAACGGGCAGCTTGTGGAGCCAGGTCGACGGGCGCGCCATCGCCGGTCCGCTGGCAGGCACCCGGCTCGCCGTCGTCCCGTCTCTTCACGCCACCTGGCGGGAGTGGAAGGCGACCTACCCGGAAAGCGTGGTGCTGAAGAAGTCCGGCGAGTTCCGGACGCCCTACGAGAGTTACAACCGGAGCGGTCAGCTCGGCCTGTCGCGCCGCGCCCTCCGGGATCGGCGACTGCCGGGGAAGGAACGCATCCTGGGGATCGAGGTCCAGGGCGCCGCGCGCGCGTATCCGGTGGCGGCGCTGCGCGCGCAGCGCCTCGTCCATGACGCCGTCGGCGGGCTCGCCGTCGTGTTCGTCGCGCAGCCCACGCAGCCGATCGTGGTGTTCAACCGGCACATGGCGGGCCAGCTCCTCGCGTTCGACCTTGCGCCCGGCGACCCGGCGGACGCGCTCGTGGATCGCCAGACCGGCACGCGGTGGCGGATCCACGACGGCGTGGCCGTCGAGGGACCGCTGCGAGGCCAGCGGCTGGCGCGGGTGGCGGCGGTCCCGGCCTTCTGGTTCGGGTGGCAGGCGTTCTTTCCGTGGTCGTCCGTGTGGACGCCGCCGGGCCCGCCGCGTCCTTGACCTTCGAGTCCGCTTGAAAGCTTAGGCTCAGCCTGTGGCCTGGCGCGGCCACGGGGAGGGGACGCGTATGAGGCTCGGGGCAGCCGTCGAAACCGCGCCGCGCGTTTGGGCCGACGAGCCATCGGCCGCTCCCGGGCGGCGGTGGATCCGCGCGCGGGTCGGGGGGCTGCACTGCTCGCTCTGCACGGGCACCATCGAAAAGGCGCTCGGCCGTCGGCCGGTTCGGCGACCCTCGCCGCCTTGGGGACCGCGGTGTACCTGCTCAAGTTGCAGGGCCTGCTCGGCGGCGCCGTGCCGTGGCTGGCCGCCGGGCTCATCCTGGTCCTCACCTTCGGCGTGGGCCGCCACATCCTGCGGATGGGCCTCCTGGCGCTGCGGCTCGGGATCCTGAACCAGCACGTGCTGGTCGAGTGCGCGGCGTTTGCGGGGCTGGCGGGCGGCGCCATCGGCTTGACGCTGGATCCGCCCGACTATCCGACCGTGGCGTTCTTCTCGGTCACCGTGATGGTGCTGAGCTATCACCTCTTCTCCGAGTGGCTCTCGCTCATTGTGAAGACCCGCAGCTCCCAGGCCGTCAAGCGGCTGCTGGATCTCGAGCCCGATGTCGCCTGCGTCGTGAGCGACGGCAAAGAACGGACGCTGCCCCTCGAACAGGTTCGAGTGGGTGACCTGGTGCGCATCAAGCCCGGCGGGCGGGTCCCAGTCGACGGCCTGGTCGAGTCGGGGGAATCGGAGGTCGACGAGTCTCTCGTCACGGGAGAGCCGCTACCCGTCGACAAGCGTCCAGGAGACCGTGTCGTGAGCGGTGCCCTGAACGGCCGCGGGGCGCTGGTCGTGCGGGTCACGGCCGTGGGCGAGGAGAGTTTTCTCAGGCAGGTCGTCCGCGCCGTGGAGGAGGCGCGGGCGCTCAAGCCCGGCCTGCTGCACCTGGTCGACCGCGTGCAACGCGTCTACACGCCCTACGTGCTGCTGACCTCGGCGGGCGCCACGCTGTTCTGGCTCGGAGGCCCGCTGCTCGTGGGGGCCGCGCCCGACCTGCAGCGGGCCATGTTCGCGGGCCTGAGCGTGCTGGTGATGGGCTACCCGTGCGCGCTGGGGATCTCGGCGCCGCTATCCATCGTGCGGGGCGCCGGCGAAGCCGCAGAGCGCGGCGTGCTCATGCGCACCGGGGAGGCCTTCGAAGCCCTCCGCCGGGTCCGGCGCGTCGTCTTTGACAAGACCGGGACCCTGACCGAAGGTCGCCCCCGCCTGCGGCACCTCGTTCCGGTGGCCTGCTCCGAAGAGGAGCTGCTCGCCGTCGCGGCGGCCGTGGAGGCCTCGTCCGAGCATCCGCTCGCCCGCGCCGTGGTGGAGGAGGCGGTCGGGCGCGGGCTTGCGACGCCCGAGGTGGAGCGATTCGAGGCCGTGCCAGGACGAGGCGTCAGGGCCCGCGTCGGGGACGCGACGGTGCTGGCCGGCAGCCCGGCGTTTCTGGCGGCGGAGGGTGTCGCCCTGGCTGCCCTCCGCGGGCGAATCGATGACCTCGAGGCGCACGGTCTGACCGTCGTCGGGGTGGCGCGGGACGGGCGCCCGCTCGGGCTGCTGGCGCTCGGCGACGCTTTGAGGCCCGACGCTGCGGAGACCGTCGGCCGCCTGCATGCCCTCGGCCTCCGCACCAGCCTGGTCACCGGCGACAACGAACCGGCGGCGCGCCGCTTCGCCCGCACCGCCGGGATCGACGAGGTGCATGCGCGGGTGCTGCCGGCAGAGAAGGCCGCCCTCGTCCGGAAGATGCAGCAGGATGGTCGCGTGGCGATAGTGGGCGACGGCATCAACGACGCGCCGGCCCTGATGCAGGCCGACGTCGGCATCGCCTTCGGCCGCGGCGCCGATGTCGCGATCGAGTCCGCCGACGTGATCATCTTGAACCGGCGTCTGGGCGCTGTACTCGACGCCCACGCGGTCAGCCGGTACAGCTACCGGAAGATGGTGCAGAACGTCGTGCTGGCGTTTCTGTTCAACGGGATCGGCATCCCCGCGGCAACCACGGGCCTCGTCTATCCCGTGTGGGGCATGGTCGCGATGGCCGCGAGCGTGACGACGATCTTCGTCAACTCGCTGTGGGGACGCGGCGTGTACTTTTTCGACGCGATCAAGTCCGTCGGGGCACCCCCACCGGTGCCGGCGGCCGCCCGCCCGTAGCGAACGCGACACTGGGGATCGCGCGTGTGAGCTTCTGGCGTCGTCTCTTGAGCGTGGCGGGTGCCTGGCGCACCGAACCCCCGAGCGGACGGGCGGAGACGCCCGAACGCCTGGAAGAGCTGGAGCTGTGCATTCCACACATGGTCTGCGAAGGGTGCGCCGAGCAGGTCGTCACTGCGCTTTGGTCCGTGCCCGGGGTCCGGCGGGTGCGACCGCGGGTGTCGCAAAAGCGCATCCGGGTGCAATACGAGCCGGGGACCGTTCACCCGAGGCAGCTCGAGGAGGCGGTGGCGAGGATCGGCTACCCGTCCGTCGGGGTGGAACTTTTTGACGGGCGGAGACGCGGCGGCCGGGAGTTGTTTGCCATGGCGACCTTGTTGATCGGGGACCTTGCCAGGCGCGCGGGTGTCACACCGGCGACGGTCCGGTACTACGAGAGCCTCGGCCTCCTCCAACCCCCGCCCCGTTCGGCGGCCGGGTATCGGCGCTATGCCGAGGCCGCGGTCGAGGAGGTGCGGTTCATCAAGAAGGCGCAGGCGCTCGGCTTCTCGCTCGAGGAGGTCGGCGAGATTCTCGAGCTGAGTCGCGCCGGCAACGCGCCGTGCTCGCGGGTGCTGGAGCTGTCGCGACGGCACCTCCAATCCCTCGAGGAGCGGATCGGCCGGCTCGTGCGCTTTCGTGATCGGCTCGCAGCGGAGATCGCCCGGTGGGACGGCCGGCGCGCCCCAACCGGCCGGGGGTTGTGCCAGATCATTCTGAACGCAGAAGCGCCACCCGCCGAGGCCTCCGTCATCGACGCGCGCGCCCCGGTGCCCGGTCCGGCGCGGCGGCGGTCGCGGAACCCGCGGTCTTCAGGGCGATGGACGAACCGGCGTTCCTGATTCCGGTCGATGACAGGCCGCGGGGAAACCCGCGCCGGGCGCGGCGTGGCGGTCGCCCTCGCCTTCTTCGCCGGGATTGTCGTGAATCTGGCCGGCCTCGGGGCCGCGGCGGGCCACCTGGGCGCCATGCTCACGGAGTCGTTCGGCCGGTGCTGGACGCTGAGCATGGGCGCCGCCTCCCTCGTCGCGGCGGTCGCCGCCTTCCGGGGTCCGCGGCTGAAAGTCCGGCGCCTCGCGGCGCTGCGGCGTCCGGGCGCCATCGGCGCCTTCGTCTAGGGT
>CAYZKQ010000162.1:0-7362 GCA_964478975.1 uncultured Vicinamibacterales bacterium | reverse complement strand
CGCGGGCGGCGCGAGGCGCCGCCCGACGCCGACGCGGCCAAGGAAGCCGAAGCCGCCAAGGCCGAGGAGTCCAAGGCCAAGAGCGCCACGGCGTCGAAGGCCAAAGCCGCCACGCGCGGCGCCGGCAGCAAGAAGATCGGCTAGGCTTCGGCCTCCGCCTCCTCGCCCTTGGCCGCCTTCGCGGCCTGGATGATCTTGGCCTGCAGGTGGCTCGGCACCTCCTCGTAGTGGGAGAACTCCATCGTGTAGGTGCCCCGGCCCCCCGTCACCGAGGTGAGGGTCTGCTCGTAGGTCAGCATCTCGGCCATCGGCACCTGCGCCCGGATCACCGTCGTCTGGCCGCGCGTCTCCATGCCGCTGATGCGGCCCCGCCGGCTGTTCAGATCCCCCATCAGGTCGCCGGCGTACTCGCTCGGGGCGTAGACCTCGACCTCCATCACGGGCTCGAGTAGCGTCGGCTTGGCCCGCGACATGCCGTCCTTGAAGGCGAGCGACCCGGCGAGCTTGAACGACAGCTCGTTGGAATCGACCGGGTGGAACTGGCCGTCGAAGACCGTGACCTTGAAATCCACGACGGGATAACCCGCGAGGTAGCCCTTCATCCGGGCCTCCTGGATCCCCTTCTCGACGGCCGGAATGAACTGGCGCGGGATGGCACCCCCGAAGATGTCGTCCACGAACTCGAAATCCGCACCCCGCGGGAGCGGTTCCATGCGGATCTTGCAGTCGCCGAACTGGCCGTGGCCGCCCGTCTGCTTCTTGTGGCGCCCGTGGGCCTCGGTGGCCACCGTGATGGTCTCGCGATAGGGGACGCGCGGCAGCTTGAGGGTCACCTCGACCCCGAACCGCCGCTTGAGCTTCGCGACCGTGACCTCGATGTGGAGCTGGCCCTGGCCCGAGAGGAGCAGCTCCTTGGTCTGTGGGTCTCGGCCGTACGCGATCGAGGGGTCCTCTTCGCGCAGCCGCGCGAGTGCCGTGCTGATTTTTTCTTCGTCGCCCCGGCTCTTCGGTTCGATGGCGTACGAGAGGACCGGGTCGGGAAACTTGATGGGCGGCAGGGCGAGGTCGCTGCCCTTCTCGGCGAGCGTGTCGCCGGTCAGGGTGTCCTTGAGCTTGCCCACCGCGCCGAGGTCGCCGGCTTTGATCTCGGGGACCGGCACCTGTTGTTTGCCCTGGAGGAGGAAGACGTGGCCGAAGCGCTCCGCCGTGTCGCGGGTCAGGTTGTAGACCGTCGAGTCGGCCCGGAGCACCCCCCGCAGGACGCGGAAGAAGGTGATGCGGCCGGCGAACGGGTCGGCCACCGTCTTCCACACGAAGGCGCAGTACGGCGCCGCCTCCGCAGGCTCGACCGCGACCTCCTCGCCGGTCGAGGCCTGTCGCGCGCGGGCCGGGCGGTCCGCCGGAGACGGCCCGTACTGCACGACGGCGTCGGCGACGGCGGTGACGCCGATGTTCGCCAGGGCCGAGGTGCAGAGAAGCGGGACGATCTTGCGGGCGTGCACGGCGCGGCGGAGGCCGGTGACGAGCTCCGCGTCGGTCAGCGTTCCCGCCTCGAAGAACCGCTCCATCAGGGCGTCGTCCGCCTCGGCGACCAGCTCGACGAGCGCCTCGCGGGCCGCCCGGGCGGCGTCGGCGAGGGCGGCCGGGATCTCGCCGGGGGTCGGCCGGCCGCTGCCGTCGCCGGGGAAGCGGATCGCCGTCATGGCCACGAGATCGACGACGCCCTCGAAGGCCTTCTCCTCGCCGATGGGGAGCTGGATGGGGATGACGGTCCGGCCGAACGCCGCCCGCAGGGACTCGAGGGCGCGCTCGAGGCTCGCGCGCTCGCGGTCCAGGCGGTTCAGCACCACGAGGCGGGGCACGTCGAGCTCGTCGGCGGCCGCCCAGACTTTCTCCGTCGAGACTTCCACGCCCGCCACGGCGTCGACGACGACGAGGGCGAGGTCCACGACGCGGAGCGCCGCGCGCGCCTCGCTCAGGAAATTGGCGATGCCGGGCGTATCCACGAGATTGATCTTGTGGCGGTTCCACTCGGCGAACGCCACGCTGGCGCCCAGCGTGTGCTTGCGCGCGATTTCCTCTTCGTCGTAGTCGGTGACCGTGGTGCCCTCGTCGACGAGGCCGAGCCGGTTGACCATGCCGGCGTCGAAGAGCAGCGCGGAGGCGAGCTGGGTCTTGCCGGCGCCGCTGTGGCCGACGAGCGCGACGTTCCTGATGCTCGGGGCGTCGTACACCTTCATGGAAGCCTGCCCTCCAGTGGCCCCGGACGCCGCCACGCGGGCGCGGCGAGGCGCGCTCCGGCGGGACCGTTCCGCGACCGCACAACCTGTAGATCATACAAGACCGGCGCGCGGGGCTGCAGCGGCCCCGCGGGTTCCGGCAGGCGCCGCCGGCCCGCCGCCCGAGCGCGGGCCTACTCGTAGCGCAAGGCTTCGATCGGGTCGAGGCGCGCCGCGCGGATGGCGGGGTAGAGCCCGAAGAAGATGCCCACCGAGGCGGAGAAGCCCAGCCCGAGGGCGAAGGACCACCAGGGGAGCGAGACCGGGAAGCGCGTTGCGGCGTGGACGGCGAGGCCGATCGCGCTCCCGAGGAGGATGCCGAGCACACCGCCCGCCGAGGTCAGGAAGACGGCCTCGGCGAGGAACTGCCAGAGGATCTCGCGCCGCCGGGCGCCGAGCGCCTTGCGGATCCCGATCTCCCGGGTGCGTTCCGTCACGCTGATCGTCATGATGGCCATGACGCCGATGCCGCCCACCAGGAGCGCGATCGAGGAAATGACCACCAGGGCGAGGAACGTCGCTTGGCTGAACTGGTCCCACACTTTCAGGGCGGCGTCCTGGGTGATCAGGTCGAAGTCGTCCGGCTGGTCCAGGCGCAGGCCGTGGCGCACGCGCAGGACCTCGCGGACCTCCTCCATGGCCTGGTCCCGACTGACGTCGTCCCTCGGGACGACGGCGATCATGGCGCTGCGGAACTGGGCCTCGCTCACCCGCGTGCCCTGGATTCGGATCTGTTCGGAGCCGCCGAGGCGCCCGTAGTACTTCTCGTGGGTGGTGTAGGGGATGGCGATGAAGTCGTCGGCGCCCACGTTGAAGCCGCCCGGGCTGGGCCGCTTGCCGGCGACGCCGACGACGGTGTACTCGTCCTGGCCGATGCGGATCTTCTTGCCGATGGGGTCGACCTGCTCGAAGAGCGAAAGGTACGCCGTCTGGCCGATGACCGCCACGCGCCGGCGCCGCTGGACCTCGCCCTCGTTGAAGAAGCGGCCGGCTTCGAGCTTCAGGAAGTTCACCGCGGCGAAGTTCTGCGTCACCCCGAAGATCGACAGCGGTTTCGTGCGCTTGCCCCGGTAGAAGGCGCGCTCCTGCGTCGGCTGGCCCCACGCGCCGAGCCAGACGTCCACCATGGCCACCGAGGGGCACTCGCGCGCGATGGCCTTCGCGTCGGCGACCGTGAGCACCGGCCGCTTGATGAGCTCGGCGAACTCCTTGCCCGCGGCGAAGCTGATCCCGCTGAACTTCGCGACGAAGATCGTCTTGGGGCCCAGTTCGCGGATCGAATCGCGCAGGGATTCGTCGAACCCGCGGATGAGCGAGGTCATGCCGACGATCGACGTGATCCCGATCACGATGCCCACGACCGTCAGGGTCGAGCGCAGCTTGTTGGCGCGGAGCGTGTCGAGCGCCATCACGACGATTTCGGCGAGGAGGCCGGTGCGCACGGGCATGGCGCGCTACTCGCGCCGGAGCGCCTCGATGGGGTCGAGGGCGGCGGCGCGCATCGCGGGGTAGAGGCCGAAGAACAGGCCCACGAGGGCCGTAATCGAGATCCCGAGGGCCACCGACCACAGCTCGACCGCGGCCGGCAGCGGGGTGAAGCGGCTCACCGCGAGGGCGGCGCTGAAGCCCAGGAGCGTGCCCACCACCCCGCCCGCCACCGACAGAGTGATCGACTCGGTCAAGATCTGCCAGAGGATATCGCGCCGGCGGGCGCCGAGCGCCTTGCGCAGGCCGATCTCGCTCGTCCGCTGGGTCACGACCATCAACATGATGTTCATGATCACGATGCCGCCGACGACGAGCGAGAGGGCGACGACGCCGACGAGGACGGCGAAGATGCCGGTCGTGGCCTGGTGGTAGATGTCGAGGATCGTGTCGGAGGTGAACATGCCGAAGTTGTCCGGCTCCGACGGCTTCAGGCGCCGCGCGACGCGCAGCGCGACGGTGGCTTCGTCCATCGCGGTCTGGAGCAGGGCGGGGTCGCGGGGCCGCACCGCGAGCCGCAGCCCGGTCCGCGCCCCGAAGATCTTGTCGAAGCACCCCAAAGGGATCACGACGAACTCGTCCTGCGACTGCCCGAAGATCGCCCCCTTCTTCTTGCTCACCCCGACCACGCGGAAGTGGGTCCCGGCGATCTTGATGACCTTCTCGATCGGGTTCACCTCGCCGAAGAGCCGGTCCGCGGTCTGCCAGCCCAGCAGCGCGACGGGCCGCTTGCGGTCCACCTCGGTGGGCGTCAGGAGGCGGCCGCGCTCGGCGTCGTAGGTCGGGAAGAAGATGTACTCGCGCGTCACCCCCTGGATGCGCACGCTCTCGAGGACGTGCTCGCCGTAGCTGACCTCGGCGTTCCCGCTCGACGCCGCCATCACGGCGAGCGCGGCGTCCGAGTACCGGCGGATGGCCTCCGCATCCTCCAGCGTGATGCGGGGGTTGGCCCGGACGCGCTCGAGGTCCTCCTCGCTGCGGGTGATCGGGTAGCGCTGGATCTCGAACGCGTCGGCGCCGACGTCGGTCAGGATCGCGTCCGTGACGTACTGGTTCATGCCGCGGATGAGCGACACCACGGCGATGATCGAGGTCACCGCCACGATGTTGCCCAGCACGGTCAGGAACGAGCGCAGCTTGCTCGTCCAGATCGCCTGGAGCGCGATCCCGACGGCCTCGAGAAACGGACCCACCGCGAGCCTCAGCTCCCCGTTCCGGTGCGCGGGCGGGCGGCGCGGGTCTCGCGCAGCTTCACCGGGTCGCCGTCGGCCAGCTCCCGGACCGACGCGAACGGACCCGTGATGACCTGGTCGCCTTCCTGGAGCCCCTCGAGGACCTCGAAGTACTTCTCCCCGGCGATGCCCGTCTTGACCGGGACGAATACCGCCCGGCCGTCGCGCACGACGAACACGCCCTCGATCTCCTTGCGCGTCTGGCCCGGCGGCAGCTCCGCCCCGTCGGCCTCGGCGGCCGCGGGCCGGCGCCGGCGCCGATCGGTCCGCGGGGCGCGCACGATCTGGCCGTCCGGGCCGACGACCATCTCCCGGACGACCGTGGCCTGGATGGGGACGGCGAGCGCGCGCTGCCGCGTGGCCGTCGTGATGTCCGCCGTGCACGTAAAGCCCGGGCGCACCTCGGGGATCTCCTGGTCCAGGGTGACCACCACCTTGAAGTTGGTCGCCTGCCGCGTGCCCGCCGCGCCGGCGGCCTGGATGGGGCTGTTGCCGATCTCGGTGACCCGCCCCGAGAAGGTCTTGCCCGGAATCGCGTCGATCGTGACCTTCGCCGGTTGCCCGATGGCGAGGCTCGGGATGTCGGTCTCGTCGACCTCGACCTCCGCCTCGATGACCGACATGTCGGCGATCGTCAAGAGCACGGTCCCCGGGTTGTTCATCGTCCCGATCACCACCGTTTCGCCCTCCTCGATGTTCCGGCGCGTCACGATGCCGTCGATCGGGGACTCGATGCGGACCTTGTTGAGGTCGTAGCGGGCCGACTCGAGAACCGCCAGCTCCTGGGCGATCCGCTTCTCCTGGGTCGCCACCTGCTGCTGGGCGGCGCGGAGCTCCGCCTCGCGCATCTTGTACTGGGTCGTCGCCTGGTCCAGGGCCTCGCGCGTGGTCAGGCCGCGGCTCCAGAGGTCCTGCTGCCGCTTCAGCGTCTCGGCCGCGAGCTGCAGCGCCACCTTCGCGCTCTCCACGCTCGCCTGGAGCTGCTGGAGCTGCGAGCGGGCGGCCGCCAGGCTCGCCTCGCCCCGGTCGACCTGCGTCTTCAAGTTGCGCGGGTCGATCTGCAGCAGAAACTGCCCCTTGCGCACGCGGTCGCCTTCGTTCACCGCCAGGTTGACCACCCGGCCCATCGTGTCGGCGCTGATGTTCACCGAGCGCTTGGGCTGAATCTTGCCCGACGCGGACACGACCGCTTCCAGGTCCCGCCGCTGGACGGTCTCGACGGTGACCTCGACACCCTCGGTCCGCCGGTAACGCAGGTTGACGAAGGCCACCGCCCCCAACGCGGCGACGACCAAGATGACGACGACGAGCTTCTTGCGGGTCACGAGGCGGGGCCTCCTATCCAGGTGCGCACGAGGGCGACGATCACGGCGAGCACGGCGTACACCCCGAGCAGCGAGACGGCGACGGGCGCCGTCCGCCGCCGGTACAGCACCGCCAGCCCGACCGCGCCCACGAGCACCCACCAGATGACGAACAGGTCGATCATCCCCAGGACATACGCGAGGAACGTGCCCTCGGGCACCATCGGAAAGACGGCCGCCAGGTTGGTCGGGCTGCTCATCGACTCGCGGGCGTAGTTGAGGGGCAAGACGAACGCCTGCTGCACGACCGAGACGGCGCCGCTGTGGACCACCACGGTGAAGACCTGCTTGAAGGTCGCCTCACCACCCAGAAAGGCGCTGAAGACCGCGAACAGCACGCCGGCGACGATCAGGTAGAACACTGGCAGCACGACGAGCTGGGAGGCCAGCGCGAAGTAGCGGGCGCGCGCGAGGCCCTCTTCAAGCCGGGCGTACATCTCGTCGGTCACGGTGACGCCGAACGATTCCATCGACGAGACCTGCTGGTCGAGCAGGGCCTGGCGGCCGACCTCGGTGCTGAGGAACGCGAAGGTCGCGGCGGCCAGGACCACGACGATGACGAGCAACATCCCCAACCAGGCGGGGGCCGCGACCACCCGCTCGAAGGTCTGGCGGGGAGACAGGAGAATTCCGACGAACCGGGCGGGCAACGACAGCGGCGCGGCGGCAGCGGGCGGGGTGGTGGACTCGGGCATGGGTCACCTCAGCGGCTTGGGGCGTGTACACACGTCACGGTCGGCTCTCGTCCAACCAACCAATTCTATCTGACGAAGGCGCCGCCGGCCGGGTTTCGCGGCCGCGCGAGATTCGATCGCGCGCCGACGCGCGCCGAGCGCCGCGCGGAGGGCGGACGACGCGGCGTCGCGCCGCATCGCGCCGCACCAGATCGCCGCGCTCGCGCACCAGTTTGACACGCCGGCGCAAACGGCGGAGTCGCTCGCTGCAGCAATGCAAAACGCGGCGCAGTCGCCTGCGCCGCGTGTGTTGATCTGTGGTTCGTTC
>CAYZKQ010000161.1:0-7489 GCA_964478975.1 uncultured Vicinamibacterales bacterium | reverse complement strand
CTCAGTCCGGACAGAGCGTCGGCCTTCTAAGCCGAGGGTCGCAGGTTCGAATCCTGCCGGGCGCGCCACCACCGCGCGCCGCGGCGCACTCGAGGCCGCTCCGGGGCGGCGCCGCGGGTCCCGCCGCGCCCGTAGCCTTCGCGCGGGTCGGTGCAGTACACTGCTCGCTCACGCGCGGAGGGAACGCGACCATGAAAACTCGATGGATCTGCGGTCTGTCAGCGGCGGTGTTGCTCGGCGGCCTCGGCGCCGCATCGGGACCTTCGAGGGAGACCCCGGCACCGGAGCCGGCGGGGCGAGTCCCGGGCCAGACCGCCCCGGCACCCCAGACGCCGCCCGAAGACGAGGACGTCGTGCGCGTGCTCGTGAGCCGGCTCGACCTGGAGCGCTACAAGGCGACGATCAAAGGCCTCACCCAGTTCGGCGACCGGCGCCAGGGCACGGACCGCAACCGCGCCGCCATCGACTGGATCGAGGCGCAGCTCAAGAGCTACGGGTGCACCAACACCGAGCGCCTGCGGTACGAGTATCACCCGCCCGACCCGGCGGCGCGGGGAACCGGGGCGCGGGGCACCGGCGCGGGACCCGGGCAGGCGGGTGGACGCGGCGGCCGCGGGCGTGGCGCCCAGCTTCCCCAGAAAGGCTTCCGCGGGCCGACCGGCGTCAACACCGACCCCAACCGCCAGCCCGACCCGAAGCTCCGGGCGCTCAACATGCAGCCCACGACGCCCGGACCGCGCGAGCAGGTCTACTGCACGAAGGTCGGCACGACGAGGCCGGACGAGCTATACATCCTGGGCGCGCACATGGACGGCCACGGCTACGGTGAGGCGGCCAACGACGACGGCTCGGGAACGGCGATCGTGATGGAGCTGGCGCGCATCTTCAGTATGCCCGACGTGGAAACTGAGCGGTCCATCCGGTTCATCCTCTGGAACAACGAGGAGACCGGGTTGAACGGGAGCCGCGCCTACGTCGAGCAGCGCCACGCGCTGCAGGGGAAAGAGGACCCGCCCGGCTCGGGGCGGTACCCGGAACCGAAGTGGCTGGGCATGATCCAGCACGACATGATGCTGTTCGACCACGGGATGCCGCGGGCCGACGGCACGGTCAGCCCCGAGCAGCGCCCGGAGGCCGACGTCAACATCGAGTTCGCCGGGTCCTCGAAGATGGCCGCCGAATCCCAGGCGCTCGCCTGGTTCTTCAAGGCCGCGAACGACCGCTATGCGACCGACTATCCAGCGACTGTGGGCAACCGCATGCAGAGCACCGACTCGGTGCCGTTCCAGGACTACACGGCGGCGATCAGCCTCCGCGAGCTGGAGCGGGGGTCCCAGATCGGGGCGGGGTGGGACCCGCACTGGCACCAGCCGACGGACCTGTATGCGACGTTCAGCGACAAAGACTTCCGGCTGGGCCTCAACGCCGCCCAGACGACGCTGGCGGCCGTCGCCCAGCTCGCGGGCGCGCGGCTGAAACGCTGAGAAGCCCCTCAGGGGCTCGCGCTTCTCAGGCGATAGCTGCCCACGGCCACGGCGACCGCGCCGGGCCCTTCGGGGCTGACCTCCTCGCGGACGACGTCGCCGAGACACACGATGTCACCCGGCGCCGCCCCGGGCACGAGACTGGGCACCTCGAGCACGATCTCGACGGCCGTCCGGAGACTCGGGGGACGGTCCGTGCGGAACAGGACGCCGGACCGGCTGATATTCTCCGTAACCGCCGGGTGCCAGCCCGCGTCGGCCGGCGTGCGGTAGCGCATGGGGAGGCTGACGGCGAAGCGCGGCGCCCGCGGCTTGCCGGTGGCCGGGTGCGGCTCCCGCACGGGCTGCGCGCTCACGGCGCGGCTGCAGACGATGAACGCGAAGGCGTCCTGGCCCGGACCGCGCCAGACGTAGCGGCAGGCGCGACACAGCAGCCAGGTCGATTCCGGCGTCGCCGCAAGTTGCTCGACCGTTGAACTTTGCCCGCAGCGCGGGCACACATGAGCCACTGAACCCTCGGCGCAAAGGCAGTGAGTAGGACCATCGGCCGGCTCAGCGGACGCGCGCAGCAGGTATGCCGGGCGCGCCGAGACGGTCGACCAGCCGAGTGCGTGCAACTCCCCGGCCATCGTCACACCCGGCGGTCCCGTTCGTCGCTAACCCGGTGTCACGCCAAACTTTAGCCGCCATGGTCTGTCCTCGGATGGGGCTCGGGTACTGACTCGGCGTGGCCCGGAGCGTCACATTTGAGCACACTTCGCGCGCTGATTTGTGAAGCTGCTGCTGGCTAACACGCTGAACCTGAATCCCTTAGGCTAATTAGTTCCGTCTTCGAACAATTGGCAGTTCTGTGAACAGTAAGGGGTGGTCCGGGTCGAGCACCCGGACCACTCCTGGGAGGTCTTCCGCACTCACTTCACCGGTGTGGGGGCGGTCAAAGAAAGGTTGTACTTGGCGAGGGTGGCGGCGAGCCCGGCCGCCTTGCCGAAGAGCGCGTTGACTTCCTCTATGGCTTTCGGCACTTCGGCCTTCGACTCGGTGTAGGCCCGCATCGTCTGCTCGGTGGGCCACATGCCGCCCATCAGGCCGTTTTTCGCCTGCCCCAGTCTGGCGAGCAAGCTCGGCGCTGGCGTGGCGCCGCGGCCGCCGGCCTGACCGCCGGCCGCCTGGGCCCCGGCACCCCCAAAGCCGCCGCGGCCGCCCGCGGCGGTGAACCTGGGCATGAGCCCGGCGAGCGCCTTGTTCACGCTGTCGAAGGCCGCCTTCACGTCGGGGGGGACATCGCTGCGCCCGGCGAGCTCTTTCGCCAGCTCGGCCATCCGCGTATTGAACGGCGCGAGCGCGGCGCCGACGGCCATCGCGCGCCGCTGCAGCTCGTGCATCTCCATCGCCATGTCGAACAGGCGCTTCCGCTCGGCGTCGGTGAGGACGACTTCAGGGTCGGCCATGACGCGCAAGGGCTTGGTGTCGACCACCTTGCCGTCGACGACGAGGGCAATGTTGTAGAGGCCCGGCAAGACGAACGGGCCCGCGGTCGCGGCGCCTCCGCCGAAGCCGCCGCCCCCGCCGCCGAACCCCCCTCCGCCGCCGCATCCGGCGCCGAAGGGGTTGCGCTGTCCGCCCGGCTGGCCCGCTTCCGGGGCTTGCGGCGCCCCGCCGGTCTCGCGTCCCCGCCCGCCGCGTCCGCCTGCCGGCGGCGGGATGGGCTGGACGCGCAGGTCCCAGCACGCGGACTGGATGCCGGGCTTGGTGCTGTCGGCGAGGACGGCGCCCGCGATCTCGCGCACTTCCCGGCCGGCGGCATCGGTGATGCGGAGCTTGACCTCGCCGACCTGCCGCTTGAGGAACCACGAGATGACAGCCGCTTGCGGCGGGTTCTCGCCGAAGAAAGTCTGGTCGCCCCAGAACTCGTAGTTGCGGTCGCGCGCCGGTCGCCGGTAGAGCGCATAGGGCGGCGGCGTGAAGAGCTTCGCGTCGCCGGCGGCCGCCTGCGCCGCGGCGTATTCCTGGATGGGCTCGAGGTGATCGAGGATCCAGAGCGCCCGCCCGTGGGTCGCCAGGATCATGGCGTTGTCCCGCGGGTGCAACGTGATCTCGTCGATCCGCACGGTGGGCAAGTTCGCCTTCAGGCGCATCCAGCGCTGGCCGCGATCGATCGTCACGAACAGCCCGGTCTCGGTGCCGAGGTAGAGGACGTCGGGGTTCTTCAGGTCTTCCGTCAGGGTCCGCGCGACCTCGTCTGTCAAGTTCGCCGCGATCGAGCGCCACGTCTGGCCGTAGTCGTGGCTCGCGTAGATGTAGGTGCGGAAGTCGTTCTGGCGGTGGCCGTCGAAGGTGGCATAGACGGTGGCCTCGTCGAACCGCGAGGGCACGACTTCGGAGACGTAGATGCCGGCGGGCAACCCCGGCATCTTGTCGATCACGTGCGTCCAGCTCTTGCCGCCGTCGCGCGTCACGGCGAGCCGGCCGTCGTCAGTGCCGGCGTAGAGCAGGCCCGCGCGTTTCGGCGATTCCGCCAGGGAGACGATCGCCGGCCACGCGGCGATCCCGTCGTTGCGTGCGATCCGGATGTCGCGCCCCTTGACCCCCATCGTCTCGATCTCGTCGCGGTCGGCGCCGCTCGTCAGGTCCGGGCTGATGGGAGTCCACGACAGCCCTCGGTCGGGCGACCGGAAGACCCGGTTGGCCGCTGCGTACACCACCTTCGGGTCGTGCGGCGAGAGAATCACGGGGGTATCCCAGTGCCACCGGTACGGCGGCTCGCCCGGCCGGGGTTGCGGCCGGATGCTCATGGTCTCGAACGTCACGCGGTCGACGCGGACAAGGTTGCCGTCTTGCGACTCGCTGTAGGCGATGCGGTAGTCGCCCGGGTCCTGCAGCGCGACGAAGCCGTCGCCGCCCTGCAGGGTCGCCCAGTGGTGGTTGGCGATCCCCGCGCTGCCCCGAACGGCGCTCGGACCGCACCACACGTAGTTGTCCTGCATGCCGCCGCAGACGTTGTAGGGGATGGCCATGTCGTAGCTGACGTGGTAGAAAAGCCCGACGGGCAGGTTCGGCAGAAACGCCCACGTCTTCGCCCGGTCCCACGAGACGGCCAGGCCGCCGTCGTTCCCGATGATGAGGTGATTCGAGTTCGCCGGGTCGATCCAGATCGCGTGGTGGTCGGAGTGGATCCGCGGTGCGACGGAGGTGTTCACGGTCTTGCCGCCGTCGAGCGACTGGTGCAGGCCGACGCCGCCGAGGTAGACGACGTCAGGATCGTTCGGGTCGATGCGGACCTGGCTGAAGTACATCGGCCGCGGGTTGACGTTGTTGACCTTCCGCCACGTGGCACCCCCATCGTCCGAGCGATAGAGGCCGGTGGGGGTCGGGCTCACGCCGGTCGCGATGCCGCGCCCGCCGACTTGTTGGGGCGCCTGGGTCTGCGGTCCGGGACCTTCTTGGCCGCCCCCGGCCGCCCCGGCCCCGCCGCCGCCCCGGCCGCCGCCCGGCTGAGTGGGGCCTTCGATGAGGGCATACAGGATGCTCGGGCGCCGGCGATAGACGTCGAGGGCGATGCGGCCGAGCGGGCCGTCCGGCAGGCCGTTGCCCTTCAGGCGAGTCCACGTTTCGCCGCCGTCGGTCGACTTCCAGATGCCGCTGCCGGGCCCGCCGCCGTTCATGCAGCACGCCGTGCGCCGCCGCTGGTACGTCGAGGCGTAGAGGATCTGGTTGTTCTGCGGGTCCATCACCAGGTCGTTGGCGCCCGTGTCGTCGTCGACGTTGAGCACCTGGCGCCACGTCTTGCCCCCGTCGGTGGTCTTGTAGACGCCCCGCTCGCCGCCGGGACCCCAGAGGCTCCCGACGGCCGCCACGAACACCACGTTGTTGTCCTTCGGGTCGATGACGATGCGGTTGATGTGGCGGGAGGTGCGCAGGCCCATGTGCACGTAGGTCTTGCCGCCGTCGGTCGACTTGTAGACGCCGTCGCCCCACGAGGAGCTCTGGCGGTTGTTGGCCTCGCCGGTGCCCACCCAGACCAGGTCGGGGTTGCTCTGCGAAATCGTCACGTCCCCGATCGACATGAGGCCCTGGTCCTGGAACTGGGCCTCGAAGGTCGTCCCGTGGTTGGTGGTTTTCCAGACGCCGCCGTGGGCGGTGCCGACGTAGAAGATGGTCGGGTCGAGCTCGTAGACCGCGAGGTCGGTGATGCGGCCGGACATCGAGGCCGGCCCGATCTCACGGAAGTGGAGCGAATCGAACGGGCCGGCCGGCGCCGCGGCGGCGGGCCCCTGCGCGGCGCGCCCGAGCAGGGAGTGTCCGGCCGACGCGACGAGCACGGCCAGGGCGAGGGTCACGACGTGCGCGCGCTTGATGGACGTCATCAACGTGCCTCCTCGACGAGATGAGGGAAGCCGGGCCGGGCCCTAGCGCCCGGACCCGGCGGTGCTGGTGGCCTGTCCGAGCTGTTTGAGCAGCTCCTGGACGGCCACCTCGAGCTGCCGATCGCGACCCGCGAGGTTGTCCTCGGGGCTGTTGTCGACGAAGATGTCCGGCGGGACGCCGTAATTCTCCATGTTGGTGCGCTCGCGGTTCGCGAGGAACACGCCGGTGCCGGGCGTCCGGACGGTGGACCCGTCGATGAGCGCGTAACTGCCCGTGCCGATCACGGCGCCGGCCGTCGGGGTGCCGATGACCTTCCCGAGGCCGAGGGCGCGGAAGCCCGCGGGAAACATTTCGGCGTTCGACGCCGAGCGCCAGTTCTGCAGCACGACTTTCGGCCCGAAGAAGCCGGAGAAGGGCCGCGGGTTGGGCTCGGTGCCGCGCGGCTGCCAGATCTGGTACTGCCGCTGGACGAGGATGCCGAGCAGCTCCTGGTCGATGTTGCCGCCGCCGTTCCAGCGCTCGTCGATGATGAGGGCCGCCTTGCCGCGGTTCTCGCGCAGCTCCTTCTCGAAGCGGCGCAGCGATGGCTCGTTCATCGCCTGAATGTGCAGGTAGCCGATGCGGCCGTTCGACAGCTTGTCGACCAGGGCGCGGCGCTCTTTGACCCACCGCTCGTACCGGAGCTGGTTGTGCTGGCCCTGGGTGATCGGGGCGATGCGGGTCTTCCAGGCGCCCTCCTCGGTCGGCTTCGCGTTGAGCGTGAGCTCGACCTTCCGGTTGAGCCGGTGGTTGAGCAGCGCCCAGTAGTTGTCCCCGGCCTTGACAGGCTTGCCGTCGATGGCCAGCAGATAATCCCCGACGCTGACCTTCACCCAGTCTTTGTCCGCCGGGCCGTCCTCGTAAATGTAGTTTACGCGGTAGCGGCCCGCGCGCGGGTCAGGTTCGAGGTCCAGCCCGAGGTAGCCGGTCGAGACGCCCGCCCCGCCGCCGCGCCCGCCGGGCGGCGCGGCCCCGGTGTGCGACGCGTTGAGCTCGCCGATCATCTCGTTGACGAGGTTGAGCAGCTCCTGGCGGTCGCCGACGTGGGCGACGAGCGGCTCGTACTTCGCGCGGGCGGCGTCCCAGTCCTTCCCGTGCATCTTCGGGTCGTAGAACCGGTACTTCATCGTCCGCCAGGCGTCGCCGAACATCTGGGCCCATTCGGCCTTGCGGTCGATCCGGACGCGCACCGTGAAGGTGACGCGCCGCCGCGCGCCCTCGCGCCCCGGACCGGCTGCCGCTGCGGCGCCCCCGGCCCCAGCCCCCGCCCCGCCGACCGCCACGGAGTAGACCCCGCGGCCCTCGCGGAAGTAGAGGGAGCGCCCGTCGCGAGGATAGGCGAGGTCGCCGAGACCGCCGCCGCGGCCGAATCCGCCGGGGGGCTGATCGTCGTCGTCACCACCGGCCGCCCCGCCGGTCGCGAGACGGGTGAGACGGCGCCCGTCGGCCCCGATGGTGTAGAGCACCGGTTGCATCCGCTGGCCCGCGGGTTCCGTCGTGACGAAGGCGACAGTGCGGCTATCCGGGGCGATGGCGTAGGTGGAGATCGCAAACGGCATGCGGGTGATCTGCCGCGTCCGCCGCTTCAGCCCGGCCCAGTC
>CAYZKQ010000160.1:0-7569 GCA_964478975.1 uncultured Vicinamibacterales bacterium | reverse complement strand
CCAGGGCCCGGCGGCCGGCGGCAAGGCGCGCTCCCTCATCGAGCCCCGCCGCCGCGCGCCGCTTTGGCCGACGCCGCCTCCGCCAGGCGCTCCGCCTCCGGGAACGCCGCGAGCGCGACCTGCGCTTGCGGGTCCTGCGCCAGCAGGTGCCGCCGCGCTTCGTCGACCCCGAACAGCGCCAGGTCGATCTGATACCGGATCATCGCACGGATGAACGGCAGGTCCTTCGCGGCGTCGGCCTCGTCCAGTTTGAACCCCTGCTCGGCGGCGAACGCCTTGAACTCCTCGACCATCTCGTCCGTGACGGTGAACCCGCGCGCGACGACGCGCCGATTCCGCGCCGCGCCGCCGATGCGTTCGTCGCCTTCCGCCGAGAACCGCTCGGCGTATTTCTCGAAGAGCTGCCGCGCGTAGAGCATCCGCCCCGTGCGGGTCGGATTGAAGCCTTCGACCGGCCCCGGCACGTAGCGGTCGGGCTCGATCCCGCCGCCCCCGAACACCTTGCGGCCGGTGTCGGTGTAGCGCAGGGTCGCCTCGTCGTGGCGCGCGGCCGTCTGGTCCTGGTCGCGCAGCGTATACGTGAAGTACTCGTCGAACGAACCGTCCCACGGCCGTTGAATCAGCCGCCCGCTCGGCGTGTAGTAGCGGCCCGTCGTGAGGGCCAGGCCGGCGCCGTTGCTCACCCGATAGATCGACTGCACGAGCGCCTTGCCGAACGTCCGCTCGCCGACGATGAGCCCGCGGTCGTGGTCCTGGATGGCGCCGGCGACGATCTCCGACGCGCTCGCGCTGTTGCGATTCACCAGGACGACCAGCGGCAGGTCGACATACTCGCTGGCTTCGGTCGCGTGGTAATCCTGGTCGGCGTTCGGCACCCGGCCCCGCGTATAGACGATGAGCTGGCCGCGGCGGAGAAAGCGATTGGCGACCTTGATGGCCTGGTCGAGCGGCCCGCCGGGATTGTCCCGGAGGTCGAGCAGCAGCCGCTTCATCCCCTGCGCCTTCAACTTCTCCAGCGCCTGCCCCAGATCGCGGTTGGTCGTCTCGGAAAAATCCCGCAGGCGGATGTAGCCTCGATCCCCGTCGACCATGAACGCCCCGAGAATCGTCGGGATGTTGATCTCGTCGCGCTCGATGTCGAGCTCGATGAGCCCCTCGTAGCCGTACCGCCGGATGCCGATCTTGACCGTGGTGCCCTTCTCGCCGCGCAGCTCCCGGACCGCCTGGTCGCTCGTCCAGCCCTTGGCGTCCTGGCCGTTGATCCGGGCGATGACGTCGCCGCGGCGCAACCCCTTGCGATAGGCCGGGGAGCCCTCGAAGATCTGCATCACCGTGATGTCCCCGTCGACCACCACGATGCTGATGCCCAACCCGTAGTACCGGCCTTCCTGCCGCTCGCGGAGCTGCGCGTAGGCGCGCGGGTCCATGAAGCTCGAGTGGGGGTCGAGCGTCTTGAGCATGCCGTCGATCGCCCCGTAGACGAGCCGGGTGGCCTCGACCGGCTCGACATACTCCCGCTCGATGGCCGCCAGGGCGGCGGTGAAGACCCGATACTCGCGGACCAGGTCGTCCGACCCGGCGAGCGCACTCCGGCCGAGCAGGCCGCCGACGAGCGCCGAGGCGACCACAGCCACGATAGCCAACGCGAGCGGCCGAGCTGTTCGCATGTCGGCCATGCTACCAGAGAAGCCCCGACCCGGCAACGCGATCCGCGGTGGGCGCCGCCGGACGCCTTGCCGCTCGCGGGCGGCGCCTTGACCCTTGTGGAAGGCGGTTTCTATAATGCGATGAGTCACTTGCGGGAGCGCTCGGCAGCGCCACCGCTGCCGGCCAGGGCTGAGCCACGGCCGCCGCGCGGGGCGCCGGCGAAGATGGCGGCGCAGGCCGCGCTTCTGCCGGGCCCGCGAGCGACCTTCCGGTGGGGTGCACCGGACCCCCGCGGAGGGACGAACGAGGAGGACCACCATGTTCGGGTCCATCGGCATGCCGGAGCTCATCATCATCCTGGTCATCGCGCTCATCATCTTCGGGCCGCGCAAGCTGCCCGAACTGGGGCGCTCGCTCGGGCGAAGCCTCGCCGAGTTCCGCCGGGCCTCGAACGAGCTGCGGCAGACCCTGGACGAGGAAATCCGCCTCGAGGAACAGCGGTCCGCGAGCCCGGCGCGGACCAAGGCGGGCGGCGACTCGACCGTGCCGCGGGATCCCCCCGCGGGCGCGTGATCCGGATGCCCGTGGAGCTGGGGCCGGCGGCGGCCGCGGCGGACCAGGGCCTGGACGAGGGATCCGCGCCGCCGTCGCTGCTGGCGCGACTCGACGACCTCCGGCGCCGGCTGATGCGGATCGCCGGCGCCCTCGCCATCGGCTTTCTCGCTGCGTTCCTGGTGGTCGAGCGCATCTTCGACTTCGTGATGCATCCCCTCGCGAGCGTGCTGCCCGACGGCGGCCGCCTCATCTACACCCAGACCACCGCGGGCTTCACGCTGCGCCTGCGGATGGCGGCGCTCGTGGGAACCGTCGTCGCGAGCCCGGCGGTGCTGTGGCAGGTGTGGGGGCTCGTGGCGCCGGTGCTGTCGCGGCGCGCCCGGCGGCGCGCGATGGCGTTCGTCACGACCGCCACGCTGCTCTTTGCGGCCGGTGCGGCCTTCGGCCACTTCGTCGCGTTCCCGTGGCTGTGGCGCTTCTTGGCGAGCTTCACGACCGACTACGTACGCTTTCTGCCCGAGATCGCGCCGGCCTTCTCGCTCTACATGAAAGTCGTGCTGGCGTGCGGCCTCGTCGCGCAGTGGCCGATCGTCGTCGTGTTCCTCGCCCGCGCGGGCGTCGTGACGCACCGCACGCTGGCCGCGCACGGCCGCTACGCCGTGCTCGCCGCGGTCGTGGTGGCGGCCGTCGTGACCCCGCCCGACCCGGTCTCCCTGCTCGTCGTCGCCGCGCCGCTCGTCGGGCTCTACGGCCTGGCCATCGTGATCGCCTGGCTCGTCGCGCCGCGGGCGCGGCCAGGAGCCTGACGTGGGCTGGTTCACGAAAACGCCGCGGGACCCCGAAGCCCGCATGTCGTTCCTCGAGCACCTGGACGAGCTGCGGACCCGGTTGATGGTCTCGGCGGTCGCGGTGCTCGCGGGCTTCCTCGTGGCGCTCGCCTTCGTCGGCCGCGTCTTCCGGTTCGTCATGGAGCCGCTCAAGGCCGCGCTGCCCCCGGGCGACAGCTTCATCGCGACCGAGCCGACCGAGATGTTCCTGCTGTGGTTGAAGGCCGCCATGCTGGTCGGCGCCGTCCTCGCGGCGCCCGTCGTGATGTGGCAGCTCTGGCTGTTCGTCGCGCCCGGACTCTACGCCCACGAGAAGCGCCTGGCGATCCCCTTCATCCTGCTCTCGACCGTCTGCTTCGTGGCGGGCGCGGCCTTTTCCCACTACGTGCTGTTCCCGATCGCCTGGCGGTTCTTCGCGGGCTTCACCAGCGACTACGTCGCCTTCATGCCGCGGGTGCAGGCCACTTTCGCCCTGTACGCGAAGCTCCTACTCGCGATGGGCCTCGTGTTCGAGATGCCCACGCTCGTGCTCTTTTTGGCGCGCATGGGCGTCGTGACCGCCCGCACCCTGATCCGCCAGTTCAAGTACGCCCTGCTCGCCATCTTCGTCATCGCGGCCGTCGTGACGCCCGGCCCGGACGTCGTGTCGCAACTGCTCGTCGCCGGCCCGATGCTCGCCCTGTACGGCCTGAGCGTCCTCATCGCGTGGGTCGCCGCGCCCCGACCGCGGGCGGCCGCCGAAGAAGCGCCGGCTCGGCCGTCACCCTGACGCGGCGCGTTCGGCCGCCGGTTTTCATTGACGGTCCGGACAACGGGCCCTAGAATGGCGGAAGGCCATTCTCGTCCAGCCCTGATGGCCGAGCGAGACGTCATGATTCACGCAGCGCACCGCATCGCCTGTCTCGGAGTTTGCCTTACGCTCGCCGTGGCGGCGTACGCCCAGACTCCGCCCGCGGGCGGCCAGGCCCCGGCGCCCGCGCCGGCGGAGAACCGGCCGGCCGCGACGACGCCGTTCGGCGACACCGGCCTCTGGTTCGTCCCGACCGCCGAGATCCTGCCGGCGGGCCGCTGGTCCGCGAGCGCGTTCCGGGTCAACTTCGACCGCGAGGAGGGCTTCACGGACATCTCGCACCTGACGGGAACGATCGCGGTCGGCGCGCGCGACCGGCTCGAGATCTTCGGCGCGTGGCGGTTCAACACGCGGATCCGCCGCGCCGTCCGACCGGTCTTCAGCGCGGGCCTCGGCTCCGCGGGCGGCGTCGAGCGCGACTACCCCCTGCTGTTCCGGCGCTGGTCGGGCGATCACCCGGGCGACGTGATGGCCGGCATCAAGATCAACCTGGCGTCGGAACACCGGCAGCAGCCGCTGGCGGTCGCCGTGCGTGGGGTGCTGCAGGCCGGGTCGGGTAACACGCCGAACGCCAGCACGGGCAAGCTGACAGGATACGTGGACGTCATCGCGAGCAAGGACGCCGGTGAGCGCGCCGAGATCGCCGCGTTCGGGGGCGTCATGATCCGCCAGGACCGGAGCGACATGACGCTGCCGGAGTCGTTCCGGTGGGGCGTCGGCGCGGCGTTTCCGAGCCGGGCGCCCCTGCGCGTCACGACCGAGCTGCACGGCGAGGTGCTGTTCACCGACGCGGCCTCGATCAGCAACCCCGTACGCGCGGTCGACGGCACGTTCTCGCCGGCGACGGCGCCGCAGCGCAACCCGCTCGACCTCGGCGTGGGACTCACGTGGCAGCATCGGAGCGGGTTCTTCGTCGGGGGCGGCGTCAGCTACGCGCTCGGCCACAAGAATCGATCCGAGTTCGGCTTCGAGAACCCGGCCGGCGACAGAGCGGGCATCCAGGTCCGGCTCGGCTACCATCCGGGCGTGCAGGTGTACGTCCCGCCGCCACCCCCGCCCCCGCCGCCGCCACCCCCGCCGCCGCCCGCCAACCGGGCCCCGACGGTGCGCGCCAGGTGCGCCCCATGCACCGTCAACCTCGGCGAAGGCGCAGAAGTCGCCGCCGACGCGCAAGACCCGGATGGGGACGCGCTCACCTATCGCTGGACGGCACCGGCGGGCTCGTTCGCCGACAGCACGGCGCGCCAGACGACCTGGACGGCGCCCGGGCAGGAGGGCGGCGTTCCGGTCACCGTGACCGTTTCGGACGGCAAGGGCGGTACGGCGTCGGATACCGTGACGATCCAGGTCGTGCGGCCGCCGAAGAAAGAGATCGTGTTCGAAGACGTGCACTTCGACTTCGACCGCTACACCCTGCGCCCCGAGGCGACGCGGTTGCTCGACGAGGTGGTCGCGACGCTCCGCGACAACCCGGACGTGCGGATCGAGATCGAGGGGCACACGTGCAACATCGGCACGGCCGAGTACAACCTGGCCCTGGGCGAGCGCCGGGCGCGCGCCGTCCGCGACTACCTGGTCAGCCGCGGGATCGGCGGGGACCGGCTCCAGACGGTGAGCTACGGCGAGGAACGACCGAAGTACGACAATACCCGGGAGGAGACCCGGCGCCTGAACCGGCGCGCGGCGCTGGTGGTGCGCATCCAGTAAGGCGCGACGAGCGCGCCGCGGCGGCGGTCGCGGCGCGCCGCGCGTCAGCGAACGGTCAGGACCGGATCGCCGAGCCGCTCGACGTCGACCTGGATTCCCAGCCCGGGTCCCGCCGGGACCCGAAGACGGCCTGCCTCGCGCCGCGGGGCGCCGGCGGCCAGCGCGACGTCCACGTAGCTGTTGAAGTCGGTCGACGTGAAGAGGTAGTCGGGACGCGTGCTCCCGGCCACGTGGGCGATGGCCGCCGTCGCGATGTCGCCGCCCCAGCTATCCTCGATCGTCATGGCGATGCCGAGGCGCTCGCACGCATCCCGGATCTCGCGCGTCTTGGTCAGTCCGCCGAGGCGCGAGATCTTGAGGTTGACCACGTCCATCGCCCGCCGCTCGACCGCCGCGACGAACGGCGCGAACCCGGTGATCAGCTCGTCGAGCACCATCGGCAGGCGCGTGCGCTCGCGCACCACGAGACACTCGGCCAGCGTCGCGCACGGCTGCTCCACGTAACAATCGAGGTCCGCGAGCCCCTGCACGACCCGCAGCGCTTCGTGCGGCCGCCAGCCCGTGTTCGCGTCGGCCACGAGCACGTCTCCCGGCTCGAGCACCGCCGCCACGGCGCGCACCCGCGCCACGTCGACCTCGGGGCGGCCACCGACCTTCAACTGGAATCTCCGGTACCCCTCGTCTCGGTACCGCCGCACCGCGTCCGCCATCGCCTCGGGCGGCCCTTGCGAGATCGCCCGGTAGAGCGGATACTCGTCGACGAGCCGCCCGCCCAGCAGGTCCGCGACCGGCCGCCCCGTCGCCTGTCCCAGGATGTCCCAGCAGGCGACGTCGACCGGCGACTTCGCGTAGGCGTGCCCGCCGAGCACCTGGTCCATCAGGGCGCACACTGCGCGCGGTTGGGTCGGATCCGCACCGAGAAGGGCCGGCCCCATCTCGGCGATCGCCGCGGGTACGCCCCGCGCGTGCGCCGCCATGTAGGCGGGTCCGAGGGGACAGACTTCCCCGAACCCGGCGAGCCCGGCGTCGGTCGACACCCGGACCACCGTGGACATCAGGTCTGTGACGGCGTGGCCGCCGGACCACGCATAGCGCGAGTCGACGAGCCGGTAGGCAACCTGATACACGTCGATGCGATCGATCCTCATCGCCGCCGCACCCCGATCACCGCAATCCCTGGATCTTCAGGCGGTCGCCGACCTTGAGCCCGTGCTGCCTGGCGAACCCCGCCGCCACCTCGACGACGTAGAGCGCCTGGCCCTCGTGCGGATAGGTGGGGCAATCGAAGGACGGGCATGGCGGCTCGCACCCGGGCAGCCGGCACGGCGGTACCGAGTGCGCGATCCAGACGACCCGGGCCTCCGGGTCGAGCCAGATGATGTCGATGGCGAACAGGCAATTCTGCATCCAGAAGGGGTACGACCCGGGCTCGTCGAACACGAACAACATGCCTTCGTTCGGCGCCAGGCCCTTGCGGAACATCAGGCCGCGCTGCCGTACCGCCGGCGTGTCCGCCACCTCGACCCGGACGACGGTGGCGTCGGGAAACACCACCGTGGCGCGGGGGGAGGCCCACTGGGCCGCCCGGCCACCGGTCGACCCCAACGCCCACATGACAATCGCCGCGACCGCGCAGGTCCTTACCGTGGTCTTGCGCACACCGCGCTCCTTCGACGAAACTCGCCCCCATGGTAATCGAAACGTCGGCGGCGCGCGAGCGGGCCGAGCTGATCGTGCGGTTGAAGGGTCAGGACGCCGCGGCCCGGGAGGCCGCCGTCGCGCGCCTGATCGTTTTGGGGCCGCGCGTGGTCGAACCGCTCCTCGGCCTCCTTCGTGGCGAAGAGGCTCCCGAGGTGCGCGTGGCCGTCCTGCGGGTTCTCGACGCGGTCGGCGACCGGCGGGCGCTCGAGCCGGTTCGCCGGCTGCTCGAGTCCGCCGACCTGCCCGCAGGGGTGGCGCGGGCGGCGGTGGCCGTCTTGCGGC
>CAYZKQ010000159.1:0-7605 GCA_964478975.1 uncultured Vicinamibacterales bacterium | reverse complement strand
GGGGCGGGTCACGCCGCCTTCAGGACGCGGCGCGGGGGCGGGCGGCGGGGGGCCGAGCGGGCCCTGGGCCCGCACCGGGTGCGGGCTGCGCGACCGGTCGATCCAGACGTCGGGGTAGGAGTCGCCCCCCGCGTTGTACGTCACGCGGACCCAGCGCTCGACGCGGGAGAAGTCCGGCGCGAAGCGTCCCAGATAGACTTCGGTCTGCGCTCCCCCGCTCCGGACCTGGTTGTCGCCGCCGCGGTTGTACGGGCCCGTGATCGCCAGGAATCGCGGATGGTTCGCCCACCGGGGGTGGTAGACCTCCGCGTTGCGGAACCCCGGGGCGCCGTTGATGTTCACCACCCACCGCCGCTCCGCCTTCACGTCGACCAGCGTCAGGTTGCGATGGGCGCCGTCGAAATACCAGAACAGCGGCGTGCCGGGGTCGGCGAGCGCGGTCCAGCACCCTTCGCCCAGGCGCCGCCACGAGCGGTTCGGCAGCTCCGCGACCCCGGCATCGGGCCAGGGGAACAGGCCGCCCGCGAGGCGCCCGTCGGGCGCGAGCTGGAAGGTGTCGCCGCTCACCTTCGTCTTGTTCCACACCACTTCGCGGGCGCCGGGGTCCGCGATGGGGAAGCGCACGACCGTGGCGAAGTCGTACCGGTGCTGGTCCGTCCCGGCGTAGATCCACTCGCGCCCGTCGGCGGGGTCCTGCCAGACGGCGAGGGCGAAGCCCGGGCCGAGGCGTGTCAAGCCGGTGCCGTCCCAGCGGACGAGGAACATCTCCGAGGGGCCCGGGTTCTCGAGCGTGCCCGGGTTCGGCCGGCTCGAGAAGACGATGCGGTCGCCCCGCGGGGTGAAGAGCGGCTTGACGTAGCTCTTGCGCTCGCCCAGGATGACGCGCTCGCCGCGGCCGTCGTCGGTGTCGAAGCCCATGAGGACGAGCCGGTCGCCCGCGGCGAACGGGTCGCTGCCGTCACCCTGGACCCAGACGAGGCGGGTGTGGGCGCCCGTGACGGCGCGGACCTCCGCGGCCGGGCCGTCCAGGCTGAGCGACGAGCTCGAGCACCCGGCCAGCAGAAGCACAAGCAGGAGCCCGCCCGCGCCCACGGCGGCGGTGCGCGTGTCGTGGATCATGGTCCTCGGAGCCGCTGGCGGAAGTTCCGTCCGCGCGCCGGTCCGGCGCGCACCGACCCAGTGTAGCATCACCCGGGTGGCATACCACGTTGCCGCGCCTGAGCGCGCTCCGTATGCGGGGACTGTAGGTCGCCCGAGACGGGGACGTGAGAATCGTGAGGATCAGCCCTGTGGACCACTTTGTACTGCAGCATCACCAGGCGATAGTCCTGGCCGCCGAACACGCGCTTGCAGCCGTCGAGGTCTTGGTGATCAGGAGCCGCCGCGGCTGCACCGGGCGGCCGCGGGCGGTGTAAACTGCTGCTACCTCCCATGCCCCGCTCGCCCGTCCTCGGGTGGGTCCGGCAGGCGGCCCTCGCCTTCGCCGGTGCTCTCGGGATCGCGCCGGCGGTCTCGTCCGGACCGGCGCAGCAGCCCGCCGCCGTCTTCCGCTCCGGCGTCGACTTGGTCATCGTCGACGTGAGCGTGCACGACGGGGAGGGGCGGCCCATCGAGAGCCTGGGTCCGGACGATTTCGCCTTGAAAGTCGACGGGCGCCCGCGCCGCGTGGTCTCGGCGCAGTTCATCGCGCGCCCCGCCCCGGGGTCGCTCCCCGCGCACGCGGCGGCCCCGGACTACAGCTCGAACGACCGGACCGCGGCGGGCCGCCTGGTGGTGATCGCCGTCGACCAGCGCCACATCCGCCGGCTCGAGGGCACGGCCGCGCTGCGGGCGGCGGCGGCGTTCGTCGACGCCCTCGACCCGGCGGATCTGGTCGCGGTCACGAGCCTCCAGCGCCCGGGCCCGCTCGTGGCCACGACGGACCGGCGCGCCGCGCGCCGGGCGATCGAACGGCTGGTGGGCGAAGCCGAACTCTTCGCAGGCTCGTTCAACCTCGGGGTGGCGGAGGCGCTCTTCGTCGCCGACGGCCACCGCGCCAAGCTGGACGAGGTCGTGCGGCGCGAATGCGGCGTACCGCTCGGCCGCCTGGAGAACCCGCGGCGCCTCGAAGAGACCAACTGGATGCGGGACCCGTGCCCGGTGCAGGTCGAGCAGGAGGCGCGGGCCCTCGTGCAGCAGGTGCGCACCGAGACGAGCCTGTCGGTCGCCGCCCTCACCCGGACCCTCGAGCGGCTCAAGGACCTCGAAGGGCCGAAGACGCTGGTCCTGCTGTCGGAGGGGCTCGTCGCGGAGCCGCAGATGTTCGATTTCGCGGAGGTCGCGGCGGCGGCGCAGGCCGCCCAGGCGGCCATCTACGTGCTGCAGCTCGACACGCCGATGTTCGAGGCGGCGCAGGATCGCCTCTCGCCGACCGGGCTCGACGATGACCGGTTGCGCGCCGACGGGCTGGCGCGCCTGGCCGGCGCCGCGCGCGGCGCGCTGTTCCGGCTGGTGGGCAGCGACCCCCGGCCTTTCGAGCGGATCGCCCGGGAGCTCGGGGGCCACTACCTGCTCGCCTTCGAGGCCGAGCCGGGGGACCGCGACGGGCGCGTCCACCGCATCCAGGTCTCGCTCGTCCGCGGCGGCGGCGAGCTCCGCGCCCGGTCGGCGTTCCGCCTGGACCCGCCCGCCGCCGGCACGGCCGCCACGACCGAGGATGCGCTCGTCACCCTGCTCCGGCAGACCCGGCTCGCGACCGAGCTGCCGCTGCGCGTCGCGACGTTCGTCTACCGCGAACCGGGCGGCGGGTCGTTCCGCGTCGCCGTGGGCGCTGAAGTCGACGCCGCGGCTGGCGCCGCCGAGCCGGCGGTTGGCTTCGTGCTCCTCGGCGAGGGCCAGGTCATCGTCGCGAGCGGGGCCGGCACCGCCGAGCACGGGCGCTTCGCCTTGAGCGCGCTCGTGCCGGCCGGGCGCTACACCGTGAAGGTCGCGGCGATCGACGGCCTCGGCCGCCGCGGCAGCGTCGCCCGGAGCGTCGTGGCCGGCCTCAGGGCGATCGACGGGATCGAGGTGAGCGACCTGATGCTCGCGGAGCCGCCGCGGGCGGCGGGCGACCCGCTGCGCCCGATCGTCGAGCGCACGAAGGCCGACACCCTGGTCGCCCACCTGGAGCTGTACGGCCATCCGGACCTGGGGCTCGACGGCGTGCGCGTGCAGATAAGGGTCACCGATGCGGCGGCGGGATCGCCGGTCGTCGAGCTGCCCGTGACGCTGGCGCGGGGTGGCCCGTCCTGGGCCGTGGCCCGGGGGCAGGCGTCCCTCGAGCGCCTCCCGCCGGGCGCCTACGCGGCGCACGCCGACATCGTGGTGCGGGGTCGGGCGGTCGCCCGCGTGTCGCGCGCGTTCACTGTGGCGCCGCGGCAAGCCGCCGCCCGGTAAGCGGCGCCCACCGCGATTCGTGCTTCAGGAGCCAGGCCTTGCGGTGGAGGCCCCCGCCGTACCCGGTGAGCGACCCGCCGCTGCCTACGACCCGGTGGCAGGGCACGATGATGCCGATGGGATTGGCTCCCACCGCGAGGCCGACGGCGCGCGCGCCGCGCGGGCGTCCGAGCGCGCGGGCGAGCTCGCCGTAGGTCCGCGTCGCCCCGGGGAGAATGTCGAGCAAGCGCCGCCACACCATCAGCTCGAACGGCGTCCCGCGCAGGTCGAGCGGTACGACCCGGGGGTCGGCGCCCCCGCCTTCGAAATACTCCGCGAGCCAGGCCGCGGCCGTTTCGAGCAGGGGGTGCGACGGGTCGTCGGTCAGGGTGACGGGCGCGAACCAGCGCTGCAGGCGCGCGTCGAGGCGCGCCAGGCGCGCGCGCTCGGTGAATTCGAGCGCGCAGAGACCCTCGGCGGTCGCCAGGGCGACCATCTGGCCGATCGGCGTGTCGACGGCGCCGCGGAAGACGGCGGTCATGGTATCGTGCCACGACCCCTGGAGGAGGGTATGCCAGAATCCCTCGGCGCGCAACTCCTCGGCGCGATCCTCGGCGAGCTGCGCCGCCTCAAGACGCTGGGCGAGCGGGCGATGGCCCAGCTCGCCGACCAGGAGATTTTCACCACGATCGACCCCGAGTCCAACTCGGTGGCCATCCTCGTCAAGCACCTCGCGGGCAACATGCGGTCCCGCTGGACGGACGTTCTCACGACCGACGGCGAGAAGCCGGACCGCCGCCGCGACGACGAGTTCGTCATCGCGCCGGGGACGACGCGCGCGGATGTGATGGGGTGGTGGGAGGACGGCTGGCGCGTGGCGCTCGGGGCGATCGCGGCGCTGAGCCCGGACGACTTGACGAGGACCGTGCACATCCGCGGCGAGCCGCACACGGTCGTCGAGGCGCTGCACCGCCAGCTCGCGCATTGCGCCGGGCACGTCGGGCAGATCGTCTTCCTCGCGAAGCACCTGCGGGCGGGCGCGTGGCAGACGCTCAGCATCCCGCGCGGCCAGAGCGCGGCGTTCGCGCGGACCGGGCGCGGTCCGGCGTGAGGCCGGGGCCCCGGCGGTCGTCGCCTCCGCGCGGAGCTTCCCGCTAAGATAAGAGGATGCCGCGCTGGGACGAGTTCACCGGGATCAACATCGCGTACGTCGAGGAGCTCTACGAGCGCTACCGGCGCCATCCGGAGACGCTCGATGCGGAGACGCGGGAGCTGCTCGCCTCGCTGGCGCCGCCGCCGGCCGACCTCGTCGGGCCCCTCGAAGCCCTCCCGGTCGACGCCCACGTCGTGGTGGGCGCGGTCAATCTCGCCGAGGCGATCCGGCGGTACGGGCACCTGGCGGCGCGCACCGACCCGCTGGGGGACCCGCCGGCCGGCGATCCAGCGCTGGTGCCGGAGACGCACGGGGTCAGCGAGGCGGACCTCAAGCGCCTGCCGGCCAGCCTGGTGGCCGGCGCGCTGGCGGACCCCGGCCGCACGGCGTACGACGCGATCGAGCGCCTGCGCGCGGTCTACTGCTCGACGATCGGCTACGACTACGCGCACATCTTCGTCCCCGAGGAGCGGGAGTGGCTGCGCGAGGCGGCGGAGCGGGGGCGCTTCCGGGCGCCGGCCGACCCGATCGACCCGCTGGCGCTCATCGAGCGGCTCACCGAGGTCGAGGTGTTCGAGCGCTTCCTGCACCGCACGTTCCCCGGCAAGACGCGGTTCTCGATCGAGGGGCTCGACATGCTCGTCCCCGTTCTGGACGAGGTCATCGCGGAAGCGGCCGAAGCGGGCATCGGCCGCATCGTGATCGGGATGGCGCACCGCGGCCGCCTGAACGTGCTCGCGCACGTGCTGCACAAGCCCTACGCGCAGATCCTGGCCGAGTTCAAGGACCCCGTGCAGGCGCGGAGTTTCCGCGAGGACATGGAGTGGACCGGCGACGTCACGTATCACCTCGGGGCGCACCGGGCGATCCGCGACGGGCAGGAGGTGCGGCTGGCGATCACGATGCCGCCGAATCCGAGCCATCTGGAAGCCATCGACCCGGTGGTGGAGGGGATGGCGCGGGCCGCGGGGACGGCGGCCTACGAGCGCGGCGCGCCGCGGTTCGACCCTTCGCGGATGCTGCCCATCCTGGTGCACGGCGACGCGTCGTTCCCCGGGCAGGGGGTGGTGGCCGAAACCCTCAATCTGTCGAAGCTCCCCGGCTACACGACGGGTGGCACCATCCACATCATCGCGAACAACCGCCTCGGGTTCACCGCCGAGCCGCACGAGTCGTACAGCACGCTCTACGCGAGCGGCCTCGCCCGGGGCTTCAAGATTCCGATCGTCCACGTCAACGCCGACGACCCGGAGGCGTGCGTCGAGGCGGCGCGGCTGGCCTTCGCGTACCGCCAGCGGTTCCAGCGCGACTTCATCATCGACCTGGTGGGCTACCGCCGGCACGGGCACAACGAGGGGGACGAGCCCGCGTTCACGCAGCCGCAGCTTTACGCGCGCATCGCGGCGCACCCGACGGTGCGGGCGCGGTGGGCCGAGACGCTGGTGGCGCGGAAGCTGCTCCTGCCGCACGAACCGGACGCCCTCTACCGCCGGTACCTGGACCGGCTGCAGGCGGTGCTCGACGGGCTCGACCCCGGCGCGCACTACGTCGAGCCGGCCCTCGAGCCGCCGCCGTCGGGGGCGGCGCGCGACGCGCCCACGGCGGTGCCCCTCGAGCGGCTGCGCGCCTTGAACGCCGCCCTCCTCGAACTCCCCCGCGGCTTCACCGTGCACCGGAAGCTCGAGAAGGCGCGCGCGCGGCGGCGGCACGCCCTGGACGACCCGGACGCCCCCACCGTGGACTGGGCCCTCGCCGAGGAGCTGGCGCTCGCCGCGATCCTCGAAGACGGCGTCCCCATCCGCTTCACGGGCGAGGACGTCGAGCGCGGCACCTTCAGCCAGCGGCACGCGGTGCTGCGCGACGTGCGCACCGGCGCCCGCTACGCGCCCCTCGAAGCGCTGCCGCAGGCGCGGGCGTCCTTCGAGATCCACAACAGCCCGCTGTCGGAGAACGCCGTGCTCGGCTTCGAGTACGGGTACAACATCCAGGCGCCGGACCGGCTGGTCATCTGGGAGGCGCAATACGGCGACTTCGTCAACGGCGCCCAGGTCGTCATCGACGAGTTCGTCGTGTCGGCGCGCGCCAAGTGGGGGCAGAAGCCGTCGCTCGTCCTCCTGCTCCCCCACGGGCACGAGGGCCAGGGGCCCGACCACGCGAGCGCGCGGCCGGAGCGGTTCCTGCAGCTCGCCGCCGACGTGAACCTGCGCCTGATCAACTGCACGACGGCGGCGCAGTACTTCCACGTGCTGAGGCGCCAGGCCGCGCTCCTGCGGACCGACCCGCTGCCCCTCGTCCTGTTGACCCCGAAGAGTCTGCTGCGCCATCCCCTGACGGCGTCGACGCCGCGCGAGCTCGCCGAGGGGCGCTACCAGCGGGTCATCGAGGACCGCGCGGCGCGGGCGCGCGCCCGCGAGGTCCGGCGCCTCGTGCTCTGCAGCGGGAAGATCGCCGTCGAGCTCGCCTCGAGCCCCCGCGCCCGCGAGGCGCCGTGGGTGGCGGTCACCCGCGTCGAGCAGCTCTACCCGTTTCCGAAAAGCGACGTGGAGGCGGCGCTCGCGGGGTGGCCGCGCCTCGAGGAAGTGGTCTGGGTGCAGGAGGAACCCGAGAACATGGGCGCGTGGGAGGCCCTACGCCCGCAGCTCGCCGAGCTGCTCGCCGGGCGCGCGCCCCTGCGGGTGATCGCCCGGCCGCGGAGCGCCGCGCCGGCCGAGGGCTCCGCCGCGCGCCACGCCCAGATGCAGGAAAAGTTGATCGCCGACGCGCTGGCCGAGCCCGCAGCGGCCGGACCGGCCCGGTCAAGCGATGAGACGCGCCGCCGGCGGTAGGGGCGGCGGGGACGAGCCCACAGGAACGACCATGACGGCCAAGATCGTGGTGCCCGAGCTCGGCGAGTCGATCGTCGACGCCCGCGTGGCGCGCTGGCTCAAGAAGGAGGGCGAGCGCGTCGCGGCCGGCGACCCGGTCGTCGAGCTCGAAACCGACAAGATCGACGTCGAGGTCGGGGAAAACCTCGGCACCCGGAAGCCGGTTGGAAGGAAGCGGCTGGCCGGGCTGGT